>JBIOFT010000081.1:0-17022 GCA_044447375.1 Terriglobales bacterium | reverse complement strand
TCGCGAGCGTCTTCCCGCGCCAGTCCCCAAGTTCCTTGATCTTCTCGTCGATGAATGCGGAGGCAGATTCCACGGGGACGGGCCTTTTCATGTACAGCTCCAACTCTCGCACCTAATTTAGCTGCGCTCAGCGTAACCTGCAACTCTGTTCAGCAGTGGAACTGCCCCACTCAAGCCACAACCACGCTTGCATGGGCCACCCGTCGTGTAATGTAACAGTTTGCTTTGAAATGTCTTCTATGTGGAGTATACTGTGGAATAGACTCCACATATGCAAATCGTTCAAATCGTGCTGGATAAAAAGCTGTTACACGCCGCCGACCAAGCCGCGAAGCGCACTCGGCGGAACCGCTCCGCTTTGGTGCGCGACGCCCTGCGGGAACATCTCCGCCGGTTGGAACTGCGAGCCAATGAAGAGCGCGACCGCCAAGGCTACTCGCGACAGTCGCAAGCCGGCGCGGAAGCGCGGGCTTGGGAATCGGAGGCCGCGTGGCCGGAAGAATAGCCCGAGGCGAGGTTCGGCTCTACCAGTTTGCCGCGCCCGACAAGAAACGACCGGCCCTCGTGCTCACCCGCAACAGCGCCATCGCGTATTTATCCACCGTTACGGTTGCGCCTGTCACTTCCACCATTCGCGGCGTGCCATCGGAAGTGGTTCTGAATGAGGAGGACGGCATGAAGTCCCCGTGCGCGGTGAACCTGCACCATGCAGTTACGGTGTCGCAACAGCGCCTGGGGAAACGTGTGGCCCAGCTTAGTTCCGCACGAATGAATGAGGTCTGTGCCGCTCTGCGCTTCTCTCTGGGGTGCGATTCAAACTAGTTACTGGGAGCGTTTCGTCTGTCCCCAAATTTCCCCACTCAAGCCAAAACCAGGCTTGAGTGGCCCACCCGTCCCTGCCCCCGAATCGCCCACTGGACGAGGAAACCCACCGATTCCCGTTGACACCTCTCAAGCGGGTGTGCATAATCCGCCATCCTCCCCAGCTGGCACTGTTGTTGTTCCTTTTCTCAGGTTTATTCGGCCATCGGCAATGTTCGTAGGTCCCACGGGTTCCTCCAAAGGGTCTGCTGTTTCTGCCTTCACTCGGCCAGCCATGGCTGCGCATAGCTCAGGCTGAAAACGGGGAAAAAGAAAGGATAAGAACATGAGTAAAACGATTTCTGTATATGGGTATAAAAGAACACAATTGTTACGGTGGCTGGCTGCGTTGGCGGTCGCAACGGCGAGCCTTTGGGTAACGCCAGCGGCAGTGGCTAAGGATCATCACGATGATGAGGCATTGCCGCAATGCCAGGAATTGCAGGTGCCGGTATCACTGGCACAGCCAGCAGTCCCGGGCGCCACGCTATACGGTGAACTCTGCGTCCCGCCACACGGGACACCCTCCGCCGTGCAGTTGCTGGTTCACGGCGCCACTTACAACAGGTACTACTCGGATTGGCCATACAGGCCGAATTTCTATTCTTACGTGCGCAAGATGACCAAAGCCGGATACGCCACGTTCAACGTTGAACGGCTGGGTTACGGTCAAAGCACCCATCCAGACAGCGCTTCGGTCACGCTCCCCAATGGGGCCGAGGCCATGCACCAGGTAGTCGGTATGCTTAGGAGCGGCGCGATAGGCGGTCACGCGTTTTCTCGCGTGATCTGGGTTGGTCACTCGCTGGGCACCGTCTATGCCTGGCTCGAGGCGTCGATTGCCACGGATGTCGATGCCTTCGTTCTGACCGGGCTCTTGCATTCGCTCAAACCGTCGTGGCTCGCGCTGGCTTTCGCAGACGCTTACTCCGCTCCTTCTGACCCGAAATTTGCCACCTCGGGCTTCGACGCTGGTTACCTGACCTTCCTGCCCGGCACGCGAGCCTCGCTTTTTTATTGGACTCCGACGGCAGAACCCTATGTGATCGCTCTCGATGAGCGGCTAAAAGATACTGTATCGGGCCCAGAATTTTTGGCGGCCTACCCGCTATTTGACTTTCCGCCGCAACAGACCGCGCCATCTCACGCAATCAGTGTCCCAACACTTATCGTACTGGGTGAGCATGACCGCGTCTTCTGCGACGAAGATGGCCTGGTCTGTACCCGACAAAATGTGTTCAATGAAGAAAAGCCCTACTACTCTGTCCGGTATGAAGTATTGATCGCCCCTGAAACCGGACATGACCTGCAGCTTCACCTGACTGCGCCCGCTACGGGGGAGGAAATTCTCCATTGGCTTCTCAAGGAAAAATTGGGACCGTAGTGGGCAAGACTTCCCACGTGGAGAAAGGAAAAGTCAAAGACCCCACCCTAACGTCGAAAAGCGCGACGTTAGGATGGGGCACCCTCGAGATTTCTGCTGGAGATCAAGGACTGGGCTTACTCGACGCGTTCGGGTGGGCCACCCGCCAGTGGCCGTTCCACCAGTCGCGACCTAAATTTATAATAGGCGGGGACGGAGTAATTCGGAACGCTGGAAAAGTTTAGAATTCATGCTCATCCTCAAAAAGCTGCCACAGGGAAGCATCTATCCTCAGATTACACAGGCTCCAATTGCGAGTTACGCTGACTTCTTGAACTTTTTCCGTGGTGGTCACACTATTGACGACAACGTAGATGCTCCGGCTATCGCCAGCACCATGCACGCCGCCATGTTGAGGATCGGCATCGCCAGCAGACATCTCACAAAGCTGAAAAATATGGCGATACCTGACGAGTTCCTTGCGGATGTTTCTTTAACGAAATCAGGATCGCAACTCATTCAAACCACGTTGGATCAGACATTCTGCGAAATGGCAATCGCCGAAGCTCGAAAGAGCATCGCTGAGGATGATGGCGAACTACACCCGTATGTCGGTGTGGTCGTTGTGAAGGACGGCAAAATTTTAGCGACCGGGTACCGCGGCGAATCAGGCAACGGGGATCATGGCGAGTATTGTGCCCTGAAGAAATTGAACGGAGCGGATGTACAGGGCGCGACCGTCTATACGACACTGGAGCCTTGCTCCACGCGCAAGCCGCCGAAGAAGCCCTGCACTGAACGCCTGATCGACGGCAAAGTTGCGCGAGTCGTGTCGGGTATGGCTGACAAGGACGAATCGGTATATGGGCACTCTTCCCTGGTCGAAGCGGGAATTGAGATTGGATTTTTCCCCCACGATCTGATGCAGGAACTTCTTGCTCTCAACAAGAAATGGTCTGACTCGCGTAGAGCGAAACGAGGTGTTCCCCCGCCTAACGACACCAGTCCTCTCGCCAATGTTTCCTACTACAAGCTCGGAACCTCGATGGAGGACAACACCCACTTTTTCGTTCGTCCGCCAAAGGATGATGGTGGGTTCTATACGCTTGAGGATGCTGTTAAGAACGTCCTAGCGTATGGTCGAACAATCGAAGAGATTGCCGTTCAATGGCATCGAATGGATGACCAAAAGGTGATCGAAGAAAAGCTGGTTCGTCAAAGCTCTGGCAGCAGCCATCGACTTCTGAACCTTGTCTAGGTGAATCGCGGCCATTCTAAATTCCGCGTTCTTTGCGAAATTTAGAGTGGGAATGTTGGAGGCTAACCCCAAAACCAGCAGCCGGCTGTGACGTACGCTGGAGATCGAGTCGGAATGGGCGCGAAAGCGCGAACGAGCGGCGGGAACACTCTGTCCAGCTGTCGAACATCCCCACTCAAGCCAAAACCGGGCTTGAGTGGGCCACCCGTCCGGCGTGGCCTGCAGGCGGCGCCAGAATCAATGAATCAATTTTCTGTCCTCGCGGGAATGCTAAAATCAGCAATCCATGGTTTCGCTGGTCGTGCTGCGGGTATTTGTCGTGGTCCTGCTGGTGGCGGCCAATGCCTTCTTCGTCGCGGCTGAGTTCGCCCTGATCAACATCCGCGACACCCGCATCCAGGAGATGGTCGCGGCCCGCCGCATCGGCGCTCGCGCCGTGCTGAAGCTTCACCACAATCTGCCGGATCTGCTGGCGGCGGTGCAGTTTGGGGTAACGCTGTGCAGCCTGGGACTGGGCTGGGTGGGCGAAGCCACCATCGCCCGCCTGATTCAGGCGGTCCTGGGCAACGTGCCCCACGCCGCCCTGTACGCCCACGGCATCGGCATCGGGCTGGCGTTTGCCACCATCACCTACCTGCTGGTCACGCTGGGCGAGCTGGTGCCGAAGTCCGTGGCCCTGGGACGCGTGGAGCGGGTGGCCATCGCCGTGGCCCGGCCCCTGGACGTGTTCATCACCATCAGCCGGCCGTTCCTGCACCTGATGAACCGCTCGGCGCGAGCCGTGCTGCGCGTCTTTGGAATGCCGCAGGTCCGCCAGGCCGCCGTGCACTCGACGGAAGAACTGAAGCTGATCGTCACCTCGGCCCGCGAGGGCGGCATCCTGCCCGAGGTGCAGGAGGACATGATCCACCGCGCTCTCGAGCTGGGCAATGTGACCGTGCGCGAAATCATGGTCCCGCGTCCGGACATCTTCTCCCTGCCCGCCAACATGACGCTCGACGAAGCCCTCAGCAAGGTGGTCGAGGCCAAACGCTCGCGTATCCCGGTCTACGACCCTGAGCGCGGTCCGGAACACATCGTGGGCATGCTGTACGTCCGCGACCTGGTGCGGCTGATGCACCTGCGCATGAAGCACGGATCGCTGCCGCCGCTGAGCCCGGGCAGCACCCGCCTGCACCACATCATGCGCGACGTGCTGGTGGTGCCGGAGACCAAGCCGGTCGCCGATCTGCTGGTCGAGTTCAAAGAACGCAAGCGCCACCTGGCGGTGGTGGTGGACGAGTTTGGCTCGACCGTCGGGGTGGTGACCGTGGAAGACGTGCTGCGGCAGATCGTCGGCGAAATGGAAGACGAGTACGACGCCGCCAAGGAACCGCCACTGGCCGCCGCCGGTCCCAGCGCCGCCGTGCTGGATGGCTCCGAGAACATACATGAGCTGGAGATCGAGCAGGGACTCAAGCTGCCGCGCGACGAAGGCTTCGAGACCCTGGCGGGCTTCGTGATGGCGCGGCTGCAGAAGATCCCCAAGGGCGGCGAGTCGTTCGAGTATCAGGGAAACCGCTTCACCGTGCTGCAGGTGGACGGGCACCGCATTGCGAGCGTGAAGGTGGAACCGGCGGATGCCAGGCAGGCGCAGGCGGGCGATTGATGCTCCGCTACACCGCCACCCGACTGCTCTACATGCTGCCGGTGATCTGGCTGGTGGTTTCCATCGTCTTCCTGCTGATTCACCTGGTGCCGGGCGATCCCATACAACAGATGCTGGGCGAGGGCGCCACCAGCGCCGACCTGCAGGCGGTGCGGCATGCCTACGGGCTCGACGTTCCCATCGGGCAGCAGTATGTGAATTACTGGCGGGGCGTGCTGCACGGGAGCCTGGGACAATCGCTGCGCTACAACCGCAGTGTGGCCGCGGTGATCGCCGAGCGATATCCGTTCACGCTGCAACTGACCCTCGCCGGGCTGGCCGTGGCGCTTGCGCTCTCTATCCCGGCGGGGGTGCGTTCGGCGCGGCGCCGCAACCGCTGGGACGACCGCGTGATCAGCTTTGTCAGCCTGCTCGGGCTCTCGTTCCCCAACTTCGCGCTGGGGCCGGTGCTGATGTTGTTTTTCGCCATCAAGCTGGGCGCGCTGCCGGTGTCAGGAAGCGGCACGCTGGCCCACCTGGTGCTGCCGGCGATCACGCTGGGAGGCGCGCTGGCCGCCATCCTGACGCGCATGGTCCGCACCTCGATGCTGGAAGAGCTGGGGCAGGATTACATCCGCACCGCCCGCGCCAAGGGCCTGCCCGAGCGCACGGTGGTGTATCGCCACGCGCTACGCAATGCCCTGATCCCGGTGCTGACCGTCGTGGGGCTGCAGTTCGGCGCGCTGCTCGCGGGCGCCATCGTCACGGAGACGATTTTTTCCTGGCCGGGCATCGGCAGGCTCACGATTCAGGCAATTTCCAATCGCGATTACTACCTGGTCGAAGGCTGCATCCTGGCGATCGGGCTCACGTACGTGGCCGTGAATTTTGTGACGGACTTGCTGTACTCGGTGGCGAACCCGAGGATTCGGCAGTGATGTAGCACATGGCAACTGAAACCTGGCAACTGACAACTGGCAACTGGCAACTGACCCGCGCCGCGCGCTACAACCCGCTGGCTACCGCGGGCGTGGTGATGGTGGCCATCTTCGTTCTGTGTGCCATCTTCGCGCCCTGGCTCGCGCCTTACGATCCCGCGCAGATCAACTTGCCTGCTCGCCTTATGGGTCCGACGGCGGCGCACTGGTTCGGCACCGACGAACTCGGTCGCGACATCCTCTCGCGCATCGTCCACGGCGCGCGCATTTCCATGCTGGTGGGGGTGAGCGTGGTGGCGGCATCGCTCTCCATCGGCCTGATCGTCGGCTGCATCGCCGGATATTACGGCGGACGCGTGGACCGCTTCGTCAACGTTATCCTGATGAACGCATTTCTCTCTTTCCCCGGAATCCTGCTGGCCATCGCCTTTGTCGCGTTCCTCGGGCCGGGCATCTTCAACCTGATCCTGGCGCTCTCGATCGGAGGCTGGGTGGGATACGCGCGCCTGGTGCGCGCCCAGGTGCTGGCCACGCGAGAGCGAGAATTCGTGGAGGCGGCGCGGGCGCTGGGCGCGAGCGATTGGCGCATCATCACCCGCCACATCCTGCCCAACATGATCCAGCCGGTGATCGTGCAGGGCGCCATCGGCATGGCTGGTGCGGTGCTGGCGGAAGCGACCATGAGTTTCCTCGGCCTGGGCGTGCCGCCGCCCACGGCGAGCTGGGGCTCGATGCTCAACGACGGCCGCGCCCACCTCTTCGACGCTCCCCACCTGGTGCTGTTCCCCGCCGCCGCGGTGATGATCGCGGTGCTGTCGTTCAACTTCATCGGCGATGCGCTGCGCGATTACCTCGACCCAAGATCGCGGATCGAAGCGGGCCTGTAGACACCCGCCCCGCAACCCATCTTCTCCGAAAAAGTTGCTCTGAAAATCCGCGCGGACGATGTCCCAGAGTTATCACGAAATCCTCCGCGTCTCGCGACATCCCAGGACGAGTTGGGTTCACGACATTGACAGCAGGCTGCGGAAACAAACGCCAGCCGCGCAGTTAACCATCACAAGGAGACGATCGATGAACTGGACAGGGAGACTCACGGCAGTGGTATTGTTCGGCGCGCTGGCGCTTCCGGCGGTTGCGCAGTCGAACCAGGAGATCAACGCACGCAAAGAAAACCAGCAGGACCGCATTGCGCAGGGCGTGAAGAGCGGGCAGTTGACCGCGGGCGAAACCTCCCGGCTGGAAGCCCGGGAGGCCCACATCAACCGCCAGGAAGCTCGCATGAAGGCCAATGGTGGGCTCACCGCGGCGGACCGGGCCAAGATCAACCGCGAGCAGAACCGGACGTCGCAGGCAATCTACCGCGACAAGCACAACGCGCGCCACCAGTAATCGAGTCACAGGAGAACGGGCCTCCGCGAAAGCGGAGGCCTTTTTCTTCTGACTCCGATCTCACGTAAGATGGCCCAGATGATGAGCGGGTCAAAATCAAGGATGGCGATGGCCGGCCTGGTTGCGCTGATGGCACTGCACGCCGCGGCCCGGCCGCAGGGTTCCGAGTCGGCCGCGGCAGAGCAGGAGTTGTTCCGCATGACCAACCGCGACCGCGCCGAAGCCGGCGTACCGGAGTTGGAGTGGAACGAGTGGCTGGCTCAGGCGGCGCGCAAGCACGCGGCGGAGATGGCGCGTCGCGGCCGGCTCTCGCACCAGTTCCCGGGCGAACCCGGCCTGCGCGACCGCATCGCGGCCACCAGCATCCATTTCAGCGCCTCGGCGGAGAACGTCGCTTTGGGGCCGACCACGGTGGGCATCAACCAGGACTGGATGCTCTCTCCCGGTCACCGCGCCAACATCCTCGATCCCAAATACAACGCCGTCGGCGTGGCCGTGGTGCGCAATGGCGACGAGCTGTATGCGGTCACCGATTTCGCCCACAGCGTGCCCGCCCTCTCGGCCGGCGACCTGGAAGCCGCGGTCGCGGCCGCCATCAACCAGGCCAGAGCGCAAAAGAGGCTTCCGCCCATCGCCTGGCGGCAGGATCCCGAGCTCCGGCACTATGCCTGCCAGATGGCGAAGGACGACCGCATCAACGCCAAAGCGATCCTGGGCCGCCCCAACGTCAGCGCCAGCCTCGCCTTCAACGATCCCGATCCGGCGAATTTCGGCTCCCACTTTCGCAACCTGGCAAACCTTGCGACCTCGAAAGCCTTCGCCGTCGGGGCCTGCTTCGCCCGCACCGACACCTATCCCGAAGGAACCAACTGGGTGTTGGTGGCGTTCTATTAGTCGTTGGCTGTTGGTCGTTGGCCGTTAGCAGATGGCGCCGTCCCACCGAACCCGCTGCTAACGACCACCGACCACCGACCACCGTGTGCTACGCTGCGTTTCCGTGGGCGAGGTTCGCATCGGTACCGCCGGCTGGTCGTACAAGGACTGGGAAGGCATCGTCTATCCCGCGCGTCTCAAGCGCGACCAGCATCCCGCCGAGTATCTGGCGCGATACTTCGACGTGATCGAGATCAACACTTCGTTCTACGGGCCCATCAAGCCGGAACTGGCCAAGCTGTGGTGCCGCAAAGTGGCGGGCGTGAACCCCGAGTTCCAGTTCACGGCCAAGCTCTACAAAGCGTTCACGCACGCGCCGGGCGGCGCGGTGCAGCCGACCTCGGCGGCCACGCTCTCCCCGACCGAGAAGGACGAGCGCGACGTCAAAGAAGGCCTCGACCCGCTGGCGGAAGCCGGAAAACTGGGCGCGCTGCTGATGCAGTTTCCCATCTCGTTCAAGAACACGCTGGAGAACCGCGACTATCTCAGCCATCTGCTGCAGCGTTTCGAGGCATATCCGCGGGTGATCGAGGTGCGGCACGCGAGCTGGAATAACCAGCGCATCCTGGGCTACTTCAGCGAGAAGGGCGTCAGCTTCTGCAACATCGACCAACCGCTCTTGGGACGCGCCATCGCACCCACCACGCACGCCACCGCACCCATCGGCTACGTGCGTCTGCACGGCCGCAATTACGAGCAGTGGTTCGAGCACGAAGCTCCCCACGACCGCTACAACTATCTCTATAGCGAAGGCGAACTCGCCCGCTGGAAGCCGCGCATCGAGGAGATCGCGAGCAAGACCGAAGTCACATACGTGATCGCCAATAATCATTTCGAGGGCAAGGCGGCGGTGAACGGTCTGCAGTTGAAGCACATGATCACCGGGCGCAAGGTGAAGGCGCCGGAAACGCTGGTGGAGCGCTATCCCGAGCTGCGGGAGATCAGCGAGATCGGGTGAGCGTCGGGAATCGCCGAGATCGCCGGCATCGCCGTGATCGCCGAAATCGACGGGCCACATGAACAGATTCCGGCGATTCTCATCACGGAACTTTTCCCCACCACCCTCCGTACCTCTGACTGAGATTGGGGCACGCGCTGCTAACCATGGCGCGCGCTCTACGTCCAAAGAACAGGAACAAAATTCAGAGGTGGATCATGGGACCGGAATACAACAACCTGATGGACAACATGGCATTCAGGATTTCCCTCAACATGGCGCTGTTCGCGGTGTGGGCGGTGGCGGCGTTCGCGCTGCTGAAGCTCGCCTAATGGCCGCTAATTCCAACTCGGAAAAGGTTGGCTCAAGAACAGGTGAAGGGGCACGGCTTGAGCTGTGCCGACCCGGTCCGCAACCGAAGCGGCCTTTAGGCCCTGAGGCCAGCGGCTGAAGCCGGAGTCTCTGAGAGTCCTCTACGGCACGCCTGAAGGCGTGCCCCTTCACAAGTTACATTTGTACTGTGGAACTCTCGGGGCTAGGCGCGCGCGGTCGCTTCCGTGCGCTCCGCGTAGTGTGACTCCACGTAGTCGTTCAGAATGTCGATAAACTCGGCGACGATCCTGTCGCCCTTCAGCGTGGTCAGCAGCCGCCCATCGACGAACACCGGCGCTTTCGGCTCCTCGAAGGTTCCCGGCAGCGAGATGCCAATGTGGGCATGCTTGGATTCGCCGGGGCCGTTCACCACGCAGCCCATCACCGCAACCTTCATTTCTTCGATACCGGCGTAGCGCTGTTTCCACGCCGGCATCTGCTGGCGCAGGTAGGACTGTATCTGCTCCGCCATTTCCTGGAAGAAGGTGCTGGTGGTGCGTCCGCAGCCGGGGCAGGCGGTGACCTGCGGGGTGAAGCTGCGGATGCCCAGGGACTGCAGGATCTGCTGGGCCACGATCACTTCTTCCGTGCGATCTCCGTTAGGCGCGGGCGTGAGCGAGACGCGGATGGTGTCGCCGATGCCTTCCTGCAGCAGCACGGAAAGAGCGGCTGTTGACGACACGATCCCTTTCGCTCCCATACCGGCCTCGGTGAGCCCGAGGTGCAGGGGATAGCGGCAGCGCGCGGCCAGCGCGCGATAGACGTCGATCAAATCCTGCACCCCGCTGACTTTCGCGCTGAGGATGATCTGGTCGGGGCGCAGGCCGTACTTCTCGGCGCGCTCGGCGGAATCGAGGGCGCTCACCACGATGGCCTCGAGCGTGACGTCGCGGGCGTCGAGCGGCGCGGCGCGGCGCGAGTTCTCGTCCATCATGCGGGTCAGGAGCGCCTGGTTGAGCGAACCCCAGTTCACGCCGATGCGCACCGGCTTCTGGTTCGCGATCGCCACCTCGATCATAGTGCGAAAATTGTCGTCGTCCTTCTTGCCGATGGAGACGTTGCCGGGGTTGATGCGGTACTTGGCAAGCGCGCGGGCGCAATCGGGATGCTTCTTCAGCAGCAGGTGCCCGTTGTAGTGGAAGTCGCCGATGATGGGCACGCGCACGCCCTGCTGCTCTAGTCCTTCGACGATGCGGGGCAGGGCGGCGGCGGCCGCGTCGTGATTCACCGTCACCCGCACCAGCTCGGAGCCGGCGCGCGCCAGATCGGCTACCTGGCGGACGGTCGCGGCCACGTCGGCGGTGTCGGTGTTGGTCATCGACTGCACCACCACCGGCACGTCGCTGCCGAGGTGCACTCCGCCTACACTCGCTGTGACAGTTTTTCGGCGCTGAATACTTGCCATCCCGAGAATCAGTTTACACCCAAACGATTGTCATCCCGAGCGAGGGGCTTCAGCCCCGAGTCGAGGGACCTTGCGTTTCAGGCGCTGTTGGAGCTTCATATCGCGATACCCTCAAGGAAGAACAGAGTAAGCATCCATGCCGATGCGCTTAAAGCCAAGACAGAGAACCATCTTGGAACCCGAAGAGTGACTAAGCATGATATAAAGCCCAACAATGAAAACAGGAGGCCATATCCCCAAACTCCGCCCCCCTGTTCCCACGTTAGGTCTCTTACGAAGCGCACATAGGCGGCCTCCCCAAACCCGATCAGAACAGCTACGGTCGTCATTAGCATCGCTATTGTTTTAACGAGACGGTCAGGTTCGGAACTCCAGTGTCGGTATAAACCTATCCATGCAAGTGTTACAGCAGCCAGCGGCACACTGGACAACACGCACCATGATTTCGCCCAGCTAAGCACTCGAAATGCCGTGGCGGCGATCAGCGAAATTAGCAGGAATGTCACCATAAACAGAACGATTACGAATGCTGACCATAAGAGAATCTTCTGCCAGTCTGCGAGCTTGCCGTAGACTGACCTGAAGCCTATATTCCGTTGTTTACGGGTCAGTTGCTCGTTTGGGTCACCGGGCGGTTCGCTCATACAGCCCCTTTGCTTCGGGAATTTTGCAACTCGCCAAAGGAAATTGCCTTTTTGTGGTGATGATTCTGCGCGGTCTCATCGGAGTTCCGTGAGCGCTATCTTTGAAACAATACCGCCGCGGAAACACAGGGTCCCTCCGCTTGCGGCTTCACCCAGAACGCCACAAGGCGTTCTGGGTACCGCTCGGTCGGGATGACAATTCCGTAAGAGTGCGATTTGGCGGCCGCTTACGGCAGGAACTTCGCCAACCCCGGCAGCGCCTTGCCGATGTCGTTGTAGATCATACCGCCGCGAACAGGATGACACTCGGGTTACCCGGTAACCTGCTCGACCGGTTCCGCCTCGACCGGCGCCGGACGCGAGTACATGCACCGCACTGCCGGCGCCGCCTCTGCAGCATCCTCGCCCTTCTTGCGGCGCCGCTTCGGTTCCTCGTCCTCACCGGTGCGCTTGTTGTTGGGGCAGACGATCACCGGTCCTGACTTCAGGTTCTTGAACACCAGATAGGGGCTGCCGCACTCCGGACAGCTTTCCGGCAGCGGCTTGTGCGCCGAGGTAAAGGTGCAGTCGGGATAGCTCGAGCAGCCGTAGAAGATGTTGCCGCGGCGGCGCGCCTTCTTTTCCACCAGCTCGCCATCCTTGCACTGCGGGCACTTCATCCCGATGTAATTCTGCTTGATGTACTTGCACTGGGGATATCCGGAGCAGGAGGTGAACTCGCCGTAACGGCCGTGGCGCAGCATCATGTTGCGTCCGCACTTGGGACAGATCTCATCCAGCGGGATGTCCGGCACCTTGCGTCCCTGGTCGAGCCGCCGCGTGGTTTTGCAATCGGGATACCCGGTGCAGGCCATGAACTGTCCGAAGCGCCCGCGCTTGAGCACCATCACCCGCCCGCAGTTCTCGCAGTATTCTTCCTGGGCGGTCTCCTGCACGTCGGCCGAATCCAGGTCTGGCAGGTCGATGGGATTTTCCTTGGTGAAGGTGCAAGTGTTGGGATCGTCCTTATCGTAGGAGCTGCAGGCGTAGAAGGACCCGTGCTTGCCCCACTTGATGACCAGCGGCGAGCCGCAGCGCTCGCACACCTGGTCGGTGGGCTTCTCCATGCGCTTGATGTTCTCCATGTGCTTCTGCGCATATTTAAGGTCTTTCTCGAACTTCTTGTAGAACCCGGCGAGCGCGTCGGTCCACTTCTCCTTGCCTTCCTCGATCTCGTCCAGTTCTTCCTCGAGTCGCGCCGTGTACTCGAGATCGAAAATGTCCTTGAAGTTCTCTACCAGCAGGTCGGTGACGACGAGGCCGATCTCGGTGGGCACGAACTTGCCACCCGTCTTGTTGACGTACTGCCGCTCCTGGATGGTGCTGAGGATGGTGGCGTAGGTGGAGGGTCGCCCGATGCCGCGTTCTTCCAACTCCTTCACCAGCGAGGCTTCGTTGTAGCGCGGTGGCGGCTCGGTGAAGTGCTGCTCCGGCTTCAGGCCCTTGAGCGTGAGCTTCTGGCCCTGCTCGAGCGCGGGCAGCTTGTGCTTGAGCGCCTCGTCCTCTTCGTCGCGGCCTTCCTTCGATTCCTCGTAGACCTTGAGGAAGCCGTCGAACTTCAGCACCGAACCGGTGACGCGGAACAGGAACGCGTCGCCAGTCGACTTGGCGTCGATGTCCACGGACGTCTGGTCGAACACCGCTTGGTTCATCTGCGAGGCGACGAAGCGCTGCCAGATCAGCTTGTAGAGCTTGAACTCGTCCTCTTTCAGATACTGCTTGATGCTCTCCGGCGTGTGCGCTGCCGTGGTCGGACGGATGGCCTCGTGCGCCGCCTGCGCCTCTTTCTTTTCCTTGTAGACGTTCGGCGATTCCGGCAGGTACTCAGGACCGTACTGGCTGCCGATCAGTTCGCGCACCTCCGCGATGGCGTCATTCGAGACGCGCGTGGAATCCGTGCGCATGTAGGTGATGAGGCCGACCGAGCCTTCGTCGCCGCCCAACTCCACGCCTTCATAGAGGTGCTGCGCCAGCATCATGGCGCGCTTCACACTGAAGCGCAGCTTGCGCGAGGCATCCTGCTGCAGCTTGCTGGTGGTGAAGGGCGGAGCCGGGCTGCGGCGGCGTTCCCGCTTCTCCACCGAGCGGACCGTCCACTCGGCTTGCTCCAGCGCCGCGCGGATCTTCTCCGCTTCTTCCGCGTTGGGGATCTCGATCTTCTCGTCGCCGCGGCCGATGAAGCGCGCGTCGAACGCCGGCGGCTTGGCGGCCGCCAGGTGCGCGTCCATGGTCCAGTATTCTTTCTTCTGGAAGGCCTTGATCTCGCGTTCGCGGTCCACGATCACGCGCAAGGCGACGGTCTGCACGCGCCCGGCGGAGAGCCCGCGCCGCACCTTGTCCCACAGCAGCGGCGAGACCTGATAGCCGACTAGGCGGTCCAGCACGCGGCGGGTCTGCTGCGCGTCCACCAGGTTCTGGTCGATCTCGCGTGGATGCAGGAAGGCCTCCTGCACCGCGCGCTTGGTGATCTCGTTGAAGGTGACGCGATGGAAGGGGATGCCGCCCTTCTTTTTCTTCTTGCGGCCGCCGCCGTTTTCGGAAAGCTCTTCTTCCAGATGGGCGGCGATGGCCTCGCCCTCGCGGTCAGGGTCGGGCGCCAGATACACGGCGGCCGCCGTCTTCGCCATCTTCTTCAGCTTGGCGACGACCTTTTCCTTGCCGGGAATGACCACGTAGTCCGGCTCGAAGCCGTTCTTGATGTCCACGCCCAGGATGCTCTTGGGCAGGTCCTTGACGTGGCCGAGCGAGGCCTCGACTTCGTAGTCCTTCCCCAGGTACTTGTTGATCGTCTTCGCTTTGGCCGGCGATTCGACGATGACCAGAGATTTCGGCAAGATCACCCCTCAGAACACCCGAAGGCCCAGCAGCCTTTTTCACAAGCTAGCATGGAATCCCCAAAATTGGCGAATCGGAGCATTCGACTGCGCAATAACCGAAGTATTAGATGAGATTACGCACTGTTCGACGCAAGGGGCAGGTAATCGCTAGAAAACGCGGACAAAATTCTTTCCCGGCATCTGCCGCACCTTGCCCGAAAGTTCCAGTTCGAACAGGGCGGCGAAAATCTCCGAGGACGAGACTTCCGGCTCCAGGCGCTCGACGATTTCATCGATGTGGGTGGAAGCGTCCGGCTTGATGAGGGCGAAGACCTTCTTCTCCGCCGGCGAGAGCTTGTCGCCAAAGAGGGAAGCCGTTTCCGGCACTCCGGTGCCGGCCTTGGCGGGCGGGGCCAGTTTGAGCTTCACGTCGCTGGGCAGGTCTTCCCAGACATCCTCCCAGGTCGCGACCAGTTTAGCGCCCTGCTTGATCAGCGTGTTCGGCCCCCAGGCATTGCGGTTGGTCACGTTGCCGGGCACGGCAAAGACGTCGCGGTTCTGCTCCAGGGCGCAGCGGGCGGTGATGCGCGTGCCGCTGTATTCGCCCGCTTCCACCACCAGCACGCCCACCGCGAGCCCGCTGATGATGCGGTTGCGGATGGGAAAATTCTGCGGCGCGGGAAAAGCGCCGATGGGGAACTCGCTGACCAGCGCTCCGCCGGTGGCCAGGATGCTGTCGGCGATCTTCTGGTTCTCGCGCGGATAGATCACGTCAATGCCCGTGCCAAAGACGGCGATGGTCTTGCCCTTGCCCATCAGCGCGCCGCGATGCGCCGCGGTATCGACGCCGCGGGCCATGCCGCTGGTGATCACCAGGCCGAGATTATTCGCCAGATCGCAGGAGAGACGCTCGGCCATGCCGACGCCATAGGGCGTGGGATGGCGCGTGCCCACCACGGCGATGCCGGGTGCCGAAAGCGGGTCCACGGCCCCGCGGATATACAGCACGACCGGCGGATCGTAGATCTGGCGCAGCAAGGGCGGATACGCGGGATCGTCGAGGGTGAGGATGTGGGCGCCGGCGTCCGCGGCCTTCCCCAGCTCTTCCTGCGCCAGCGCAGCCGACTTTCCGGTTGCGATCGCCTGGGCGGCCGCGGCGTGCAGACCGCAGGCTTCCAGCTCCGTGAGAGAAGCGCGGAAGACGCTCTCCGCCGAACCGAAATGCTCGGCCAGCTTGCGGGCGCGCGTCGGCCCCAGGCCGGGCGTGAGCGCCAGCGCCAGCCAGCTCAGCGCCGCGGCTTCGGGTCTGTCCACAGGATTAGCTGCCATAGGAGCCGCGACTGTACACGAACAACTTCCTCTGTCAAGGAGACGAGAGTCTCTAACCCTCGCCAGTGCCGCCCTTCTGCTAGAATTTCTTGCGCGCATGAGAAAGCTCCGCATCGCTGCCATCTCTTTCCTGAACACGGCTCCGCTGATGTGGGATTTCGAGCACACGGAGCTGGGCCGCGAGTTCGAGATCGTCTCCACCGTTCCTTCTGAATGCGCGGAGATGCTGCGCGCCGGCGCCGCCGATATCGGCATTGTGCCCGTGGTCGCGTACACCTACATCCCCGACCTGCGCGTCATTCCCAACGTTGCCATCGCCGCCAAGGGATCGGTGCGTTCCATCTTGCTGGTGAGCAAAGTGCCGCTGGAGGAGGTCCGCACCGTCGCTGCCGATACCTCCTCGCGCACCACGGTGGCGCTCGCCCGCGTGCTCTTCCGCAAATGGATGGGAGGGCCGCGGCAGATGGTCGCCATGCCTCCCGACCTGCCGAGCATGTTGGGAGCTTGCGACGCGGCGCTGATCATCGGCGATCCCGCGCTCACCGTGGACCGCACCCGCTACGTCTGCTACGACCTGGCAGAAGAATGGAAGCGCCTGACCGGACATCCCTTCGTCTTCGCCTTTTGGGCGGTGCGCGCGTCAGCCTTGTCGGAAACCGATCTCGACCTGACAAAGATCTTCCAACAATCGCGGGATCATGGGCTGGCCAATGTGGAGACACTCGCACGTGAATGGGCGCCGCGCGTGGGCATCAGCGAGCAGGCAGTGCGTACTTACCTGACCGAAAACATCGATTACTCGCTCGATGAGGAAAACCTGGCCGGGCTGGAACTGTTCTTCAAGCACGCGGCGGATTGCGGCGTGCTGCCCGGGTTGAAGCCGCTGGAGCTTGTGGGCGCGGCAACGCCCGCCTCCGGCCGCCGAATGTAGCGCCGCCGTCCCGGCGGCTGTCGTGCGGGCGTCTCGCCCGCACCGCTGAGGGCAAGATGCCCTCAAGACAGCCGGCAAGATGCCGGCGCTACATGTCGCAGCGTTGGCAGGAGCAAAGTCATCTAAAATTGCAGGCTCCACATGTCCCTGACCCGCGAAGAAGCCCTCGACCTGTTC
>JBIOFT010000080.1:0-17363 GCA_044447375.1 Terriglobales bacterium | reverse complement strand
GTTTTAGGAACGAAGTTCCGTGTCGTTGATGTTCACGTGCGGGATGCTCATGAACGCCCGCTGCCATTTCTCGACATATTTTGGTCCGAACCTATGCTGCAACTCTCCTTCGCGATACTCAGCAAGAACTCTCCTGTAAACGGTGATCGCGAGGATCGCTGTCATTCTCACGACGAAAGGGAATTGCTTGGGGTGACGAATCGAACGAAATGAAATCTTGTTGGCCTTAAGGCTGACATGCTGCCCGTAGTTGGATGCATGCATAACTTCAGATCCGGAGCTGTAGAGAAATTCGTACAAAGGCTCTTTCTCGACAGTTGTTGCCATACTCCTCAGGTCGCTGACGCCCAGTGGCGAGTACCACGACGGCTGCCGCTTGTTCTGCTTTTTCCAGTCGAGAAAGTCCCTACGGATTGCGGCAAAACGATCCTGAGAGAGGACACGGTCGATTTCCTCGCATTGACGCTTGCCTTCATCCCCCAGTGTCTGATCAAGCGGCAGGCCAGCACTATCGAAAATCGCTTTGAAGCTTGCTGACTCTGCCGTTCCAGGCTGCACACGCATCGCCCAGCGCCGAAGTCTCAATAAATTGTGGACATAATAGTAAGACGCTTTTCTCTCAACGTCACCGGTGAGCATCCACTCGATATAGACAGCAGCCTCGAACATAGCCCGAAGCTGTAGGGTAGACGCATGAACGGCACTTCCGCAGAGCAGAATCTCGATTGCATCGACCATAGCCACAACCTGCCTCAACAGAATGCCGATTACAACTGCATCGCCCAATGCCTTGCCGCTTGAGGTGTACGCACGCGGTATCAGGTGGCTGCCGTAGTTAGCCAGATCACGCAGGAGAGCTGTCCAAGTGTTGAGCTGCTCGGACACGAAAGCGGTAGCTGCTTCGTCGTCCAATAGTCCTTTGTGAGGATCTTCCGGAATGAGCATGGTAAGAGTGTACACTTTGCTCTGGGTCACTCCCACAGCGGGGGGTGGCCTAGACAAACATCGCTCACAAGAAAACACTGGGTGGCCCAGACGAGCGTCTTTTGCTCGTCTGGGAGTAAGTGCGCCGCGCAAGCCTCGGGATTGGTGATGGAATCCCGATGGGTAGACCAAGCTTCGTGGGACGCCGGGCTATGATAGCTGAAATCACAAGACCTGATCCCAGACAAGCTGCTCTTGTCTGGGGTACCCACGGCTTCGCATGGGCCACCCGTCTTCGATAGCGTACAGGGAGAACCAGATGCCAAAACAGCATACACACAAACCGCTGCGCAGATTCGACTATGCCCTAGTGTCGGAGCGTCTGGACGGTCTATTGATTAACGTCGATCGCGATTTACAACGAATGACGGCAAAGGCGGAACAAGTCAGCAACAGGTCCGCCGTTCGCTGCCTCAGCTTGCTTAATGTGATGATCCGATTTGCAACGAATTCGTATCACGCTGTTCGGTACATTACGGCGGACACACCGGAGGATCACAATCGACGGCCAAACTATGTTCTTGTCGTTCCAACGATAAACAGGCAATTGTTAGATTTGCTCTTCAGTCTGGTCTACATGTTCGACGACTTTGAGTGTCGATCTCTTCAGTACCAGCGTGCGGGCTGGCGAGAGGCAACGGAAGAATACCAAAAGTTCAAGTCTCAGTTCTCAGGGCAGCCTGAATGGAGACAACACTTTAGAAACGTGAAGCAAGCGCTCGAACAAATGATCGTGCTTTTTGGTATTACCACTGAGGAACGCAAGAACCCAAAGCTCATTCCCTATTGGAAACATCCGTTTGAACTCAAGGACGAACCCACCCAAAGCAGATCGTTCTTGCGATACTTGGATAAGTGGCTCTACGGAGACACATCGGCACAAGCACATCTCAGCTTTGGTGGACTGTTTATGGTTGGGTTGTTCCTCGTAGCGGACATCGTAGGCGGGCAGGGTCAGGAACTTGTCAAGAATAGGATCATTCACCAGTACCGTTTTCAGCATATTTCGCGCACTGCGGTCGCCACACTGGCTATCGCCACGGAAATCGACGCGCATTACCGGCTCGGAAACAAGGAGGCCATCAACTACCTGTGGACTATTTTTGCGGATCACTCCGCTGAAGCGAAGGAGATGCTGGAACAGCGATATGAGAAACTGGTGTGGTCTTCTTACGCCTAGAACGGCCTGAGACTAGTGCCCGTGCCCTTGGGGACTTAGGCCCAGGGTCGCCGGGCGGGTGGCCCGGCCTCTGGAGCCTAATCGAGCAGAGAGCCTTCAATCAGCACAAATTGGAGGGTGCCCCATCCTTCCCTGCGGTTGGGAAGGGTGGGGATTTTGACTTGTGCCTGGCGGCTGGGTGGCGCGCTATTACTAGTAGATATAATACTATAAGCTATAGTGTTCCACGTGGAACATTCTGAAAATGTTCCACGTGGAACATTTTAATCATGGCCCAATGGTTTCAAGCGCTTGGGGGCGGAGTTCTGGCGCTCAGTTGTCGAGATGCTGCTTCTTCAGCCGGCGCAGCAGCGACGTGGGATGAATCCCCAGGATGCGCGCGGCCTGGGTCTTGTTCTGGCCGCTGGCGGTGAGTACCTCGTCGATGTAGTGCCGCTCCAGTTCGTGCAGGGTGAGGAACTGGTGGCCGGTGGGTGAGAGTTCGTCCTGCGAAAGCGGGCTGGCGGCGACCTCGGCGATGTAGTCGCGGATCTCCTCCGGCAGGCAGGCGGCGTCGATGTCGCCTTCCGGGGCCAGGATCATGGTGCGCTCGATCACGTTCTTCAGCTCGCGGACGTTCCCCGGCCAGGGATACAGGGTGAGCAGTTCCGCCGCGGCCGGGGTGAATCCGGTGAAGTTTTTCTTCAGGTCGCGGTTGAAGCGCTGCATGATGTCGAGCGCCAGCGGCACGATGTCCTCGCGGCGCTCCCGCAACGGCAGCAGCATCAGCGGGACAACGTTCAGCCGGTAGTAGAGGTCCTCGCGGAACTTGCCTCCGGCCACGGCAGCCTTGAGGTCCTGGTTGGTGGCGGCGATGATGCGCACGTCCACGCTGATGGGGCGCGTTCCGCCCAGGCGCGTGAATGAGCCATCCTCCAGGACGCGCAGCAGTTTGGCCTGGGTGCTGGCGGACATGTCCGCAATCTCATCCAGGAACAGGGTTCCGTGGTTGGCGCGCTCCAGCAAGCCGTCTTTGCGGTGGCGCGCATCGGTGAACGCGCCCGCCTCGTAGCCGAACAGTTCGCTTTCGAGCAGGGTGTCGGGGATGGCGGCACAGTTCAGTTGCAGCAGCGGACCCTGGGCGCGCGGGCTGTGGTAGTGGATGGCCTTGGCCACGACTTCCTTGCCAGTGCCGCTTTCGCCCTGGATGAGGATAGTCGTTTTGTCCGCCTCCGCCGCCTTGCGCGCGACTTCCAGCAGTTGCTTCACTTGCTCGTTGCGGGTGACCACCAGCCCGAAGTCGTAGCGGCCTTTGGCCATCTGCACGCTTTCGGTGAGCCGCACGCGCAAGGAGAGCATTTCCGTCGCGCGCCGGATGGTGCTGGACAGGTCCGCCAAGTGGAAGGGCTTGATCAGATAGTCGTACGCGCCCAGCTTCATGGCTTCCACGGCGCGCTCTACCTGGTGATAGGCGCTCATCATCATCACGATGGCCGCGGGATTCTGTTTCTTGATCTGGCGCAGGACTTCGATGCCGTCGATTCCCGGCAGCACCACGTCGAGCAGCGCCAGGTCAGGCTTTTCCTGCGCGTACATCTCCAGCGCTTCTTCGCCGGAGCTGGCAAGGAAGACTTCGTAGCCTTCCTCGCGCAGGGCGCGGCTGATGGTGCGCAGCGTCAGGGCCTCGTCATCGACGACCAGCAGCGAGTACGACATGGCTCTCCTCAGCTCACCAGCTCTTCTTCCGGCTGCGGCGCCGGGCGTCCCAAATGCCGCATCGGCAGGTTGAAGCGCACCGTCGTCCCGCGGTTGGGAACGCTTTCCACTTCCATCTCACCGTTGTGGCTGCGCACATAGGCCTGGCTGATGCTCAGGCCCAGTCCCGTTCCCTGGCCGCGCTTGGTGGTGAAGAAGGGCTCGAAGACGCGCGGCAGGATGTCGGCGGGAATGCCGCAGCCGGTGTCGGTGACGCGGACCTCGACACGGTCTTCGAACTTGACCTTGTCGGCGCTCACGGTGATGGCGCCGCCCTGCGGCATGGCCTGGCCGGCATTGAGCAGCAGGTTCATCAGCACCTGCGAGATCTGGTTCGCGTCGGCGGTGATGGCCGGCAGCTCCGGCGGAATCTCCTTCTTCAGTTCGATGGCGCGGAACATGGGCTGATGGCGCAGGAAAGAGAAGGTGTCGTCCACCAGGCGGTCGAGGCTGATGCGACTCAATCGCAGCGGACCGGGACGCGCGTAGTTCAACAGGCCTCGCACCGTCGCGGAAATGCGCTTGGCGCCTTCCAGGCAGGCCTGGACCTCGGCGCGCTGTTCCGGATCAACGGTGGTCTTCAGTTCCAGCTCGAGATGGGAAAAGAGGCCGAGCAGGGGATTGTTGATCTCGTGGGCGGCGCCCAGCGCCAGTTGCGCCATGGCGGCATACTTCTCGTAGTCGGCGAGCTTGGACTGGAACTGCGTCTTCTCCCGTGTCAACTCACGCTCTTCTTCGACGCGGTGGGCCAGGACCTGCTGCGCCATGTCACGCTCGTGCTCGCTCTGGCGGGCCAGCAAGGAAGACTGGCTGGCCTCGGCGCGCAGACGGCTGGCCTGGCGCAGGACGGCTACTATGGCAGCCACTGCCGCCGCCAAGGCCACCGCCAGAACTACGATTACCGCATGCGCGCCTGCCACGACACACCTCAGCCGCAGTGGAAACTCAAGCCATACGCGGTTTTACAAGTAATAACGATGGAGGCATACTGGTTTTTGCGCCGTGACGGGTGTCACGGTGTACGGTGAGCTTCGACACCAGCGTTGGGCCGGGGCCCTATGCGGCTGAAATCACAGATACTTATCTGGAGTACATCGTCCAGAGGTGCAGTTCCTAATTGGGCACTCCTCGTTGACTTCAACATAACGGTTGGGTAGCCTTTCCTTTAGCATCTAGGCTGGCGTCGGTTTTGCTTTCCCCTGAGCCTTTGCTGCGCACGACGAAGGGGGACGAGACCAAGACCCGATGCCAGCAGCAGGGAGGAAGCAATGCGCAAGGTTTTGTTCATCACAGTGGTGGTAGCGGTGTGCGGCTGCTTTGCCGTCGCCCAAGACTACCCCAAGGCATCGATTTTCGGCGGCTTCTCCTATCTCCACGCCGACACCGAAGGTGCCACCGGTGCATCGCTGACTGCACCACCGTTCAGTTTCCCCGCTGGAACCAGCGTACAGACTTGGTACCCCGGCTGGGAGGTCGCGGGACAGTATAACTTTACCAAGTTGCTGGGCATTAAGGCCGACTTTAGCGGCAACTATGGCACGCCCGTGAAGGTTCCGGGCTTCGCACTCCCCCACGCACGGACCTACAGTTTCCTGTTCGGCCCGGTTGTCTCCGTCCGCCGTGACCGTGTCACCCCATTTGTGCATGCGCTATTCGGCGGCAACCACATCGGCGTCGACGCCTCCGCCTTACTCACCACCCCGGCCTTCTCAGAAAATGCTTTTGCCATGGCTTTCGGTGGCGGCTTGGATGCGAAACTCACCCGGCACTTCGGGCTGCGCCTCGGCCAGTTCGATTACCTGTACACCGGGCAATGCTCGAACGTGCCGTTCAATTTTGTGTCTGGAACAAGTGCGGCGTGCCAACTGGGCGTCGCTGGTGCTCCCGCCGCTCATCAGAACAATTTCCGCTTTGCCACGGGCATCGTCATCACCCCGTAAACCTGCATTGGGGTAAGGGAATGGGCGGCCTCATAAATCGCGAACCACCCGGCTGCCGACGACAGACAGGGCCTCATGCGATTGAAATCGCAGATACTTATCTGGAGTACATCGTCCAGAAGTGCAGTTCACAATTGGGTACCCTCATTGAATTCAACAAACCGGTTTCGGTAGCCTGTTTTTAGCATCTAAGATGGCGTTGGCTTTGCTTCCCCCGCGAAGCCTTCGTAGCGTAGGGAGGAAAGGGGGACGAGACACAAACCCGATGTAAAGGGACACTAAGGAGGAAGGGAATGCGCAAGATTTTGTTCGTTGCTGTGTTGGTTTTGATATGCGGCTGCTTTGCCGTCGCCCAGGACTACCCCAAGGCCGAACTAGGAGCCGGCTGGAATTACCTGCACTTTGATGAGGGCTCGGGAGGCACGCAGAACGGTATTCCCGGCGGCTTCTTCATCGACGGCACCTACTACTTCGTGAAAGTCCTCGGCCTGGCGGGTGACTTCCAATACAACAAGAAGACGTTCAGCGGAGACGCAAACTTCACGGCTGGCGACCAAGCGCGCGCGCTCAGCTTCCACGCCGGACCGCGCGTGAAGGCGCGCATGGGCAAGTTCGAGCCCTTCGCGCACGCGCTCTTCGGTGTCACGGACGTTTCATTTACGCCCGCAGGGGGCACCAGCTCTTCTGACCACGCTTTCTCAATGAAGCTTGGCGGCGGCCTGGATGTGGCCATGGCGCACCACTTCGCGCTCCGCCTGGGGGAATTCAACTACTATCTCACGAAGTTCGGCACGGGCACCAGCTTCAATGGCCAAGATCACCAGAACAATTTCACGTTCGGTGTGGGCGTTGTCCTAAGGTAGCTGAGCTGTTCGCCAACCCGGGCGCCAACAAGGAGTGGCTTTGCGTTCCCCCCGCAAAGCCCCCCTTTTTGCATTGAGGGGTGGTTTTTCCCGTTTGGTCGCAGCTTGTCTGGCGACGTATGATCGGCGCCACTCCCTGCTGAGTCTCTCACTCGCCCATGACCTTCACGATCACGCGCTTGGGACGCTGGCCGTCGAACTCGGCGTAAAAGACGCGCTGCCAGGTGCCGAGATCCAGTTTGCCGGCGGTGATGGGCAGCAGCACCTGATGGTGTACCAGGATGGCCTTCAGGTGCGAGTCGCCGTTGTCCTCGCCGGTCTGGTGGTGACGGTAGTCCTCGCGGAACGGCGCCAGCTCTTCCAGTCATTCGTCGATGTCATGGATCAGGCCGGGCTCGTTGTCGTTCACATACACGCCGGCGGTGATGTGCATGGCCGAGACCAGCACCATCCCCTCGCGCACGCCGCTGCGCTTGACCGCCGCTTCCACCTGCGGCGTGATGTGGACGTACTCGCGGTGCTGGTTGGTGGTGAAGGTCAGGTATTCGGTGTGCGATGGCATGCGGGCGCTCACGCAGGTGAAGGGGCACGACCTTGGTCGTGCCGCAAAGGGACTTGAAAAATTGAGGGCTTCAGCCCCTGAGGTTTCCTACACTGGGCGTAGGCTGAGCTGAGGATCATGCGAGGCACGAGGATACACCCAAAGCTCCGGGGCTAAAGCCCGCTTCCTTATTTAGCGCTCTTATGGCACGACCGAGGTCGTGCCCCTTCACCTGCGACCACCGCGAACGGCGTTGGAGCAGGGACCTGGATTGCGAGCTGACGCGGGAACTCTTCTGCGCTACCATCACCCGATGCGCGTGCTCGGCATCGACTGCGGCACGGAGTATACCGGCTACGGCGTGGTGGAGCAGACCGCGTCCGGAGAACTGCGATCAGTTGCCGCCGGCGCCATCCGGCTATCGCCGCGGGAGCCGATGCCCCGCCGCCTGGACCGGATCTTCACCGAACTTTCCGCGTTGATCGTTGCGCACCGGCCGGAGCTGGTGGCCATCGAGGACGTGTTCTACGCCCTGAACGTGAAGTCCGCGTTGAAGCTGGGACAGGTGCGCGGGGTGGCAATGCTGGCCGCCGCCGCCGCCGGACTGGAGGTTTGCGAGTACGCGCCGCTGGCCATCAAGTCGGCGGTGGTGGGCTACGGACGGGCGGAGAAGTCGCAGGTGCAGCAGATGGTCGCCGCGCTGCTGCGGCTGCCCGAGGTCCCCAAGTCGCCGGATGCCGCCGACGCCCTGGCCATCGCTATTTGCCACCTGCACACGGCTTCCACGCTGGCGCGCCAGGCAGTTTCTGATTTGTGATTGGTGATTTGTGATTTAGGTCGGGAGCTGAGCCATCGCAAATCACAAATCAGAAATCACAGATCCATCCATGCGCAGCGAACGCACCACCGTGGGTTTCCAATCAGGCCTGGTACTGGTTCTCCTCGCGGCCTCGATCCTGCTGCGCGCGCAAGCGCCACAGCACCAGTCGGATCAGCCGCGGCGTCCCGCCATTCCCACCGTGACCTTCACCTTCGACTGGCCCAGCCTCGAGCCGCATCGTTACATCATCGAGGTGGATTCCAGCGGTAACGCCGCCTACCAATCCTGGACGGCTGATTCGACGGCCGAGCCCTCCGGCGCCGACGATCCCTACCTGCTGAAGTTCCTGGTATCGCCCACGGCGCGCGACCGCATCTTCGCCCTCACGCGCCAGCTCAAGTATTTCAACGGCGATTTCGAATACCGCAAGCATCGCGTGGCGGCCACCGGCGACAAGACCCTGGCTTATGCCGATCCCGACAGGCAGTTCGAAACGCGCTACAACTGGTCGGAGAACCCGGACATCGACGAATTGACCGCGCTGTTCCAGGGCATCTCCACGACCCTCGAATCGGGACGCCGCCTGGAGCGCCTGCGCCGCTTCGAGCGCCTCGGGCTGGATGAAGAGCTGAAGAACCTGGAGCACCTCGCCGTCGAGCACCGGGCCAGCGAACTGCAACTCGTCGCGCCCATCCTGGTGCAGCTCGCCCAGGATCCCGCCGTGTTGAACATCGCTCGCCAGCGCGCCCGGCATATTCTGCAGATTGCCGGTGTGCCGCTGACCGCGGATGCCAAGGCGTCTCCGCAGTGACCTTCGGGGCCGCCCGTCCCGGCGCGACGATGTCGCGCCTGCTCAGTGCACAATCACTCCCGCATACCCCACCACCGCGTCGCGGTCGCCGGAAACGTCGCCTGAGGTCGCGTACTTGATCAGTTCGGCCGACTTCGCGCCCAGCCGCCGGGCCGCGGTCAGCATGGCGACGGCCGGCCCGTACCCGCACATGCTGATCTCTTCATTCACCACCACGTCGAACAGGCCCCGGGGATCGAGCTTCAGGATCTGCTCGATGGCCTTGCTGTCCTTGACGCGGGTGACCGCATCCGACTCGTAGTGGTTCATGTCGCTGGAAGCGATGATGAGGATCTTTTCGCGGTGCGCGGCGAGCACCTGTGCGATGGCTTCTCCCAGCCCCGCCAGCGGCTCGTAGGAGCCCACGCCCACCGCGATGGGAACGAAAGTGAAATTCCGCCGCAAGGCCTGGAGGAACGGCAACTGCACTTCCAGCGCGTGCTCGGCGCGATGCGCACCGGCGTCTTCCGCGAGGGAGTGGAAGGCGCTGCGCAACTCCATCGCCAGCTCATGATCGATCGCCGCTTCGCCCAGCGGCGTGTCCCACGCGCCTTCGCTCATGATGGCCAGCGGCTTGCCCATGCCGGTGTGGTTGGGGCAAAGAATGATGAATCGCTCCGGCAGGGCCAGCCGCGCGTACACCGCTCCCGCCACGTGCCCCGAATACATGTAGCCGGCGTGAGGAACCACGCAGCCGGCTGCCTCGATCTTTTCGCCCGCGCTGGCCAGGTAGGATTGCACGTCCCGCATCAGAACTTCCGGCCGCGCCGGATAAAATCGCCCGGCCACCGCCGGATGACGCACGGTACTCATGGCCGACTCCTTCTCTAAATCGGGTCATCGGTAGATCGGGTCATCGGGTCATCGAAAATTCTGGCTGCCATTGTTCTCAGATCGCCCGATCACCCGATGACCGGATGACCCGATGGTGTTAATGCCTTGAACACTGCCGCTGCCTTCGCCAAGGGCAGAGCCTCCGCACGCGCATCGGACTTGACCCCCGCCTTCGCAAGCGCGGCCTTGATGTCCGCGCCGGGGTAGTGCGCCTTCAGATTGTTCACCAGCGTCTTGCGCTTCTGCCCGAAGGAGAGCTTGAGGAACTCGAGAAACTCCTTGCCGCGCACGCCCAAAGCCTGTTCCTGCGGCTCTATGGTAAGCCTCAAAACCGTGGAATGCACCTTGGGAGGCGGCGAGAAGACGTCTGGCGGCAGGGTGAACAGCTTCTCGATGCGCGCGTAGAGCTGCACCGTGGCCGAGAGCAGGCCGTACTCGTGCCCGCCGGGCTTGGCGGCGATGCGGTCGGCGACCTCGCGCTGCACCAGGATCACCATGGTCGAGAACAGATCAGGGAACGCGAGCAGGTGCTGCAAGATGGGCGAGGTGATGTAGTAGGGAAGATTGCCGACTACGCGCGCCGGGCCGGTGAAGGGACGATTGGCGTCGCCGGCCACCCGCGGCCGCCGCAGCAGGCTCTCGAAGTCGATGTCCAGCACGTCGCCTTCGAGGATCTCGATGCCAGGCTGGTGGGCGTACTTCATGCGCAATTGCGCACCCAGCACGCGGTCGAGCTCGATGGCGATCACATGCTTGGCGCGTCCTACCAGCAGGCCGGTGAGGACGCCGCGTCCGGGACCGATCTCGACCACCGTGCTCTCCGACACGTTCCCCAAAGCTTCGACGATGCGCCCGGCGGCGCTGCGGTCGGTGAGGAAATTCTGTCCCAACTTGGGCCTCCGGTTTCCTCCGGCTGCCATTCTTGGCATCTGCGGCTCCTTTAGATTGACCATTTTTCCAATTGCCGGTTAGACTGGAGTTCCAGCCGGCAGTTACTTAACTTCCACTCGGTGGAATTCCGGAGGTTGTCGGATGCGCATTGCCTTTGTGGCCTCGGAGTGTGTTCCGTTCTCGAAAACCGGCGGTCTCGCCGACGTGGTGGGCGCTCTGCCTCCTGCTCTGGCTGCCATCGGCCACGAGGTGGACGTTTACCTCCCTAAGTACCGCCAAACCCGGCTCAACAATCCGCGCACCCTGCTGCGCAGCGTCACTGTGCCCTTTGACGACGAGTACCGCTTCTGCTCGGTGCTCGACGGCGGCACCCACGCCGGTGTCAAATTCTACTTCATCGACTATCCTCCGTTCTTCGACCGCGAGCAGCTCTACGGCACGCCCGCGGGCGACTATTCCGACAACGCCGAGCGCTTTGCCCTGTTCTCGCGCGCGGTGCTGGAAGCCTCCAAGATGTTCGGCGCGCCCGACGTCTTCCACTGCCACGACTGGCAGTCGGCGCTGGTGCCCATTCTGCTGAAAACGCTCTATGCCGAAGACCCAGCGTTCCGCGGCGTGTCCTCGGTGTTCACCATCCACAACATGGGATACCAGGGACAGTTTCCCCCCGAAACTCTACCGCTGCTGATGCTGCCGTGGGACCTGTTCACCATCGGCAAGATGGAATTCTACGGCAAGGTGAACTTCCTGAAGGGCGCGCTGGTGCTTTCCGATTTCATTACCACGGTCAGCCGCAAGTACAGCCAGGAAATCCAGACCGCGGAATACGGCTTCGGCCTGGAAGGCGTGTTGCGCAGCCGCGCCGCCACCGTCACCGGCATTCTCAATGGCGTGGACTACCACGTGTGGAGTCCGCAAACCGACACCTTCATCAAGCAGCACTATGCGCCCGACGACCTCAGCGGCAAGCTCGCCTGCAAGCAGGATCTGCTGGCGGATTTCGGCGTCACCGTGCCGAACCTGCGGCTGCCCGTCATCGGCATCGTGTCGCGCTTCGCGGCGCAGAAAGGCTTTGACCTGATTGCGCAGGTCATCGACCGGCTGGCGCGGGAAGACATGGTGATCGTCGCCCTCGGCACCGGCGACAAGGAATACGAGGATTTGTTTCGCCGGCTCAACCAGCAGTTTCCGCAGAAGATCCTGGTGAGGATCGGCTTCGACAACGCGCTGGCGCACAAGATCGAGGCCGGCTCCGACATGTTCCTCATGCCCTCGCGCTACGAGCCCTGCGGGCTGAACCAGATCTACAGCCTGAAGTACGGCACCGTACCGGTGGTTCGCTCTACCGGCGGTCTCGACGACACCATCGAGCCCTGGGACGCGCGCACCAACCGCGGCACGGGCTTCAAATTCAGCGATTACACCGGCGACGCGCTGCTGGGGACCATCCGCCAGGCGCTCACCGCTTTCAAGGACCAGACCGGCTGGCAAGCCCTGATGCGCAACGGCATGGGAAAAGATTTTTCCTGGACCAACTCCGCCCGCGAGTATGTGCGCATCTACGAGAAGTCACGGCAGTTGCGCACCGTCCACGGCGTTGAGGTGGTAACGGTCTAGCAATTAGAGCAGATCACAATTGCTACACGCAGGTGAAGGGGCACGCCTTCACTGGGGTCCCCGGCACGCCCGCTTTTGGCGTGCTGGGGGTGGGAGGTGTGCCGTAAAGGCAGGCAAGAACTCGAAGAGTTGGTTTCCCTGTTGGGAAACGACCGTCCACTGAAGAAATCTGCCGCCTAGGGCGGTGTGGGGTTGCCCCCGGTTACCATCGTGTATACTGCCCTGTCCAACCGTAATGATCGCCTCGCCTGGCCAAATGGCCGATAATAAGAGAATAAGAGAATGACGGAGATCGACCACCATCCGCTCATCTTGACGCTGCAGGATGCAATCGCGGGGAACGGTTTTTTGGCGGGTATCACTCTGACCGGAAGAGCCCTGATGCAGAAGGAAGATGACGGGAAATGGTGGATGTATGGAATCCGCCCAGGCGGAATCGCCGAGGGGGGTGACACTCCGCAAGAGACGTTCATGCGGTTCCGTAACAGGTACAAAGAAGTCCTGTTTGACATTGCCCAGGAGAAGCCCACATTCCACGACTTTAAGAAGGAAGTTGAGCGTTTCTTCCGTGAAGCGGACGAACAGGATGAGCGCCGCTGGGATGATGCCCTGAGAGCCATCCGCTCCGGTAAGCTCACTCCTCCGGAGCCGTTCTCGGAGTTGCCAAGAGAAACACCCGAACAAAAGCCGTCCGGGATAATCGTGGAACAACTGAGCGCCCAAGGAAAGCGTTTCACGCCCCGCGACAACATCCCGGACAAATTCTCCAAAGCAGCATAGAAATGTCGGCGGCAGTGTCCTTCGCCAATATCTCTCGGATGCTGGCCGACTGCGCAAACGGTCACACTCTCCGGATGGCAACCCACAGCCGGGTGGTCAGCTTCAATGGGAGGGTCTATCGGTCCTTGCCCAAGTTCGACAAAATCGAACTTGGGCACATCCGCAAAATGGTCCGACATCTGGAGATTGACCGCGACTGTGCCTCAAGGCACCTGCCCCAACTCTAGGGCTGCAACTTCAAACTGACCCATGACCAAGAACCCGGCTTTAGCCGCTGAGGAAATCTCCCTCAGGGCCTAAAGGCCCGTTTATGTGTGGACGTTAGCGGCACGGCTGGAAGCCGTGCCCCTTCACCTTAGCAAGATTGGACACTCCAACGGTGGACCCGCGCCAGCGACGGATTGCCGCGGATACTCACGGATCGCTTTCACCTTCCGCCGCACTGGCCGCGTATCCCACCAGGAAGGTGACCGCGGTGCCGATCACCACGTACCACGTCCACGGCACGCTCGTCGCCGTCCACACATAGATTTCGGCCGCGAGCCCGCAGGCCATCCCGGCAATCGCCCCGCGCTGGTTGGCGCGCCGCGTCAGCATGCCCAGCAGAAACACGCCCAGCAGCGCGCCGTACGCCACCGACGCGATCGACAGCCCGACCTCGACCACGCGCCCGCCGCGCCGCGATACCAGCGCCAGCCCGAACAGCACCAGCGCCCATGCGATCGTTGCCAGCCGCGAAACCGCAACCCGCCGCTTTTCGCTCATGTCCGGCTTCCGCCGCAGATAGAAATCGACGATCGACGTCGAAGAAAGCGAATTGAGCGCAGCGCTCAGGTTCGACATTGCCGCCGCCAGGATGGCCGCGATCAGCAGCCCCGAGATCCCATGCGGCATGTGCTGCACAATGAAAGTGGGGAAGATGCGGTCGGACGATCCCGCCGGGTGCACACCGCGGTAGAACGCGAACAGCATCACACCGACGACGAGGAAAAGCGTGAACTGGAAAAGGATGGCTACGCCGCTCGAGAGCAGCGCGGCCTTCGATTGCCGCTCGCTGCGCGCCGCCAGCAGCCGCTGCACCATCAACTGGTCGGTGCCGTGGCTGGCGGTGGTGAGAAAGGTTCCGCCGATGATCCCCGCCCAGAAGGTGTAGGTCTTGTGCAGCACGGGCGAAAAATCGAAAACGCGGAATTTGCCCGCCGCATCGGCCATCGCGTGTACCCCTGCCCACCCGCCTGGGACCGCGTGCAGGATGGTGAAGAATCCCACCAGAGTTCCGCCGACGTAGATCACGGTCTGCACCACGTCCGTCCAGATCACCGCTGCCATGCCGCCTTCAAAGGTGTAGATCATGGTCAGCAGGGTGATGATGGCGATGGAGGCGACCTCGCCGGTGCCGATGGCGATGGCCACCACGATCGACACGGCAAAGACGCGCACGCCTTCCGCCGCCGCGCGCGTCACCAGGAAGAGGCCGGCGGTCAGCGAGTGGAGGGTCCTGCCGAAGCGCCGCTCGATCAACTGGTAGGCGGTGTACATCTCGCCGCGGAAATATTGCGGGATGAAGAGCGCGCTGATGATCACCCGCGCCAGCAGATAGCCGAAGACGACTTGCAGAAAGCCCAGATCGGTATCGAAGGCGAGCCCGGGGATGCTGATGATGGTCAGGGTGCTGGTTTCAGCGGCCACGATGGAGAGGGCGATCGCCCACCAGGGAATGTTGCGGTCCGCCAGGAAGTAGTCGCGCAGGCTGCGTTGCGATTTGCGGAAGCGCAGTCCGAAGGCCGTGATCGCCGCCAGATAGAGCGCGATGATCGCCAGGTCGATCGGGTCCAGGTGATTGATGCGACCTCCGAAGGGTGGAGCAGGCCTTCAGGCCTGCATTCTCCGGTGCGCGCGATTTGTGGGCTTCAGCCCCTGGGGTATCGATCCCTCAGCGGCTGAAGCCGAGCACTATTGATGCTGCCATTATGCAGGGCTGAAGCCCTGCTCCACCCTGAAACTTGACCCGGATTCTCTCACACCTGTGGTAGAAACTACGGCAATGGCTTTCTTCCTCGGGATTGACGGCGGCGGTTCCAAGACCGAGTGCATGGTTGGAAACGAGACCGCGGTGCTGGGCTGGGCGGGATCGGGTTCCTCGAAGATCGCCCGCGTGGGAGTGGAAGCTGCCGGCGCCGCGCTGCGTGAGGGCATCCAACGTTCATGCGCGGCTGCCGGTTTGGCCGCAACGCAGATCAGCCGCACCTGCATCGGGGTGGCCGGGGTTTCGCAGGCGGGTGCCGTGGCGGCCATTCGCGGTTTGCTCGGCGAGATCGTCGCCGGCGAGATCGTGGTGGTGGGCGACACGGAGGTCGCGCATCACGCCGCATTCGATGGCGGCGAGGGAGTGGTCGTTATCTCCGGCACCGGCTCCATCGCCTGGGGACGCAACCGCCAGGGTGAGGCGGCGCGGGCCGGCGGCATGGCGCCCGCTACCGGCGATCCCGGCTCCGGCGAATGGATCGGGCGAACGGCTGTGGAACTGGTGCTGCTGGCCAGCGAGAACGGCCATAGCCCCGCCATGCTGCATGCCGTGCTGAAGGCCTGGAAGCTTGAGGACCTTCAGGAACTCGCCCGCGTGCTGCGCGGATCGCCCGCTCCCGACTTTTCCGCTCTATTTCCCATCGTCGCGGTCTCCAACGATCCCATCGCCCAGCGTGTTCTCGCCCGCGCCGGCCGCGAACTGTCTCTGCTCGCATCCGACGTGCTCGGCAGCCTCTGGACCGCTCCCACGCCTGTCGAGGTGGCCATGTACGGCGGTGTACTGGAAAACTCGCCCGAGGTGCGAGATGCTTTTGTTGCGGACCTGTGCGACCGCCGCCCGGGCGCTCGCGTGACGCCCGGCAAAAGAAGGCCCGCGGAAGGAGCGTTGCTGATGGCGCGCCAAGCCGCTCGCGCCAAGGCTCCGCCGGAAACGGCATCCGCGTAGTCTCTCCGAACTGTATCCGCATGGCTGACGTTCTCCAGCCCATCGAGCAGTTGATCCATGACCCTTCGCCGGAAAGGCTGTGTGCTGCTGCCGGCGATCCCCGGTTGACGGAAGACCTCGCGCTGGCGTTGCTCGAACGCCGTGACCTGCCGGCCAGCGGGCTGGAGCAGCTCGCCAAGCATCCCGCGCTGAGGAAGAGCCGCAAAGTGCTGTTGGCGCTGGTGACCCATCCGCACACGCCGCGCTTCATCTCGCTGCCGCTACTCAAACACCTGCACACCTTCGAGCTGATGCAGGTGGCGCTCACGCCGGCGGTCGTGGCCGACGTGAAAGCGGCCGTCGATGAAGCCCTCTTCAACCGGCGGGAAACCATTTCTCTGGGCGAGCGGCTGACGCTGGCCAAGCGGGGCTCCGGGCGGCTGGCCGGCGCTCTTCTGCTCGATCCCGAGCCGCGCATCGTCGAAGCCGCGCTCCAGAATCCGCGGCTTACCGAGGCGCTGGTGGTGAAGGCGCTGATGAAGGACCGGGCGCCGCAGGCGCTGGCGGAAGTGATCTGCCGGCATCGCAAGTGGTCGTTGCGCCGCGAGGTGCAGCGCGCGCTTCTGCGCCACCCCGGCACGCCGCTGGGGCGCGTCCTGGTGTTCGCGCGCAGCTTGCCGACCGAGGCCTTGCGCGAAATCATGCGGCAGTCGCGGCTGAGCGAAAACGTCAGGGCGTATCTGACGAAGGAGTTGGAGTCGCGGGCGGTTCCAAAGGTCCACTCGTGAGTAATTGTCCTGATGGTGCGGCGCGCGCGGCGTCTTCATTACCTCGGTTACTTTGCGGCCTCCAGGGCCGGCGTTAAGCTAAGCTGGCTTTAATCAATCCGGGCGAGGCATCTTGAAGGAAACAGCGGACCACATGCGCGGCATCACCGACGAGCTGCGGCTGTTGCAGCGTTCGCTGCAGGAATCTCTGCTCGACGGCTCCTGCATGAGTTCCGACCAGTCGGTGATGATGGAAGCGGTGGACGAGTTCAAGTCCGTCATCGACCAGATGCGGCAGTTCCTCTGGTTCTACCTGAACGCGCTGTCGAACGGCGAGCAGTTGATCGAACTGCTGCGCCAGGCGGCGCAGACCGGCGCCGATCCCGCCAAGACCATCGAGCAGATCGAGTCGCTGCCCGACTACGGGCTGATCCACTACTACCTGCCCCCCAATCGCAAGCCCAATTGAGTTTTCCTGCTCAGGAATTTTAGTAGCAGGGGACCTGGACCGACGTGCCGTCAGGCGCCGATGTCCTCGTCTGCCTTGATCCCTCTGTCATGCTGAGCGAGTGCGGGCCGGTTTTGCCCGCACGAGTCGAAGCACCCCTACCC
>JBIOFT010000079.1:0-17460 GCA_044447375.1 Terriglobales bacterium | reverse complement strand
GTCTTTGTAAAGATGAAATCGTTTGTTTGATGCTGTCTAGATGTGTACCAAAGTATTGTAGTTCCTGGAGTAAGTCTTTGCTTGATGTGGCGGGCGTTTTTAATGCTGCCAGCCCTCTTTTAAAGATATCTTCTTTTTGTCTTTGTTCTTCAGGGCGTCCCATTCAGTTTTGATCTTGGATTGGAAGAAGTCTTTCAACTTCGATTCGGCGGCTGGCGCTTCGAGGTTGCCGGCTTCGGCCGTCTTGCTTTTCGTCGCCGGTTGCTGCGCCACAGAATGCGGTGCAGAAAACGACATCGCGATTAGAACGAGCAAAATGCAGATCTGGCGATCTCGCATTCCTTCCTCTCAATGCAATCTTGCCGTGAATCTTACACTCGGATAAATGCGATCACTATTCCAGTACTCTCTTCGTGTGCCTTCGGCAAGTGCAATATTGATTACCATTCGTCACTATTGTGCGTTTATCGACAACGCGCGTTGCTCTTCCCACATCGCCACCACGCGGCGGCGCAGTTCGGCGGTGAGCTCGGCGTATGCGGCTTCCGGATTGCCGCCCAATTGCGGAGGCACGATCGGATCACCAAATCTCACGCTCAATTTGCCCGTGCGCTGCGGAGGCTTGCCCCGTGGCCACACTTCGTGGAAGCCATCAATGGCTACGGGATAGATGGGCACTTGCAGGTGGAGGGAGAGGATCGCCGCGCCTTTCTTGAACTTCTTCGGTGTGCCATCGATGCTGCGTTCGCCTTCAGGATAAAGGATGAGGATCTTGCCGCGCCGCAGGCCGAAGGCGCCGGCGCGCATGCCGGCCACCAGGTTGGAATCCGGGTCCACCGGGATCAGCCGCAGCGTGCGCGCCAGCTTGCGCCGGAATCCCCAGCCCCAAATCTCGCTGGTGCCCAGATGGAATAGCTGGCTGTAGATCGGCCACGGCAACAAGCTCATTACCACGGGCGCATCCAGCAAACTCTGGTGATTGGGACAGATAAGATACGGGCCTTGCTCCGGCAGTTTCTCCAGGCCGGTGACTTTAAGCTGGCAGGCATCGCGGCAGAACAGATACAGGAACCGCCAGACCAGGAACCACAGCGCGCTGGCCAAGCCCGGCGGGCGCGCTAGGTTCAGCACATCAGGATCGTCGGACTCGGTGGCCAGCACGGCGTCCCAGCCGGCGGATTCCTTCCGATCGGCCGCAGTCCCGGCGGCGCCGCGCACCGATTCCACCAGGTCGCGCACGGTGTATACGTCCGACGCGACCGACTCTTCCACGTGCGCGTTCAGTTCCTGCTCGAGCTCGACCAGCAACTCGACGCGCTCCATCGAATCGAGTCCGAGATCCAGTTCCAGGCTGTCGTTGGGATGGATCTCGCGTTGGTTCTGGGAATGCTCGCCGACGACAGCGAGCGCGCGGGCAACACCGGGCTGCTCGGCCCAGGCGATGTCTTCGTCGCTGAACTTGCGGCCGGCGGTGGCGCCCGCGCCCTGCCCGGCCCGCTGCTGGATTTCGTAGCGCTTCAGTTTGCGGGTGGTGGTCTTGGGCAGCTCGTCCTGCCAGATCTCGTAGCTCAGGATGCGCTTGGTGCTGGGCAACTCGGCGGAGAGCCCGTCGATATCGAAGCGGATCACCTCGTTGATGTTGACGATCTTTCGCTCGCGCAGCACCTCGTCATTAGGAACAATCACGGCGTGCAGGCGTTCGGCTTGCGGCTCGCCCGGGCGCGACTCCAGGCCCATCACGCAGATCTCCTTCACGAACGGCGACTTGCGATAGTGCGCCTCGAGCTCCTCCGGGTAGATGTTCTTCCCCGAGCTGAGCACGATGATCTCCTTGCGGCGGCCGGTGATGAAGAGGTTGCCGCGCCCGTCCAGGTAGCCGAGGTCGCCGGTGTGCAGCCAGCCCTCGCGGATCACGGCGGCGGTCGCGTCCGGGCGGTTCCAATAACCTTTCATCACGATGCGTCCGCGGATGGCGATCTCGCCCGTCGGCGGGCCTTCCTCGCGCGGCTCGGGATCGACGATCTTTACTTCAACGCCGTGCAGCGGCCGGCCGACCGACCCGATGACGTTGTCTTCCGGACGGGTGACGGTCGCGCCACCGCTGGTCTCGGTCAAGCCATACGCCTGAAGGATGTCGAAGCCCAGCGCTGCCAGTTCGTGTCCAATGGCGGCGTCGAAGCGCGAACCTCCGGTGATCAGGAAGCGCATGCTCGAGCCCAGCGCCCGGTGCGCTTGGCAGAAAAAGAGCTTGCCGAGGTTCACGCCGGCTCTGCGGCCGGCTTTGGATACGCGCAGCAGCAGACGGAACATCATCCGCGCCGGCCACGGGCGCTGCTTCACCTGCTTGAGGATGCGCTCGTGGATTAGGTAGAAGAACTGCGGCACGCAGCAGAACAGGGTGATGCTGCTCTCGCGCAGAGCGCGCAGCAGGTCGGTAGTGTTCAGGGACTCGAGATAGACGACCCTTGCACCCCGTGCGAAGGGAAGCAGCAGGTTGGCCATCTGGGCGAGCGCGTGGAACAGAGGGAGCACACCGAGGAGCGCGTCGGTCGGCCCGACCTCAAGCACCGGGAAGACGGCATCCATCTCGCCCAGCAGGTTGTCGTGGGTGAGCAGCACGCCCTTGGGGTCGCTGGTGGTGCCCGAGGTGTACAGGATTACCGCCGGATCGTCGGGGCCGAGCTGTGCCGGCGTGAAATCGCCCGGACCGGCAGCGAGGATGGCGTCCAGCGTCGGAGCGACTTCGGAGCCGCCATCGCCGTCCAGGAGCACGAGCACCACGTCCAGACCGGCGATGGCCCGTTGCGCGGTGGCCAGGTGTTTGCGATCGGTGAACAGGCAGCCGCTGTCGCTGTCGCGCAGCAGCTTGGCAACTTGCTCGGCGGTGAACGCGATGTCGAAGGGGACGGCCACGCCTCCGGCGGCAACAATGCCTAGATAGGCTGCCACCCAGCGCGGACCGTTCGCGGCCAGGATGGCGGCACGCGCCCCGCGCGGCATTTCCTGACCGCGCAGCCAGCGCCCCACCGACTCCGCCATCCGACGCAGGGCGGCATAGGTGTACTGCTCGACCGCGACGTCCTGGCCCGGAGCGGATGAGTGTCGCATCTCCACCGCGACGTTCTCCGGCCAGGTTTGGACCGACTGCAGGAAACGGCTGTAGAAATCCCCCATCTGCTACTTGGTGATCACGCCGCAAGCGATCCGCGGCCCGGCATTGCCGGCGGGATCGCTCTTCAGGTCATCCGCCTTGGCGTGGATCATGAGCGCCGTGCCGCCGTTAGCGAATACCGAATTGGGCGCGCCCTCGGCGAGCGTCACCCGCGGGTCATCGACCGTCCCCTTGGCGGTGCCGTCCGCCTTGACGGTGAAATTCGGCATATCGCCGGCATGAGGCCCCTGCGGGTTCTCCAAGCCATGCTGCTTGCCCTCGGGATTGAAATGACCTCCGGCAGACTTGAAGGCGTCCGCGGGCGCCGCGGGGTCGGCTTCGCACTTGGCGTTCTGGTGGATGTGGATCGCGTGCTCGCCCGGCGGCAGGTTCTTGAAGTTGTACTTGATCTGGATGCCCGTGCCCTTGGGGCTGAGCTTGGCGGTGCCCACGCTTTCTCCTTTGGCGTCCTTCAGTTCGACGGTCTTGCCGCCCTTGGCCTGGGCCTGCGGCAGTGCCAGGCTGAGCGCCACGGCTGCCATGGTCCCCAACAACAGAATCTTGTCGCGCATGATCGTGCCTCCTGAGGTAAATGACAGCGGCATGTAAGATACAGGTTAGCTGCCGGGGATGCAAAAATCGGGACCCCGCGGGCCGGTCGGCATGCCGGCGACCGTCCAAAAACCCCGGCTGGCATTAACTTTTCAGTTGACCGGAAACTCTGCCGGGGTTTAAAAGATGTCGACATACGTGCAGGTGTCGGGAGTGCCCGCCCGCATGCTGCTGAACCCCTGTGGCCGGAAAAACATGCCCTGACCTTCCCCTAACCGGGCACTAAGTACGCTCCTTTCAACGCCCTGGTTCACGCCAAGGCCTGTGGTCGGAGGTTTTTTCATGATGAAGCGTTTGGCGATGGCCGTCATCGTTGTGGCGGTGGTGTGCGTATCGGTTGTTTCAGCCAGCCAACTCAGGCCCGAGGAAAAACGGGCGCTGGAAGCTAAACCAGCGGTGGCGCTGGTGGTAGTCCAGTTCCAGACCAAGTGGACCCTGGGAGATATTTCTGTCAAGCTGCCTCACGGCGAGATTGGCACCGGGTTCTTCTTCCGCCCCGATGGCTATCTGATTACCAATGGCCACGTGGTGCAGCACGCCAACATGAAGGACATCCAGGCGATCCAGTCGCTGCAGAACGAGCTCCGCAAGGACGCCATCAAGAACCTGCGCGGGCTGATCGCCTTGATCGAGAAGCAAACGGGCAAGAGCCTCACTGACAAAGACGTGGTCACACTGGCGCAGAAGGCCAGTATCGAGCTCGTGGGTCCTCCCACACTCACCTTGGTGCTAGCCAACGGCAAAACCATTAATGGCGACATTTTGCAGTACAGCGCTCCTGTCACGGAGAACGGCAAAGATGTCGCCGTGCTGAAAGTCGGGGGTTCCAACTACCCCACCGTCCCGCTGGGAAACTCCGAGCAGGTGCGCCTGCAGGATCCCATTATGGTGATGGGCTACCCGGGGGTTACATCTGCCTGGGGCGCTAATCCGCTGATCAGCGCCGAATCCAACTTTGAGTCCTCCGCCACCAACGGACACATCTCCGCCGTGAAAACCAGCGCCATTGGGGTTCCGGTGTTGCAATCCGACGCTGCCATCACCCATGGCAACAGCGGCGGCCCCGCATTCAATGATCAGGGACAGGTGATCGGGATCGCCACTTTCGGTTCGCTGGATCAGAGCGGCCTGGCGATACAAGGCTTCAACTTCCTGGTGCCCATCAATACCGCGATGGAATTTGTACACCAGACCGGCGTGCAAGCCGAGCGCGGCACCTTCAACCAGCACTGGGACCAGGCGCTGGACCTGTACGACGCCGGCCAGTTCCGCAAGGCCATCACCGAGTTCGACAACGTGTTGCAGTTCATGCCCGACCTGCCGGACGCCAAGAAATACCGCGCCGCTGCCGTGGTGGCCGAGGACAAGCTCAATCCTCTGCAGAAGCTGGTGGAGACCACGGGCACCACGCCGCTTTACATCGTGGTGCTGATCCTGCTGCTGGGCGCGGTGGCGCTGGTGTTGCGCCGCAAACCGGCGCTGCAACCCGCCCTGGCGGGCGCTGCGGCTGCTGGCGGACGTGTTGCTGCGACCCGGCCCGTGCTGCAGCCCAGCCCGGGAGTTTCGGTTCTGCCGCCGGCGACCGACAACTACGGCAGCATCCAATTCATCTCCGGACCGCTCTCCGGGCGCAGCTTCAAAATCAGCAAGGACGGCTTGTGGATCGGGCGTGACCCGCGCTGCGGCGCGGTGCTGCCTGACGACACCGTTTCCGGCGAACACGCCTGGATTGTTCCCGTGGAGGGATCCGTGGTGGTCATCGACAAGGGTTCCAGCAACGGTACCTACGTGAACTCCGTCGATTCACCGCGGGTCAGCAAGCTCGGCTTGAAGAACGGAGACCGGATTTTCATCGGCAAGAAGGGACCGGTTGCCACTTACTTCGCGGCGTGAGCCGTGAATGCCGCGCTCCAGCGCGGCAAGAAAGGTTCGGAGGAATCCTATGTCGAAGTTCTGCGCCAACGGACACCAGATGGAAGATTCGTGGGAGGTCTGTCCCTACTGCCAGAAAACCGGGTACTCAGTTGGTCCCACCTCGCTGCCCAAGACGCGGATTGAAACCGATCCCGCCGCGGCCCCCGCCGCCGGGCCGGGAGTCGCGGTCGCACGCAAGACGGTGCTGATCTCAGAAAAGCGCAAGGCGCCGGTGGTGGGCTGGCTGGTGGCCATGAACGGCGAGCAAAAAGGCGAGGATTTCCGGGTGCGCGATGGACAGAACACGCTCGGAACCAGCCCGGAAGCGGAGATCGTGGTGAAGGACAACACCGTTTCCGCCAAGCACGCCAGCCTGCGCTACAAGGAGGGCAAGTTCTTCCTCACCGACCTCGATTCGTCCAACGGCACTTACCTCAACGACGGCAAGGAGACGATCGCCCGCGAGGAACTCAAGGACGGCGACACCATCCGCATGGGTGAGCTGGTGCTCAAGTTCAAGTGCCTGTGATGTCATGGGGATTCTCGGCGGTCCTACGGAATCAGTGTCCGAGGCGATAGCAGCAGGAACAGGGATGAAGATCCGGCCCGGCATCGAGCTGGGCAATCTTACCGACGTGGGCTGCCACCGCACCCACAACGAGGACTATTACTGCTACGCGGAGCCGGCCAGCGACGAGGAGTTCGGCCGCAAGGGCCGGCTCATCGTCATCGCCGATGGCATGGGCGGCCACAAGGGTGGTCAGTTTGCCAGCGCCATTGCGGTCGAGTCGATTCGGGCCGCCTACCTGGCCAGCGATGCCGATTCCCCCGATGCGGCGCTGGTCGAGGCTCTGCAGGCGGCGCAACAGGCAATTCAGGACTTCGCCCGCGAGCATCCGGAACTGGAAGGCATGGGCACAACCTGCATCGCCGCGGTGCTGTGCGGCGCTGATCTCACCTATGCTCATGTCGGCGACTCGCGGCTTTACCTGGTGCGGAATGCGGCCATCACCCAGCTCACCCAGGACCAGACCGTCGTCAACCTGCTCGTCCAGCAAGGCATGCTGAAAGCGGAGGAGGCGGCGAACCATCCTGATCGGGGCGTGCTGACCGCGGCATTGGGGATCGGCGATGGGCTGGCCGCCGAGGTTCCGGAGGTTCCGATCGCGCTTGAGCCCGGGGACATTCTTCTCCTGTGCACCGACGGCCTGCACGACCTGGTCGCAGACCATGAGCTGGCTGCCGCCACATCGAGTCCCCCCCCAGCCGCGTGCCAATCCTTGATCGAGCTGGCCAAATCACGCGGCGGATTCGACAACATCACCGTGCAGATTCTCAAGTTCGAAGGGACAGGTTAGCCAGAAGGTGGGAGCCATGATCGGCAATCAAATCGCAAATTTCCGCATTGTGGATAAGCTCGGCGAAGGCGGCATGGGTGTGGTCTTCCGGGCGGTCGATGTGCAATTGGACCGTCCGGTGGCGATCAAGATGCTCAACGCGGATCTGGCCCGCGACCCCCAGGTGGTGGAGCGCTTCCGCGCCGAAGCCAGAGCCCAGGCCAACCTCAATCATGTCAATCTCGCGACCTTGTACGCCTTCCTGGTCGACCAGGGAAACGCGTTCATGGTGATGGAGTTCGTCGAAGGAGAGACCTTCGAACAGATCATCAACCGTCGCGGTCCCATCCCTCCGGAAGACGCGGTGCCGTGGTTCAAGCAGGCGCTGCTGGGCATCGGAGCGGCGCATCGCATGGGCATCATTCACCGCGACATCAAGCCCAGCAACCTAATGCTGAACCGCCAGGGCATCGTGAAGGTGATGGATTTCGGCATCGCCAAGGTGGTGGGTGCGCGCGGCATGACCCGCACCGGCATGCAACTGGGCACCCTGCCCTACATGTCTCCGGAGCAGATCCAGAACCGGAATGTCGATATGCGCACCGACATTTATGCGCTGGGGATCACGCTCTACCAGATGCTCAGCGGCCACGTTCCCTTCGAGAGCGACAGCGATTTCGAGATCATGAATGGACACATCACCGCGCCGCCGCCACCCCTCACGCGCATGTATCCGTACGCCCCCGTCCAGTACGAGAACGTGGTGATGAAGGCCCTGGAGAAGAACCCCGACAACCGTACCAGACGGTGGAGCAATTCGGGGCGGCACTGGAGCACCCGGAGAGCGTGCCTGCGCCAGGCGGCGCGGTTCCGATGCCGCCAGGGGTGAGGCCAACCGTCATTGAAATGCCCAGGGGGCCGTTGGTGGCTGGGTCGGCCGCTCTGGTGGCCGCCGCGCCCGCATTTGGCACGCCCGCACCCGCCGCGCAGGCGTCGCCGGCAACCGCTCCCCAGGTGCAACCTGCGGCTCCGCTCACGCCCGCTCCGGCAGCGGTGGCGAGTCCGGCTGCGGGGAGGATCGCTTGGGATTCCCGATACACGGCGGCGGCGGCGATCGCGGTTGCGGCCTTGATCCTGTTGGCGATTCTGATGTTCGCCCGCAAGCCGCCCGTCGCGCAGACCCAGGCGGTCGTCGCTCCGGCGGCGGGCTCCAGCAATTCCCAGCTCGGGCCACAGCAGGCTGAGGTGACTGTTACCCCTCAGAACCCTCCGGGATCGCCGCCTTCCGCCCCATCGCCGGGGCATGGGACCACTGCCGCGCCTCCCGCCGCTGGCTCGAGTGCTCCGCCTCCGCCCAAACGCCCCAAGCCCAGCGAGACTGCAAACCCGGAAAGCGCGGTCGTTATTCCTGGCGGCGCTACCGTCGTGGTCAGGACCATCGACGCCATCGACTCCAATACGGCCGTCGCAGGTCAGCGGTTTAATGCCAGCGTGGACGAGCCGGTTGTGGTCGGTGACCGGGCCGTGGTAGCCAAGAACGCCGATGCGGTCCTGGAGATCGCGGGCATGAAGAAGGGCGGTCACCTGCGGGGCCGCGCCGAGTTGAGCATCCAGCTCGTTAGCGTGAAGATCCGCGGACGCAACTTGCCGGTGCAGACAGAAGTCCATAACGCCCAAGGGCCGTCCCGGGGAGCAAACACCGCCAAGAAGGCGGGAGGGGCCGGGGCGGCCGGCGCTGTGCTGGGCGGCATTTTTGGAGGCGGGAAGGGAGCGCTCGCCGGAGGGGCCATCGGAGTAGGGGGCGCCATGGCCTTCCAGATGGCTACTCACGGCAGCAAGGTCCAGATCGCGCCCGAGAGCAGACTCGAGTTCGTGCTCACCCAAGATGCCAGTTTTTCTAACGGTGCAGCCCCCGTGGCCAGCTCCCCGGGTTCCGCGGAGATCGACGAAGTGGCGCGCCAGGTCGATCAGCTCGCCCGCCGCGCCTCCGCTGTGAACAACCGTGTGGATCGTCTGCAGCGGCAGCAAGCGGCCGCCGGCTATGGGCTGCGCGGGGACATCGCCTCCCGACAGGCCAGCATGCAGACCAACCTGTCGAAGGCCCAAAGCGCGGTTCAGAGCGGAGATGTCGCCCGAGCCAGGAGATACGCGGATCTGACCGCGGCTGACTTGGAGGCTCTGGAAAAGTTTCTCGCACAGTGATATAGCGAGCTACGTCTCTATCCAGACACGGCACCCTGCGACTCTGCCCGCCCGCCGGCATCCAATATGGTAGGCTTTCTGAAGTCTCCGGTGGGTCTCTTCGTCCCTCCATAAGGACATAAGTTGTTTCTGGACACGATTTTCGCCAAAATATTCGGAACCAGGAACGAGCGCGAGATCAAGCGCCTGCGGCCGCTGGTGGAGCGGATCAATTCCCTCGAGCCGGAGATGCAACGCTTGAGCGACGCGGAGCTTCGCGCCAAGACCGACGAATTCCGCAAACGCATCAATGACCGCCTCAGCCAGGTGCAACTCGAGCCCGAGGCCGAAGACGAGAACCGCAGCAGCCGGGGTCCCACCGAGCGCGACCGGGTGCTGAAAGAAGTTCTGGACGAGACCCTCCCCGAAGCCTTTGCCGTCGTCCGCGAAGCCGGACGGCGAACGCTCAACATGCGGCATTTTGACGTGCAGCTCATCGGCGGCATGGTCCTGCACGATGGCAGGATCTCTGAAATGAAGACCGGCGAAGGCAAGACGCTGGTCGCCACCCTGCCCGTGTACCTGAACGCGCTCACCGGCAACGGCGTGCACGTGGTCACCGTCAACGACTACCTGGCCAAGCGCGACTCGGAGTGGATGGGCACCATCTATCGTTTCCTGGGCCTGGGCGTGGGCGTGATCGTGCACGAACTGGACGACGCCGAACGCCGCGAGGCCTACGCCGCCGACGTCACCTACGGCACCAACAACGAGTTCGGTTTCGACTACCTGCGCGACAACATGAAGTTCGACTTCGGCGATTGTGTGCAGCGCGGCCACAACTTCGGCATTGTCGACGAGGTGGACTCCATCCTGATCGACGAAGCCCGCACCCCGCTCATCATCTCCGGCCAGGCGGAAAAATCCACGGAGAAGTACGACCGCGTCAATCGCATCATCCCCAAGCTCGAAAAAGGCGAGGAGATGGACACCGCGCCCGGCGAGCCTAAGGTGCTCACCGGCGACTTTGTCGTGGATGAAAAGCACAAGACCATCACCGTCACCGATGATGGCTGGATCAAGGTCGAGCAGTTGCTCGGCATCACCAACATCGCCGATCCCGAAAACTGGGACCTGAAGCACCACGTCGAGACCGCCGTCAAAGCCCACGCGCTCTACCGCCGGGACGTGGAGTACGTGGTGAAGGACGGCGAAGTTCTCATCGTGGACGAGTTTACCGGCCGCCTCATGCCGGGCCGGCGCTGGTCCGACGGGCTGCACCAAGCCGTCGAAGCCAAGGAGCACGTCAAGGTCGAAGCCGAGAACCAGACGCTCGCCACCATCACCTTCCAGAACTATTTCCGCATGTACAAAAAGCTGGCGGGCATGACCGGCACGGCGGAGACGGAAGCCGAGGAGTTCCAGAAGATCTACAACCTCGACGTGATCGTGATCCCCACCAACAAGGACCTGCGGCGGTTGGAGAACGCGGACACCGTCTACCGCACCGAGAAAGAAAAATATCTCTCCGCGGCCGACGAGATCCAGCAGCTCAACCAGACGGGCCAGCCGGTGCTGGTGGGCACCACGTCGGTGGAAAAATCAGAGCGGCTCTCGGAAATCCTGCGCAAGAAGAACGTGAAGCACGTGGTGCTGAACGCCAAGTACCACGAGAAGGAAGCCGAGATCGTGGCGCAAGCCGGGCGCAAGGGCGTGATCACCATCGCCACCAACATGGCCGGCCGCGGCACCGACATCCTGCTGGGCGGGAATCCTGAATTCATGGCCAAGCAGGAGTGCTTCAAAAAGGGTCTGGCGCAACCGGTGCGCCGCGCCGAAGGCCGCTTGGGCGACGGGGCCACGGAAGAGAACGTCATCACCTGGTATTACCAGGGCAACGAGTTTCGCGTTGACAAGCAGAAGTGGGAGGAAATCCTCACCCGGCACAAGGCGCAGACCGACGCCGAGCACGACGAGGTGGTAGGCCTCGGCGGTCTGCACATCCTCGGCACCGAGCGCCACGAGGCGCGACGAATTGACAACCAGCTTCGCGGACGCGCCGGCCGCCAGGGCGATCCCGGCAGCTCGCGCTTTTATCTGTCGCTCGAAGACGACCTGATGCGCATCTTCGCCAAAGAGTGGGTGTCGAAGCTGCTGCAGCGCCTGGGCATGGAGGAAGGCGTGCCCATCGAGTCGCGGCTGATCTCCCGCCGCATCGAGGCGGCGCAGAAGGCCGTGGAAGGGCAGAACTTCGAGTCCCGCAAGCACCTGCTCGAGTACGACGACGTCATGAACAAGCAGCGCGAGGCGGTGTACGGCATGCGCCGCCAGTTGCTGGAGGGCGTCGATCAGAAGGAACTCATCCTCGAGGATTACGTCTCCGGCATTCTCGGCGACTTGCTGGAGAAGTACTGTCGCAAGGAAGCACACGCTGACGAGTGGGACATCACGAAACTCAAGGGCGACATCTTCACCCGCTTTGGCGTGGACATCCTGGCCGAGGGCGTCGAGCCGGACAAGCTGAACCGCGGGGAACTCGGCGACGCCGTCTTCGACAAGCTCAAGCAGCGCTACGATGCCAAGGAGAAGCTGATCGGCCCCGACGCCATGCGCTATCACGAGCGCATGATCATGTTGAGCGTGCTCGACCAGCAATGGAAAGACCACCTGCTCGGCATGGACCACCTGAAGGAAGGCATCGGGCTGCGCGGCTACGCCCAGCACGATCCGCTGGTGGAGTACAAGCGCGAGTCCTTCGAGATGTTCGAAGCCATGATGCAGCGCTTCCAGGAAGACACGGTGCGCTACCTGTACCTGATGCAGGTGATCGAGCCGGCGGCACAGGCCGAGGCCCTGCCGCAAGCGGTCGAGGCGCCTGCGCCCGGCGACGGCAACGGCCGCGGAGATAGCCGCCGTCCGCGCCGCGCTTCCACTTCGATGGATGACTTGGAAGAAGACTTCCAGCGCCGCAAGCGCCGCGAGCTCGAACAAGCCCGCATGGCCGGCGCCGGCGACTATCAGCCTGTCCAGCAGGTGGTGCGCTCCGGCGCCAAGATCGGCCGCAACGATCCCTGCCCCTGCGGCTCCGGCAAGAAGTACAAGAAGTGCTGCGGGGCGTAACGGAGCATTCAGCACTCAGCAACTTGCTTTGAAGGGGCGCGGCTTGAGCCGTGCCTCATGGCCAACTAAGAATTGTCATCCTGAGGAAGCCCGACCGATCGCGCCGGCGCGAGGAAGGGCGACGAAGGATCTGCGTTTAGGCTGTCATGCCACTGCACTCATCCCCGCAGATCCTTCGCTTGCCCTCGCTCGCTCCGCTCCCTCGACCCGCCCTCAGGATGACAATTTCTTGTTCTTAGGGACCTTCTCAGCCACGCCAACAGCCGCGAATGTCATCTCCTCGGCGGGGCTGGCGGTGCGGTGCTTCCACTCGTCGAACATCGCGCCATAGCTGAGCGTGATGTAGCTGGTTGGCGGGACGCCCAGCAGCTTGGCCGTCCGGTCAATCCAGCGCGGCCGGCCTTCAATCTCGGCCACGGTGCCGATGGGGGTCTCGTCGATCACCACGTGGCCGTGGCCGTCCGCCCACTCGCTGCGGAACTTCTCATAGCGGAAGCTGGGAGCAAACCCCAGCGTGCGCAAAATGCGGTCGAGGCTCGCGCCGTCGGCAACCGCGGTTTCAAGCTCCTGGCGCGATTTGTGCCGACGTGCCGTGCCCTTCGACTTGTGGGTCAGCGTCCAGCAATCGCCATACTTTCGCAGGCGCAGGATCTCCCCGCGCTGGCGCAACGGATGCCTGGGCAGGTCATAGAGGACATTCATCTCGCGCGTGCGCCGCGTGACCAGCCTGAACCCGGATGTACGCAGCCGGCGCGCCAGCGCCTTCGCGTCCGCCACCAGAAACTTGATTTCGACTTCGCGTGCCATGACCGAAGAGTATAAAACCTGCCACAGAGACACAGAGGCACAGAGGTTGCTAGGATTGCCCTTTTCGGGGGACGGAATGAATCAAGGCAAGCGCGAGCGGCGCTACATCAACATCGGCGGACGTCCCACCAACCTGCCGTTCAGCGACGGCGTGCTGGTGGGCGACACGCTATTCCTTTCCGGCAGGATCGGGATCGATCCCCGCACCATGCAGGCGGCGGCCGATGTCGGCGAAGAAATTCGATTGATGCTCGATGGCATCCGCGCCACCCTCGAGGCCGCCGGGATGACGATGGACGATCTGGTCTACGTGCAGGTGTATTGCACGGATCTGTCGCTCTACGACACGTTCAACGCGGCCTATCGCAAGTATTTTGGAAAGGATTTGCCGGCGCGGGCGTTCCTCGGAGCCGGATCGCTATTGCGGAACGCGCGCGTCGAGATGCAGGCCATCGCGATGCGTTGAGGAGCTATTAGCTATTAGCTTGAGGCTCTTAGCTTGCTAAGAGGCTGGGTGCCAGACAGTTTGCCAAAGCCAAGCTAAAAGCTAAGAGCTACTTCTCCCTCGCCACCACGAACTCCGGCGCCCACAGCAGGGCGCGCTTGATCTCCGAGTCGGGAAGATCGCAGATGGCGCGGCGCGCATCGGCGGCGTATTCATGGGCGCGGGCGGTGGCGGCGTCCAGAGAGCCGTGGCGGGTCAAGATGGCGAGAATCTCTTCGTGCTTCACGGAGAGGAACGCGCGTTCCTCCAGCACTGTCTGGATGAGCGCCTTCTCTTCTGGCGTGCAGCGCGCCAGCGCGTGGATCACCGCCATGGTGGCCTTGCCTTCGCGCAGGTCGCTGGCCACGGGCTTGCCGAGTACGTCTTCCGAAGCTGTGAGGTCGAGCACGTCGTCGACAAGCTGGAACGCCATGCCCAGACTGCGCCCATAGCGCGCCAGTTTTTCCTCGTCCTCAGCGGAAGCGCCGCTGACGATCGCTCCCAGCCGCGTGCAGGTGGAGAACAGGCATGCGGTTTTGCGCTGGATCAGGTCGAAGTGCTCGTCGAGCGTGATCGAGCGTCCCAGCTTCTCCATTTGCAGCAGTTCGCCCTCGACCATCTGCTGCGTCAGCTCGATGAGCACGTCAAGAATCCTGAAATTGCGCTCCTGCACCGCGATCTTGAACGATTGCATATAGAGCCAGTCGCCGGCCAGCACGCACTTCGAGTTGCCCCACTTGGTGTTGGCTGCGGGACGTCCGCGGCGGGTGCGGGCTTCGTCAATGATGTCATCGTGGACGAGCGTGGCAGTGTGGATCATCTCCACCACCGCGCCGAGCCTGATGGCGCCGCGCCCGCTGTAGTCAAACAGTTTGGCGGAAAGCAGCAGCAGGGCGGGGCGGATGCGTTTGCCACCGCCCGCGCGCAGGTATTCGCCGATCTCGGTGATCGCCGGGACGCTCGAGACCGTATCGCGCCCGAACTCGCGCTCCACCGCTTCCAGGTCGTCACGCAGGAGTTCGAAAACCTCTTTCGCTTTCACTCCGTTGATGGCGGGCGTGCTCACGTCAGTTCGACCTGTAGTTGGTGAAGTGCATGTCGATGCCCAGGTCGGTATCGCGCAGCAGGGCGATGATCTCCTGCAGGGTGTCGCGATCCTTGCCGCTCACCCGCACCATGTCGGCCTGGATCGAGGCCTGGACCTTCTTCTTCGACTCCTTGATCAGCTTCACGATCTCGCGCGCTTTCTCGATCGGGATCCCCTGCTGCATGGCGATGCGCTGCCTGACCGTGCTGCCTGCCGCCGCCTCGATGGCGCCGTAGGTGAGCGCCTTCAGCGGCACGCCGCGCTTGACCAGACGCTGCTGCAGCACGTCGTTCACCGCCTTTAGCTTGAACTCGTCCTCGGAGTGCAGCACGATAGCCTCCTTGCCTTCGAGCTCGATCGTCGACTTCGAGTTCTTCAGGTCGAAGCGGGTGTGCACTTCCTTCAGCGCCTGCTGGATGGCGTTCGAGACCTCCTGCAGGTCCACCTTGCTCACAATGTCGAACGATTCGGCCATGCTCCCTCAGCAGTGCAATAGGTTACCGTGCCGCGCCCTGGGATGGGGAAGGAATCGCTGTTCCGGCGTTACTGGTTGGCGGCAGATTAAAAAACCGGCAAAAGTTTTGCGCGCTGCGAAGACCCACCTCCTCCGCCGAAACACCGCGCAGTTCGCCGATCTGGCGCGCGACCTCCTTGACGAATGCCGGCTCGTTGCGCTTGCCGCGATGCGGTACCGGCGCCAGGAATGGAGAATCGGTTTCGATCAAGATGCGGTCGACCGGCAGCTCCCGCGCCGCGTCGCGAATGTTCTGCGCCTTGGGGAAGGTCACGTTGCCGGCGAAGGAAATCATGAAGCCCAGGTCGAGCGCTCGCCGCGCATGCTCCATCATGCCCGTGAAGCAGTGCAGGACGCCGCCCAGCCCGCTCGGCGCCCACTGTTCAGCGAGGATGCCGAGGCACTCGTCCCAGGCGTTCTGGCTGTTCTCGGACGGCCGGCAGTGGATCACCACCGGCAGCCGCGCCGCGCGTGCCAGTTCGAGCTGCTTCACGAAAACTGCGCGCTGCACCTCGCGCGGCGAGTGGTCGTAGAAGTAATCGAGCCCAATCTCGCCCCAGGCGATCACCTTGGGATTTCGAGCCAGCGTGCTCAACTCGTCGATGTCGGCGTCCGTGGCGAGCTTGGCTTCATGCGGATGGATGCCAACCGTGGCGTAAATGCGCGGCTCGCCTGCCTTCTCGCGATTCGCGAGCTGGATGGCACAATCGAGCGAGCCCGGCCCGGTGCCGCTGCCGATGGCGACCACGGTCTCAATCGCGGCCTCGTGCGCCCGCGCCAACATGGCGTCGCGGTCGGCGTCGAACTGCGACATCTCGAGATGAGCGTGGGAATCGACGAACAAAGAAAAACCTTTGCCACGGATTTGCACGGATATTCACGGATCACGTCAAGAACATAAACAAGATCCGTATGTATCCGTGAAAATCCGTGGCTGCTTTACTTCAATCTTGCCCCGACGGGCACGTCTTCCAGGAACCCCGCCAGTACCGGCGAGCCCTTCTCGCCCACCGAGGCAGCGACGATCATCCCGTTCGATTCCAGGCCGCGCAGCTTGCGCGGTTGCAGGTTGACGACCAGCACTACTTTGCGCCCGACCAGCGACTCTGGCGCATAGGCTTCGGCGATGCCGGCCACCACCTGGCGGACTTCCGTGCCGATGTCCACTTCCAGGCGCAGCAGCTTGTCGGCGCCCTTCACCTTCTCGGCGACTTTCACTTGCCCAACGCGCATCTCAACCTTGGCGAAATCGTCGATGCTGATACGCCCGTCGGGAGTGGCTGCTGGGGCGGGCGCTGCAGGCGCGGGTACGACCGCCACTTGCGTCGCCGGCTGTGCGGCCTGGGCGGGCGCCGCCGCCGGTGTGGCCTGTGCCGCTTGAGTTGCGGTGCGCAGTTGTTCCATCTGCTGCATCCTTTCGATGGCGGATTTGTCGGCGCGCGGGAACACGGGCTCCACTTTGCCGAGCTTGGTGCCGTGCTGCAGTTGGCCCCACTTGAGGTCCGTCAGGCGGAACTCGGAGATGGCGCCCAGCCCGAACTGCTCCCATATCCGCGCCGTCGATTCCGGAATCGCCGGGTGCGCCAGCGCGGTCACGATGCGCAGCGCTTCGGCCGCGGTGTAGAGGATGGTCGCCAGGCGCGAGCGGCTGCCCTCGTCCTCTTTTTCGGCCACGGCCCAGGGCTCGTTCTCCACGATGTACTTGTTGACTGCGCCCACCAGCGACCACGCGGCTTCGAGCGCGCGCGAAAATTGGAAATCATCCCAGAGCGAAGCGAAGTTGGCGATGGTCTCCTCGGCCGCCTTGGCGATGGCGTCGTCCGCCGCGGTGCGCGAGCCGCCGGACGAGGGATACGGCACCTCTCCTCCGCGAAAGTAGCGCGCGATCATGGTGAGCGTGCGGCTGGCGAGGTTGCCGAGATCGTTGGCCAGGTCGGAGTTGTAGCGCTGCACCAGCGCGTCGAAGGAGAAGCTGCCATCCTGTCCGAAGACCACTTCGCGCAGCAGGAAGTAGCGCAGCGCGTCGTTGCCGAGCACGTCGATCACGGTCTCGGCGCGCACGATGTTGCCGCGCGACTTCGACATTTTGCTTTCTTCAAACAATAGCCAGCCGTGCGCCGTGATGCTCTTGGGCAGCGGTAATCCGGCGGCGAGCAGAAACGCCGGCCAGTAAACACAATGGAAGCGCACAATCTCTTTGCCGATCATATGCACGTCGGCGGGCCAGAACTTGTCGAATTTGCTGGTGTCATT
>JBIOFT010000078.1:0-17538 GCA_044447375.1 Terriglobales bacterium | reverse complement strand
ATATCGCGGCAGTAGGGGTGCTTCGACTCGTGCGGGCAAAAGCGGCCCGCACTCGCTCAGCATGACAGACGAGATGGGTGGATACATCCACTATGAAACTGCTCTAAAGTCGGCTTGAAACCGAAAAGGATATCAGAAAGGCTCAGTCCGCCGTGGTCTCGGCCATGGACTTCAGCGGAGCCGCGGCCCGCACCGGCCAAAGCGCGGTCGCAGCGGAGAGCAAATATACTCCGGCGATCATGACGAAGCCCCACAGCAGTCCCACGCGATGGGACACCAGACCCACCATGAATCCCAGTCCCAGTTGCAGAGCGGTGCCGAAGAACATGAACGTATTCTGCACGCGTCCCATGAAGTGAGGCGGGACCAGTTCCATGATGCTGCTGTTGATGGCCACCCCGCCGACGCCGCGGCCTGAGCCCATAACCGCATAGAGCATCACGGCAATGGCCAGCCAGCGCGAAAATGGCAGCGCCACCAAACTGAGTGCCAGGAGCGAGAACGAAACCCCCACCGACGGCCGCTTTCCCAGCGCACGGATCGCCACCGGCACATAGAACGCGCTGGCGAAGGCGCCCACCGCCCATCCGGCATTCAGCCAGCCATAGCCGACGGCTCCCGTCTTCAAGATGCGGTCGCTCAGCGGCGCGGTCACCACGCCTTGCGCCAGCATGGCGCCGAGAAAGCAGGCGTAGCTGATGCCGAGCATCACCAGGTGTGGCTTGCCCCGCAGGTGTGCGATGCCTTCGCGCAAATCATGAGTGAAGCGCGCCAGCGTACCCTCGGGCAGCGCCACCGCATCCGCCGGCCGCACCACCACGCGGCCTTTCCTGACCGCGAGATAGCAGACGAACGAAACCACGTAGGAGCAGACGTCGATCAGCAACACGCCGCCCAGGCCGATGCGGTTGTACACGAACCCCACCATCGCGCCCGCCATCAGCCAGCCGGCCTGCACCGCCGCGAGCAGGAACGTGTTGGAGGCGACGAACTGGCGCTGCGGCGTTAGTTCCTGGATGAGCGCGTTGATGGTCGGCCAGAACATCCAGAAGCCGCTGGCCACCAGCATCGCCATGGCATAAACCTGCCAGAGATGCACCTGGTGCCGGAGAGCGAGCACGGCCACGATGAGGATCACCGCCGCGCGCGCCGCGTCCAATCCCATCAACAGCCGGCGCCGGTCCTCGCGGTCGATGATGACGCCGCTCACCGGCATGATCAGCATCGCGGGCAGCGTCTGCAAAACCAGCAGGGTGCCCAGCGCGACTTCCGAATGCGTGGCCTGCAGGATGTACCAGATCACTGCCGCCATGTTCATGCCGCTGCCCACCATGGACACGGTGTTGGCGATAAAAACCAGCCGCAGCGGCCTGTGTTGCAGGATCGAGCGCATCATGGCCACTCTAAATGAAAGTCAGGAGAGCCGCCAACGCGCGCCATTGTGGATATCGCGCGACGCTCCCACGCCAGGCATGTGAATCCAATGTGTGATAATGGCGCTTCCGTTCAGGCGTTCACTGGCATTCGGCGCAGCGTTCCCATGGCGAGACCAATCCGCAACTGGCTAAAAGACTTCGTACGCCACCGCCCGGAGCTCTACGTCCTCTATCACTTCGGACGGGTGTTGAAACGCCAGCAGCTCGTGTTCATTGATTATCGGGTCACGCCATCGGCGCGCTATGGGTACGGCAAACCGCCGCATCCCAAGCTCTACGACCTGATCGCGAAGGACCGCACGGGTTACCAGGCGACGCTGGAGAAATTCCGGGAATTCAAGGAATCGCTGCTGAAGATTCCCACGCAGCCAACCGCGCCGCTCGAACCCTCCTGGGTGAACGGGTGGCTGTCGCCTTTTGACCTTGCCAGCCTCTACTGCCTGGTGGCGCTCAACCACCCGCAGCACTACCTGGAGGTGGGTTCCGGCGTCTCCACGCGCGTGGCGGGGCGCGCGGTCCGCGACCACCAACTGCGCACCCGCATCATCTCCATCGATCCCCAACCGCGGGCGGAGATCGACTCCCTCTGCACAAGAGTCATCCGCCAGCCGCTGGAGAACGTCGAGCTTACGGTCTTCGACCAGTTGGCGCCCGGAGACATCCTGTTCATGGACAGCTCGCACCGGGTTTTTACCAACTCCGATGTGACGGTGCTCTTCCTCGACGTGCTGCCGCGGCTGCAGCCGGGCGTTCTCGTGCACCTGCACGATATTTTTCTTCCCTACGACTATCCGCCGGAATGGCGCGACCGCTACTACTCCGAACAATACCTGCTGGCGGCCATGCTGCTGGGCCAGAGCTCGCGCTTTCGCATCGCCTTGCCCAACGCCTTCATCAGCCACGACCCGCAACTGAGCGCCGTGCTGGCGCCGTTGTGGCGCGACCCAGAGTTTGCCCGCGAAACGGCCATGAACGTCCAGCCGGTGCAAGGTGCCGACCGGAGCGGTCTGGGCTCGTCCTTCTGGATGCGTACCACCTAGCAATTTGCTTTGGGTGGCGGCCGGAGTCGGCCATAATGACGGCCCCGGGAGGAGGTTGGTTTGCGCCTGCCGCCGATGCACTGGAAGTACATGGCCTGCGGGTTGCTGCTGGCGGCCATCGTGTACGCTGCCGGACCGGTTGACACCGGCCGCATCCAGATCGACTCCGCGTATTACGATGGTGAGGCTGTCCCCTTCCACGTGGCGGAACCCGGGAACCAGAGATCGCAACTGCGTGTCGGCCCCTGGCTGCTCGGAGTGCGCGCCGAGGACCCCAAGCCCCGCGACCGGCGCCGGAACCTGTACGTCGTCTTTCCCGGCAGCCAGCACCGGGCTCCCGGCTGGCCCGACTACGATCACAACTGCGTGCTGAGCGATCTGCCCGCGACCGAGGAGCCGGTGGAGTGGGATGTGTACTGGGCCGTAGTGCTCGATCCCACCCTGCACGACGACTTCCGCAGTGAGCAGGAGTTGGTACTGGCCGCGCAATCCGGCTTTTTCCCTCCCGACCTGCTGGAGTTCAACGACCTGCCCGCGGAGGGATTTCTGCGAGCGCAAATGCAACTCCGCTCCCTCGGCGATCTGGCGCGCTTCCGCCGCAAGGACGGAACCTTGCCGCGCCTGCTGATCACTCCCGCGGGATATGCCATTCGCGGCAGCAGCCAGCCGCGCTAAATTCGTGATTTGTGATTTCTGATTTGTGATCTCGGATCGTGGCCTGAATCGCCAATCACAAATCGCAAATCACAAATCGTAAATCAGATTTTCTTTATACTTCCTAAACGGAGCTTACCTGATCCCTTTCATCCAAGTCGGCCCGCTGCGGCTGGGCACTTATGGGCTCATGGTGTGGCTGGCCTTCTTTTTCGCCTATTTTGTGTTGGGTGCGGATTTGCGCCGCCGCAGGATGCCGGGTGATCCGCTCAACGTCATCCTGCTGCTCGTGGTCGCCGGTCTGGCGGGATCGAAGTTGTACCACCTGTTGGAGAGCCCTTCAGAGTTCTTCGCCGATCCCATCGGCCAGTTCTTCTCCAGTTATGGCTTTGCATGGTTCGGAGGATTCCTGGGAGGTCTCGCGGTCCTGCTCTGGCTGGCGCACCATTATCGTGTCCCGATACTGGCTTTCCTGGACGCGTGCAGCCCCGCCGCGGCGCTGGGTTATGCCATCGGGCGCCTGGGATGTCTGCTCTCCGGCGACGGCGATTATGGCATCGCCACCAACCTTCCCTGGGGGATGGCGTTCCCACCACTCGAAGCTGGGTGCCGCGTGCACCACTTCGTCTGCCTCATCCACGGCAGCCTCGAGGCGAGTTACGGCACCACGGTAGGCCTGGCTACGAGCACCATCGTGCGCGTCCACCCCACGCCGGTTTATGAATTCATCGTGGGTGCGCTGATTGCTTGGTTCCTCTGGCGGTGTGGCACCGAGCGTCTGCGCAACAAGGCGCCGGCGGGTGCGGTCCTCGCCGAATACCTTGTCCTCACCGGCATGGCGCGGTTCCTGGTGGAGTTCATCCGCATCAACCCGCGCTCGGCCTTCGGCGTGTTCACCAACGCCCAAGTCGTCAGCCTGCTTTCGATCGTCGCTGGCGTGGCGCTGATTTTCAAGGTGCGATCGCGCTGAGCGGTTTCACCCAAATGGGTGTACACAGGTCTTTGAAAGGGCACGCCTTTCAGGCGTGCCGTAGGGGCGTTTCCATGAATTGTCATCCCGAGCCAGCGCGTGCCGAGTCGAGCGAGGCGAGCGCGTAGCGAGGGATCTTGGTTTAAGAAAAACCGAGATCCCTCGTTCGCGCTCAGTCGCCAAGCTCCCTCGCGCTTTCTCGGGATGACAATTGGGAAAGGCCTGCGTGCGGCGGCTGAAAGCCGCGCCCTTTCAAAGCGGTCCGCTGTCGAGCACGTATACGCTGGAACTGGTCTACCCAGCCGCTCACTTCTCCAGGAACCGTTCCAGCGGACATCCTGCGCACTGGGCCTCCGCTTTCAAGCAATGGTGTTTGGCGGTCTGCACCAGCAGGGCGTGGAATTCGTCGAAGGCGCGGGCGGCCGAGGTGGCGCGCCGGATGACCAGCTCGTGCCGCCGTCGTCCGCCGAGCGGCGAGGCCGGCGGCTGATCCCGCCCCGCCGGAATCTCCTGGTGAAAGGCCTGCTGCACCAGTTGGCGTATGTCCTCGTACCGTGCCTTGGCGGTGATCAATCCGTGGCGCTCGAAGATGCGCCGCGTGTACGTGTCCACGACGAAAACCGGGTGTCCGCCAGCATAGAGCAGGATGGAATCGGCGGTTTCCGGACCTACGCCGTTGAGCGCCAGCAATTCTTCCCGCAGCTTTTCGGTCGGTTGTGCGAACATCCGCTGCAGCGAACCGCCATAGCCCGCGTCGAGGTAGCGCACGAAATTCTTTAGGCGCTGTGCTTTCTGGCGGAAGTACCCCGAGGATCGGATCATCCTCGCCAGCTTGGGCAAGGGCGCCCGGCGAATCCCATCGCAGTTGAGCGCGCCCTCGTCGCGCAGCCGGCGCAAGGCCCGTTCCACGTTCGTCCAGGCCGTGTTTTGGGTCAGGAACGCCCCCACGATGACCTCGAAGCGAGTGTAGGCCGGCCACCAGTCCTGCGGCCCCCACGCCGCCATCAGTGCCTGGTAGAAAGCCCGAAGGCTCGCCGCTCGCCCCGAATCGGCACCCATCCAATCCAGTTTAGCGGACCGCAGGAATCGTTGGCTGGATACGTTGACAACTTTTGTCAATGGTCGATAAGGTCCATGAATACGTACCCGAAGTACATGCCCGAACGGGTCTAACTAGTTATTATTCAATGACCTAAACTTAAATGACAATTTCTGTCAGCAACCCAGGGACGAGCACAACCCGGCTGTTTTCCGCCTGGCTGGTCCCGGTTGCTGAGCTGCTGTGTGACTGTCAGCAGCGATAAGGGAAGCGGCAATGTCGCAACGGCTCGGTGATCTTCTGGTCAAAGAGAAGGTCATCTCGCAGGAACAGCTCGAGAAGGCGCTGTCGGAGCAGAAGCGTAATGGCTCGCGCCTGGGTTCCGTGCTGGTGAAGCTGGGCTACGTTTCCGACGAAGACGTCACCAATTTCCTCTCCCGGCAATACGGCGTTCCCGCCATCAATCTCTCGTATTTCGACATCGATCCTTCGGTGGTGAAGCTGATTCCACCGGAGACCGCGCGCCGCTACCAGATCCTGCCCCTCAGCCGGGTCGGGGCCTCGCTCACCATCGCCATGGTGGACCCCACCAACGTGTTTGCCATGGACGACATCAAGTTCATGACCGGCTTCAACATCGAGCCGGTGGTGGCCTCGGAAGCGGCGATTCTTCAGGGCATCGACAAAGCCTACGGCGACACCCACGAGGAAGACCTGGAAAAGGTGATGGCGGACATCGGCGAGAGCGATGCCGACATCGAGCTGCAGGCGGGCGACGAAGACACGTTTTCCGCCAGCGAACTGGAGAAGGCCGCCGAGGAAGCGCCCATCGTCAAGCTGGTGAACCTGATCCTCACCGACGCGGTGAAGCGCGCCGCCAGCGACATTCACATCGAGCCCTACGAGAAGGAATACCGGGTGCGCTTCCGCGTGGACGGCATCCTGCAAACCATCATGACCCCGCCGCTGAAGCTGAAGGACGCCATCATCTCGCGCATCAAGATCATGTCCAAGCTGGACATCAGCGAGAAGCGGTTGCCGCAGGACGGCCGCATCATGCTCAAGGTGAATCTGTCGGGCAAGCGCAAGACCCTCGATTACCGCGTCAGCACCCTGCCCACCATCTGGGGAGAGAAAATCGTTCTCCGGCTGCTCGACAAGGACAACCTGCGGCTGGATATGACCCAGCTTGGCTTCGAGTCCGAGTCGCTGGTCAAGTTCGAGAAGGCCATCTTGAAACCTTACGGCATGGTGCTGGTCACTGGCCCCACGGGCTCGGGCAAGACCAACACGCTCTACTCCGCCATCGCGCGGCTGAACACGCCGGAAACCAACATCATGACCGCCGAGGATCCGGTCGAGTTTCAGATCGCCGGCGTCAACCAGGTGCAGATGAAGGAGCAGATTGGCCTGAACTTTGCCGCCGCCCTGCGTTCCTTCCTGCGGCAGGACCCCAACATCATCCTGGTGGGCGAGATCCGCGATTTCGAGACGGCGGAGATTGCCATCAAGGCCGCGCTTACCGGACACCTGGTGCTCTCCACTCTGCATACCAACGGCGCCCCGGAGACCATCAGCCGCCTGATGAACATGGGCATCGAGCCATTTCTGGTGGCCACCTCCGTGCACATGATCGTGGCCCAGCGCCTGGTGCGCCGGATCTGCAAGGAATGCAGCGAGGTGATCGACGTCCCATACCAGACCCTGCTGGAATCCGGTTTCTCGCCACAAGAAGCCAAGACACTGAAGATCCACAAAGGACGGGGCTGCGTCGTCTGCAACAGCACCGGCTACAAGGGACGCACCGGCCTTTACGAAGTGATGGAGATCGACGACGACATCCGCGAACTGGTCCTGGTCGGGGCTTCGGCGGTGGAGCTGAAGAAGAAAGCCATCGAGCACGGCATGATCACCCTGCGGCGCAGCGGCCTGATTAAGGTGATGGATGGTGCCACCACCATGGAAGAGGTGGCGCGCGAGACCGTCCACTAATAGGGAGACGAGGAAACCATGCCAGTTACTCTCAGTGAGCTGTTGAAAAAAATGTTAGAGATGTCGGGCAGCGACCTGCACATCACCACCAATTCGCCTCCCCAGATCCGGGTGCACGGCCATCTCACGCCTCTCGATCTGCCGCCGCTGACCGCGGCCGAGACCAAGCAACTGGCCTACAGCGTCCTCACCGACGCCCAGAAGCAGCGCTTTGAGGAAACCCTGGAACTCGACTTCTCCTTCGGCCTCAAGGGACTGGCCCGCTTCCGCGGCAACTGCTTCAACCAGCGCGGCGCGGTGGGCGCTGTTTTCCGCGTGATCCCCTTCGAGGTCAAGGGATTCAAGGAGCTGGGCCTGCCGACGATCGTGGCCAAGCTCTGCGAAAAGCCGCGCGGCCTCATCCTGGTGACCGGCCCCACCGGTTCCGGCAAGTCCACCACGCTGGCCGCCATGCTCGACAAGGTCAACAGCGAGCGGCACGAGCACATCATCACCATCGAAGACCCTATCGAGTTCGTGCACAATCACAAGTCCTGCATCGTGAACCAGCGCGAGGTGAACTCGGACACCAAGTCCTTTGGCGCGGCCTTGCGCGCCGCGCTCCGCGAGGACCCCGACGTGGTGCTGATCGGCGAGATGCGCGACCTGGAGACCATCGAATCGGCCCTGCGCATCGCCGAGACCGGACATCTCACCTTCGGTACCTTGCACACCAACACCGCGGCTTCCACCATTAACCGCATCATCGATGTGTTCCCCGCCCACCAGCAGCCGCAGATCCGGGCCCAGGTTTCCATGGTCCTGGAGGGCATCCTGTGCCAGACGCTGCTGCCCAAGATCGGAGGCAGCGGCCGGGTGATGGCGATGGAGATCCTGGTGCCCAATGCGGCGGTGCGCAACCTGGTCCGCGAAGACAAGATCCATCAGATCTATTCCGCCATGCAGTCCGGCCAGGACAAGTTCGGGATGCAGACCTTCAATCAGGCGCTGGCGACCCTGTATTTCCAGAGACAGATCACGCTGGAAACCGCCATGCAGCGTTCGTCGATGCAGGATGAGTTGCAGGACATGATCAATCGCGGGGCCGTGAGCGCAGCTCGCGGTTCCACCGTAGCAAGGAAGTAAGGAAGTAAGGGACCCTGGGCCCGCACCGGCGTTCTGCGCCGTTTGCGGGCCAATCGAGGAAGCGGAGGACCAAATGCCGGTTTTCACCTACAGCGGCACCAACGCCGCTGGCACAAAAATCAGCGGGGAGCGCATCGCCGAGAACAAGCAGTCCTTGACCATGGCGCTGCGCCGCGATCGCATCAACCCCACCACCATCAAGGAGAAGGGCAAGGAGTTCGCTCTTCCCACCCTGGGCCGCGGCAAGGTGCCCACCAAGGACCTGGCCATCTTTTTCCGGCAGTTCTCGGTCATGATCGATGCCGGCCTGCCGCTGGTGCAATGCCTGGAGATCCTCGCCTCCAATCAGGAAAACATGACCTTTCAGAAAACTCTGACTGGCGTGCGCACCTCGATCGAAGGCGGGTCCACTCTGGCCAATGCCATGCGCCAGTATCCCAAGGTGTTTGACGACCTCACCACCAACATGATCGAGGCGGGCGAGACCGGCGGCATCCTCGACACCATTCTGCAGCGGCTCGCCACCTACGTGGAAAAGGCGGTGAAGTTGCGCTCGGCGGTGAGGTCGGCGCTCATCTACCCCTGCTCGGTGATCGGCATCGCCGTGCTCATCGTGGCCGGGCTGCTGAAGTTCGTGGTGCCGATCTTCGCCAACCTGTTCGTTGGCCTGGGCGTCGCCCTGCCGCTGCCCACCCGCATCGTGATGAAGCTAAGCGAAATTGTCGGCAGCTTCTGGTGGATCGGAATAGGTGGCCTGGTGGTCCTCTTCTTCGGGATCCGCCAATTGCGTAAACATCCGCGCGGGCGCCTGTTCTTCGACAAGTTGCTGCTCAACATGCCGGTGATCGGCATGCTGCTGCGCAAGATCGCGGTGGCGCGCTTCACTCGCACCATGGGAACCCTGATAACTTCCGGCGTGCCCATTCTGGAAGGTTTGGGGATCACCGCCCGCACCTCCGGCAACGCCGTGCTCGAGCAGGCCCTGTTGAAGGTGCGCAAGTCCATCGAGGAAGGCCGCACCATCGTCGATCCCCTGAGAGAGAGCGGCGTCTTCCCCAACATGGTCACCCAGATGATCGGCGTGGGCGAGGCCACCGGCGCCATGGATGCCATGCTGCAAAAGATCGCCGACTTCTACGAAGACGAAGTGGATGCCGCCACCAAGGACCTGCTGACGCTGCTGGAACCGATGATGATCGCCTTCCTGGGCGTGGCCGTGGGCGGCATCGTCATTTCGCTGTACATGCCGCTGTTCAGCATGATCGCCAAACTCTCGGGCGGCGGTTAACCCCGTCCCCGGGCGGGCGGCCGGAACTCCCAGGTTCTGCCGCCGCGCACAGTTGCAGAGAGAGGAGGAAACGGCCGGGCGGCGGAATTGCTTCGGCTTGCCATCGATGCATAGCGAACTCAAGGAACGTACCTGGCTGGCCTGGCTCTCCAAGGTGCGCATCATCGTCGTCACCTTCCTGCTGGCCATCGAACTGGCGATCATCCGGCTCACCGCGACCGCCGTGCCCGAGCGGACGTTCATCAGCGTCATTGCGCTGTGGTACACGATCTCGCTCTTCTACGTGCTGCTGCTCCCGCTCTGGCGCGAGCAGTCGACGCAGGCCCGCTTGCAGGTGGTGACCGACCTGGTGTTCGCCAACGCCGTCATCTACCTGACCGGCGGTATCGACACCTCCTTCAACTTCCTCAACCCGCTCATCATCATCATGGCCTCCATCCTGCTGTCGCGGACCTGGGCCTTCTTGAGCGCGTTGCTGTCGTTCATCCTGTTCGGCGCCATTCTTGAGCTCTCCTATTTCGACCTGATCCGGTCGTACTCCACCAGCCGTACCGATCCCAGGTTTCTGCAGCTCGTCATCTTCATCAACCTGATCGCTTACCTGGCGGTCGCCTACCTGGCCAGCAAAATGGCCGCCCGGCTGCGCCAGGTTCACGTCGAGTTGCAGGACAAGAGCGGGGCGCTGGAGAACCTGCAAGCCCTGCACAAGAACGTCATCGACTCCATGAGCGGCGGCCTGATCACCACCGACCTGGAGGGGCACATCACCATGCTGAACCCGGCCGGCGAAAGACTGCTGGAGAGCTCCGCGGCGGCAGTATTCGGCAAGCCGGTTGTCCAGTTCTTTCTCGACCGGCTGCCGGCCATCGGGCCGCACTTCGTGCGCTCTGAGGTCCGTTGCCTCACTCCCAGCGGCCTGGAAAAGACCTTCGGAATCACGGCTTCGGAGTTGACGGTCCCGGAGCGTGGTTTGACCGGATACGTGTACGCCTTCGCCGACCTGACCGAGATTCGCCGCCTGGAGCGCGAGGTGCGCATGCGGGACCGCCTGGCCGCCATCGGCCGCATGGCCGGCGGCATTGCGCACGAGATTCGCAACCCGCTGACTTCCATCGCCGGCTCCGTCCAGGTGCTGGCCGGGATCTCCGAACTGAACGCGGACCAGAAAGCGCTGGTGGAGATCGTGCTGCACGAATCCGACCGCTTGAACGCGATCATCACCGACTTCCTCCTGTACGCCCGCGAAAAGAGCTACAAGATGGCGGCGATCGACCTGGTCCCGCTGCTCGACGATACGCTGGCGGCTCTGGAGCGTAACCCCGGCGAGCCACCGGTTGAGATCGTGCGGCGCTTCGCGGCCGAATCCGCCTGGGCGCTCGCCGACCGTGATCGCATCAAGCAGGTGTTTGCCATCCTCGCTGACCATGCCGTCCGCGCCATGCCCGACGGTGGACAACTGGCGGTCAGCCTGACGCCGGCACCGGAGCACTGGCACATCGGCTTTGCCGACACCGGGCAGGGCCTGACGCCGCAGCAAGTCGAGAAAGTCTTTGAACCGTTCCAGCCGGAGCTGAACGGCGGCACCGGTCTGGGCCTGGCCATCGTGTACCAGACTTTGCAGGCGCACGAGGCCCGCGTCTCCGTCCACTCCGCGGTTGGGCAAGGGATCGAGTTCTCCATCGAGCTGAAACGCTCGGAACCGCCGCCGCGCCGCCGACTCGAACTGGCGCCGGCGGCCGCTGCCACCACCAATCATCCCGAGACGCCAACGGCGGGCGTGTCGGGGATCCCGGGCGGGGTGAAGCATGGCTAGCATCCTGGTCTGTGACGATATGCGCGCCATCTGTGGCGTGCTGGAGATTGCTTTGCGCAAGCAGAACCACCGGGTCGAAACCGTGACCTCGGGCTCGGAAGCCAAGCGCAAACTCGATTCCAACATCTACGACGTGGTGGTCAGCGACATCAAGATGCCGCAAACCGACGGCATCGAGGTGCTGCGCCATGCCCGGAAGGTTTCGCCCGAGACCGCCGTCATCCTGATCACCGCCATCGAGGACTACGAGGCCGCGGTGCAGGCGGTGAAGGCGGGAGCCTTCGATTACATTCACAAAGGGCCGCACTTGATCGAAGAGGTGGTGGTCGCCATCAACCGCGCGCTGGAATCGGTGGAACTGCGACGCCAGAACTTCGCCTTCAAGCGCGATGCCGGGATCCGCAATTCGCTGGAGAACATTGTTGGCGCCAGCTCGGCCATGGGCAAGTTGAAGCAGACCATCCGCACCGTGGCCTCCAGCGCCAGCACCGTCGTCATCCAGGGGGAAAGCGGCACCGGCAAGGAACTGGTGGCCCGCGCCATCCACGCGTGCTCGCCGCGGGCCGCCGAGCCCTTCGTCTCCATCAACTGCGGCGCGTTTCCGGAAACCCTGCTGGAAAGCGAACTGTTCGGCTACGTCAAAGGCGCTTTTACCGGCGCCACCCAGAACAAGGCCGGATTGTTCGAGGTCGCCAGCCGCGGCACCGTCTTCCTGGACGAGATCAGCGAGATGAGCCTGGCCATGCAGGTGAAGCTGCTGCGGGTGTTGCAGGAGCGCGTGATCCGGCCGGTGGGCGGCACCGCCGAAATCGCCATCGACGTCCGCCTCATCGCCGCCACCAACAACGACCTCGACCGCATGGTTGCCGACGGCGCTTTCCGCGAGGACCTCTATTACCGCATCAGCGTGATCCCCATCGAAGTGCCGCCGCTGCGCGAACGCTGCGAGGACATCCCCCTGCTGGCCAACCACTTCCTCAAGAAGTACGTTGCCGCTTCGGGGAAAAGCATCGTGCGGATGGCGTCGCCGTCGCTGCACGAACTCCAGGGATACGACTGGCCGGGCAACGTGCGCCAGCTCGAGAACACGATCGAGCGTGCCGTGGCCATGGAGTCCAGCGACGAGCTGAACGTCGAGCTTCCGGCGGAACGCTCCAAGATTCGCGTGGCCGCCATCTCCGGCAACGGCTCAGTTCCCATCCCCACCGAAGGCCTCGATATGGAACGCTATGTCGCCGACCTGGAGCGTTCCATGCTGCAAACCGCCTTGCGCCAGTCCGGAGGGGTACAGACCCGCGCCGCGGAATTGCTGCGTCTCTCCTATCGCTCATTCCGCCATTTAGCGAAAAAATACGATATCTAGAAGTGCTGTTGGCCTTTGCTCCCGTTTCACAGGTGGTGTGCCACCCTTGTCATCCTGAGCGAGCGCGCCCGCCCCTTCGACTTCGCTCAGGGCAAGCCTTGGCGCGCGAGTCGAAGGACCCCTATTGCAACGATATGGTGCGAGTAGGGGTGCTTCGACTCGTGCGGGCAAAACCGGCCCGCACTCGCTCAGCATGACAGCCAAAAACCTTTTCGTGACGCTATACTCATTCCGTCATGTGGCAGATCCTGCGCCTGCTCTGGAACGCGACGCGCGGCCATCGGTTTGCGCCCTGGCGCAGTCCTTACCTGCGCTGGCGCATCGAGACCTACTGCGGCGTCAAGATGAGCCAGGTTGGCTTCCTGGAATTCTGGGGATTCATGTGGAGAGAGCGTTCCGAGATGCTGCGCTACCTGAAATGGACGGCCCAGATGGACCGCTATGCGCGCATCAAACCGAAGAATCCGTGAAGCAAGTGGGAAGTGGCAAGTGGTAAGTGAAAAGTAAGAGCTGAGAGTCGCCGCGGCTTACGGCTTACCACTTCCCACTTACCACTACTTCCATCCCTTTACCCACTTCCAGGGCACGAGCGGCCGACCCCCGATTCGTCGAAAGCTCCAGAAACCCCATGCTGCCCAGAATCCCGAACACTTCTCCAGGCGCACCCTCGGCGTAAGCGGTCTTCAGGCTTGTGATTTCGTGCTTGCTGACCAGGATCTTGAACTGCGGCGGCTCCGCAGCAAACAGTTGCGGAACGTCTTGCGGGGTGATGTTGGTGACCACGTTTCCGAATTTATCCACTTTCAAAACCACACCCTGGATTTGGCCACTCTCCATGCGTGTCGGCTTGGGCATCCGGAAGCGCACATAGTCACTGATCTCATTGCCGAAGTTCGAGAACTCCACGCCCTTGCTCAGCCACGCCGCGACCGCCGCGAAGACATCCCGGCCGTGGAAGGTCTGGCTCACCGGCTGCTGGATGTAATGGTCGGAACTGATCTCATGCACATGGACCCGTTGCTCGCGCTCCAGCGCCAGCGACAGCACGCCGTTGTCGGGGGCCACGAAGAAGTATTTTTCCGTGCGGGCCAGGATGGGCCGCCGCGCCGATCCCACGCCCGGGTCCACCACCACCACGTGGATGGTGTCCGCGGGGAAATAGCTGTAGGCCTGGGCGATGGCGAGCGCGCCGTCCAGCAAGTCGTAGGACGAGATGGCATGCGAGATGTCCACCACCTGCGCGGAAGGATTGATGCCGTACACCACGCCCTTCATCGCGCCCACGTAATGGTCGCTGGCGCCAAAATCGGTAGTCAGGGTGATGAACCGCTGCTGGGACATGGGGCGTTTCCCTCCACAGCGAACTTAGCGCGCCGGAATCGCCGCTGTCAATTTGCCAGCGGTGCGGCAACGGGTAACATCCGCAGGGAGGATGGGAGATGGGAGATGGGCGCATGAGAAAACTGCTGGTCGTCGTGGTGATGCTGGCGATGGCTTCGGTGCTGGCCGAAGCGCAGAAGTCCCACCCGCAGTCGCGGGCTCGCCGGGAAGACCCCGCCGATGCGGCGACGGCGGCCCTGCTCCAGGTGGATCGTGATTTTGCCAAGAGCGGCGTCGCCAAGAACATCGACGGCTTCATGAGCTACATCGCCGAGGACGTCCGCTTCTATTCCGCCGGCGTCATGCGCACCGGCAAGCTGCCCTTCCGCGAGGGCTGGGCCAAAGGCTTCGCCGATCCCAACTGGAGCATCACCTGGGCGCCGCTCTACGCCGACGCAGCGCAGTCCGCCGACCTCGGCTACACCACCGGCAGCTTTGAGATCCACGACAAGTCGTCCGACGGCACGCCCGTGGTGCGCAAGGGGAGCTACGTCACCATCTGGCGCAAGCAGCCCGATGGGACGTGGAAGGTCGCGCTGGATATTGGCAGTTTCGTGCCGCCCAAGCCGGCGGCGCCAGGTGGAGCAACCCAGTAAGGCAGCTCACTACCAAAAGGCCCAGAGCCGGTGGTCGGTCAGTCTCCGGTTTGTCGACGATTCGCTCGGAATCGCGTCGGCAGTTGGCAGCAGGCGCAGCCGGCGCGGACTCCTGCTGGCCGTCGCCTGGAGCGGCCTGTCATGCCGCCGCGCGACGCCACTATCGCTTGGCCGCCCTGGCCGCTCTTTTCTCTAGCATTTTCTCGAAGCGCTTGCTGAGGAAAGTGACGAAGGTTCCTTGATACAGGCCGATCAAGAAACTGAACAGGATGAAGAAGGCCCGATGCTTCGCGTTCGGTAGGTCCGCTGGCACATCGAAGTAACTGAGACCAGCGTAAAGAAAGAGCCCACCAATCACAGCCAAACATGCACTCGTCAGTATCCGATGACCATACAGGTGCACGTCGAGGCGGGTCGGGTAGCGGAGGACCGACAAATCCGGCTTTTCCTTGATGCTCTCGATTTCGTTCTCCTCTTTGTCGTTGGCGAGAAACAACGAAGATGCGATCGCGGCCCCCAGCGCCCCCCAAAAGAATAGCTGCAGACCGAAGGCTGCCTGTGGCCCCAGGTACCTAAGCATCGTCTGGCTTCCGACGGATGAGTTCAGGCAAAGCAGCGCCGCGCCCGCAGCGGCGATCGCAATAAGTATCAGGATGGAGATGTCCCTGTAGTATTTGATGTCACCGACTGCCTTATGCTCGGTTGTCATCATGTCCCCCTCGACCTGAGATTCTCGCCGTCGGGATAACGGTACCCAACCGAGGGTGAAGGCATCTAGTCACGTCTTCCGCCTCCTCTTGGGCCTGTTGGTTGTATCTTGTTCTCACCCAGGTTCACCTCCAGGAATCCGGGAACCGTACCACGTTACTGTAGCTGGTCAAGGAAAAACGAAGTGACCGGAGGTTGTGTTCCAAAGTCCGACCAACGGCTTCGAAGCTGCTGAAAACAGGAGGGTACTTAACGGCAACGGTGCTGCGGGCGACCGCCCAATGTTCTGTTTTTGGAACAGCTACCGTCTCAATTGAGGTCAGCTTTCTAAAACACTTTACCCACCCAGATTTTCCGCATCCAACCCTCAAAACAACCTCAAAAAATCCTTAGTCTTGATGGCGGGCTAATGGCGAGTTTTTTCGGCTCTGGGCAAGCGGAGTTTAGTCCAGTGCCCGTGCGGCGGACATTCCGTTACCTGACAAAGCTGCCGTCGTTACGCACGTAGCTCAAGAATTCCGAAGAGAATTCGTTTTTCAACATCCGACGGGCGATGCATTTTGTTGCGGAGAGCCACTTATTGACCTGCTGCGTGTGCAGCAACTCGTCCGCGCTCATCGTCAGTTCCCCCGATTTCGAGATAAGCGCATGTGCCACGTTCACCCTCAGTAGGTGGAGGATGGTCGCAACAACTTCTGAAAATGCTTTTCCTCGTGCCTCCGAAGGCACAGCGGAGTCAAGGACCATTCTGTCCCACTTACGTCGAACGGGGAAGATAGCATCAAGCCATGTGCTAATCTCTTCATCGGTCGTCGGCATCACCTCGCGGATAGTCGCGAACGCCGTCCCCTGTCGTTTAGCTTCGCGCTCCATACGTCTTCTGCGCGCCTGAACTCCCTCGATAATCTTATAGAGACAAAGGAACCGATAAATCGCACTACTACTGCCCAACGCCTCGCGATAGAGACTCGCGTAGCCACGGAATTCAGCCTTCATCTCTGCAGTCGGAGTGACTGCGAACGGCGCCTCCCAGTAAGGATTTGTCAAGCTCATCTGGACGTTCCCGGTCGCAAGTTCAACCGTTTCGACCTGACAGATCTCCAGAGGGATATCGAGATGAATCGACCAATTACTCAGGCTGCCAGCGAGAGCGCGGTACGCCTTTCGCTCCGCATCATTCCGATCATTTGCAGCGAAAGGAAATGATTGGAGTTTGCCCAGGAAACCACGCTCGTTGGGGTAACCCTCAAAAGTGAAATCGCCATCTTCCGTTCTGCCGTAGACGCGAATGTGATCAGCGTCGGGATCATTTGGAGGAGTGAACGCCGGCCGAGTGATGGCCAGATGCGAATCCCCTTGGAGTCCGCCTACAAAGGAAAACTGCCCCTCGGGCAGCAAACTGTAGCCGGGGCGCCCGAGGACAAACGTAACCTGATAGTTGCCTGCGACGCCTAGCGGTGGGATATCGTTTCGAGGATCCCCCGCTTTGAATCGATTGATGATGTGCAGTCCGCCCGATTGCGCGGGAAGTCCCATTACGTCGAGTGTAAGGTTACGAACATCTGGCGGAATTGACGATGTGGCGGGCAGCCCTTGTCTGGGCACACTCCTCCCGCAGCAGCGTTTGAATTTCTTGCCGCTCTCACAGGGGCACGGCGCATTGCGGCCTACTCGATTCATGGTCAGGCTTCGCTCGATTGTAGCCCCGGCACAAACGCCGGCGCGAAAAAGGAAAAAACGGGACAGCCGGACCTGCACTGTCACTGGTTCCTGTGCAATTCAACCTATGCCCCGATTCCTCTGGGTGGTTCTTCCTGGTGACGGGCAATCCGGAAACTGACCCATTACCCGTTACCCAATAATTCTTGACAGCAGAGCACAATCTGATATACGCTGTTACATCATGTTATCTTACAGATAACATCTTCCGACCCGCGCTCTTTGACAATCGACGCCAAAACAACGAAAAATGCTGCCTAAGTCCTTTGTGGAACTGTTGTTGCGGGTAAGTCCTTTGTTTCATCTGTTCTCGCCTGTTAGCCGACTGTATGAGCTCCGTAAGCTGATGATTCTATTGGATGGCGGGCATGGGGGTGGGGTTATCGCCGCAGTAAACATCTGCGCCCATTCTGCT
>JBIOFT010000077.1:0-17571 GCA_044447375.1 Terriglobales bacterium | reverse complement strand
CTATTATGGGGTGATGTGATGGGACGGCGAGTGGTTCGCTCCCGCCGCCCCGTTGCCGCGAATCCAGATCAGACCCCCACAGCATGTAACCGGCGCCCCAGGGCGCTCATGGCGTAGTCCACCATCTCATCCCGCAATCCCTCCGGGGTGAGCCCAGGCCATGCAGACTCCAGGTGTTTGCCGCCGTAGAAGTTCATGTCGCTCTGTGGCGGGCGCATCACGCTCGGTATCAAGGGCCGGAACTCCCGGATGGTGTCCCGCACCAGAGGGACGTAACGGCCGGGATTTTCCGTGACTCTGTCCCTCAGGTATTTCACGCCAAACAGCACGTGCCGCGACTCATCGCGGGTGGCCGCGGTGAAGCCCTGATAGAAGCCCCCGGTGCGGCCCCAGCGGCGGGCGCCCTCGAGCTGGTAGCGCATCCCCGTCAAGAACATGGCGCCTTCCACAATCAGGTGATAGACGGTCACGAACTGCACCGTGGCGTCAACATCATCCGGGTGCGAGGCCAGCCGCTGCGATTGCCCGGGGAGCCAATCGTAGAACAGGTAACGATAGGCGGGATTCTCTTCCGCGGTGATGCCGATCTGGCTCACCAACTGGTGGAGGTCTTGGGCATCGGTGCCCACCACCTCGCGCCAGTAGCGGTCGAATAGCATGGTGTGGCGGACCTCGTCGGTGAGTTGAGTGGCCACGAACGCCTCCACATCCTTGCTGGGCGATGCCCACACCAGCGGCGCCAACAGGCTGGCAACCCGCTCTTCGCCGGCGAAGAACATGCGCAGGCTCCAGACGCGCCGCTTCTTGGTGTCCGGCGACAAGCGCTGCCATTCCTCACGGTCCTGCGAAAAATCCAGTTCATACGGCGACCAGGCTTGCTCCACCGATTTTCGGTAAAGATCCAGGTAGGAGGGGAGCTTCTTGGCTCCGCGCTCCACCACCGCCAGCACATCGTCGATGTACAGGCTGCTCATGGAACCCAGCGCTGCGGCGCCGACCTGCTGTTCAACCTGCTCGTCGTTTATCTGTCGAACTTCCAACATGACCACACCCCCTTTGGTGTTGAGTTCGCGCAATCTATCACTGCAGGAGTGGGCAGTCAAACCGGCCATGTCGCAACTTGACAATTGACCTTACGCCCGGGCAAGCGTAGCGTATTTTGTCGCACTCAAACTATTGCGGAAAGGAGTATCTGCCATGTTCGTCCGCGTCGTCGAAGTCAAAACCAAGCCAGGAAAGGCTCGCGAGGTCTGCGATACCTTGCATGAGAAAATCCTGTCGACTCTAAAGGCGCAGCCGGGTTTTGTGGATGAAGTTGTCCTGGTGTCGGAAGCAGAGGGCATCCTGGCGCTCAGTTTCTGGAAAACCAAAGACGATGCCGAGCGGTACAGCCGTCAGGACTATGGCCAGGTCAGCGAACTGATTCAGCATCTGGTCCACAGCAAACCTAGGATCCACGCCTACGACGTGGAGACCTCAACCAGCCACAAGATCACCAAGGGCCGGGCGGCCTGAGCCTCACTCCGGCCAGATCGTAAGCGCCGTGTCGCTGAGGATGCGCCGCTTGGTTTCCTCCAGCAATGGCAACGCCCGGAAAGCATCCAGCCCTTGCTTGAGGTCGCGGACGCCGGGGCCGGGCCAATCGGTGCCAAACAGCGTCTTGTGCGCGATCTCCGGCAGCCGCGGAAAGTAGTCGAGCAGGGAAGCCGGGGGAATGCTGCTGATGTCCAGGTAAACGTTGGCATGGCGGCGCACCAGGAAGAAGGCGGTGTCCATCCACAACGGGCGGCCGCCGTGCGCCAGCACAATCTTCAACTGCGGAAAATCAACCGCCACATCATCCACATACATTGGATCCCCGTACTTGTTGCGCGCGCCGGAAAAGATTGAGGTGCCGGTGTGGAACATCACCGGGATGCCGTTACTCTCCGCCGCCCGATACAGCAGTTCCAGCTCTTTCATCCCGTGGAGGTAGTCGTTGGGATAAAAAAGCTGGTGGGGAGGATGGATCTTGATCAGCCGTAGCCGCAGCCGGACGATTTCCTCGATGTCCGCCGTGACATTGAGCGAATGCCGCGGGTGCAGGCTGCCGCACGAGATGAGGCGCCGCGGGTCTTCCTTGGCATAATTCGCGGCCATGGCGTTGAGTCCCGGCGGGTAGCCGGTGACCTCGGGCGCGGCCGCATTGATCAGCACGGCGCGGTCGAGTCCAGACCGGTCCATGTATTTCAGGAACGCCTTGGGCGAGCGCGTGAATTCCAGCACCTGGTCGAAATCGGGCTGGTGCTTCCTCATCAATGCCAGAGAAGGCGGGTTCAGCAAGAGTTCGAACGGCTGGATATGGATGTGGCAGTCGGTGATCAAGAAGCTTGCCGGCCAGTCCCAAACGCCGCCGACCGCAAGGCTGACACGGAACCGTGCTTCCCGGGAACCGGCGGCACTCCGACAGGCTCGGCCGTGGAGGGAGCCATGCCGGCGATCCTCTCCAATTCTGCCCGGTTCTTCACCAACAGCATGGTGCGGGTCAGATTCGCCAGTTGCTTCTTGCGGAAGTTGGCCAGCGCACGCGTGACCGTTTCGCGTGATGAGCCAATGGCCTGCGCAATCTCGTCGTGGGTCAAATCCAGATCCACTCGCAGGGTGTCGCAGCCGTCCTTCTCGGAGCCATTCTCTGCTGAAAGCGTCAGAAGGAACCGGGCCAGTTTCTCGCTGGCGGAGTGCGAGAACCGGACGGAGCCGACCTGGCTGTAAGCTTCGTGGCAGGTTCGGCTCAGCCGCTGCGTCGCCGCCACGCAAGCTTCCGGATTATTGCGCATCAGGCGCAACAGGTCCTCACGCTTTACAAAGCTCACGCGGCTGGCCTGCAGGGTCTGCGCCGTCATTTCGTAAGGAGCGCCGGTGATGCAGTTGTGCAGGCCCAGAATCTCGCCTGGGTCGATGATCTTCACAATCAGCACCCGTCCTTCGCGGGAGCAGACGGTGAGCTTGATGTGGCCTTGGGAGATCAGGTGAATCCCGCGGGGCACATCGCCTTCCATGAACAATATGGCCCGCGACGGCAAGGAACAGACGAATCCTTCGGCCTCCAACTGCCTGGCGAGGCAATCGGCAGGAGCCTCAGGGTCATGAGGGGAACTCATGTGGCGCCTCCTTCGGAGTTTTCCACAGACCGACTGGAGTGGTAGTGCCGCGTAAGGTAACACGTTTGTGACCGCGGCCATGAACTTTTTTTTGCGCCCGCCGCAAGACAGAAGTTGCGCTGGGTCAATGACTTAGTTCAATCGCTCCCTAGCGGAGGCGGGGATTTGCAGTGCTGCGCGCCGTCTTGCGTCACACCGGCTGTGACAGCAATCGGTGCATTGCGCCTGGCTCCGGCCCCGCTCCGATGCCGGGGCTCGCGCGAGATGACGGCGGTCACAGCATCCCGTGATCATCGTCACAGAGCGATCTCGCGGGCAGCAAGATAATCATCCATTCATCCCGCACCGGCGCGCGCAGTGACGGATTGGCCGGGATCAGCGTGGCCATTGATTCGGGGTGAGGACGGGCCGGGCACATTGACGCCTCATTCACAGGGGGTCGCGAGTATCGGTCGGGCGGAGCGGCAGGCCATCCTGCTTGCTCCTGCCGGCAGTCTGGACGCGGCGGCTCAGGCGTTTGCGGCCGGCGCGGATGCGGTTTATGCGGGACTGAAGGGCTGGAGCCGCGGCGGGGCCCGTGGTGAACTTGACCGCGAGCAGTTGCGCCAGTGCATCGAGCGGGCTCACGGGCTGGGAAGGAAAGTACAGCTTGCGCTCAACATCATCCCCAGGCCTGCGGAGCGCGAGCGACTGCTCGAGGAGCTGGCCGAAGCGGCGGGTTGGGGACTGCACGCCGTCATCGTCAACGATCTTGGCGTGTTGCGCGACATCCGGCGCAAGCTGCCGGAGCTGGCCATCACCGTAAGTATCGGCTGCGGCGCGCTGAACGTGGATGACGTGCTGTTTTACCAGGACCTGGGCGCGAGCGCCGTGGTGCTGCCGGGATACCTGGAACCGCGAGAGATCGCGGCGATTAAGGCGAAAAGCTCGATCGCCGTCGAGCTGATGCTCCACATGGTCGAGGAGTTCACCCAGTTGGGCAAGTGCTGGATGCCAAGCTATTACCATTTCGCCGCGGCGGAGCGGATACAACCGGCGCCGCGCCTGGCCGGCAGCGTGAAACGCGGGGGAGTGGGCACGTGCTTTCGCATCTGCCAGCAGCCGTGGAAGCTGCTGCAGGAGGGCGTGGAAGTTGATTGCCGGGTCTTGCCCAGCCGGCAAATCAGCCGCCTGGCGGAACTTGGGGAGTTCCTCGAGGCGGGTGTGGACGTAGTCAAGATCCAGGGCCGCAGCCTTTCTGCGGAGATGGTAGGCGCGGTCACGGCTAGGTATCGTTCCGCGCTCGACGCCTGGAAATGCGGCGGTCGGGTGGATTGGGACGCTGCTGTGCTGCCCCCAATGTGGACTGTACAAGGACGCTGAATAATGCAGACCTTCGAGCTGAATACGACAATCTCCAACCTGCGCAGTCTGCGCGAGACCGACCTGAGCGCGTATGACGCGGTTTACCTGGGCAACATCTACTGCCGCACCTTCCAGGACAACTTCCTGGAGCGCCTGGACGACCTCCGGGAAGGCATTGCCCGCGTGAAGGATCACGGCTTGCGCGCCTATGTAACCTCCTACGGCGCGCCGCGCAACGATTCGCTACCGAAAATACAGAAGGCACTGGAGACATCGGCCAGCGCCGGCGCCGACGCCATCGAAGTGCACAACCTCGGAGTGCTGCGCATGATCCGCGAGCAGTTTCCAGGCATGCCGGTACACATCGGCGGTTTCGCCAACGTCTACACCGACGCGGGTGCAGCAGTGCTGAAGGAGAATGGCGCGGTTCGCTTCACGCCCAATTACGAGATCAGCCTGGAAGAAGTCAAAGCCATCGCGGAGAACGTTGCGCTGCCGGCGGAGATCCTGGTCCACGGCAAGATGCCGCTGGGGATCTCCGATTACTGTTTTCTGCTGGAGTATGAACACAAGTGGGCCGAGAAGTGCCCGACCGTGTGTCAGAAGAGCCTGTTCCTCCGGCAGGAGGACTGGGCGATGCGGTCAGTGGGCAAGGGCGTGCTGAGCGGCAAGGATGTGTGCATGCTCGAGCACCTGCCCACACTGGTGGCGGCAGGGCATAGAATGTTCCGCATCGAGGCGGCCTACGAGACGTCCGCCTACCGCGGCAGCATCGCCCACATCTACCGCGTGGCGCTGGAGCGGGTCGCCGCCGGCGACGGCACGGTGGACGAGTTGGCATGGCATACGGTCCGCCAGCACACGGCGGTCGGGTTATGCAATGGTTTCTACTTCGGACGCACGGGTGGCGAATATGTCGGCAACCAAGGCGACGCGGCCGAGGTTTGCTGGGTGGGTACGAGGTGAGTGATGGTGGAGCTACTGGCACCTGCGGGGAATCTGGAGATGGCGAAGGCGGTGGTGGAGAACGGCGCCAACGCCGTCTATGTCGGGGCCCGGGGCTGGAGCCGCCGGCGCGACACCTACGAACTCTCCGACGGGCAACTGCACGAGGCCATCGCCATCGCCCACGCGGGCGGAGCCAAGCTGCGCGTGGCCATCAATACCAACATGCAATCGTCGGAGATTCCCGCGCTGCTGGAGAAGATGGAAAGGTTCGTCGGCTGGGGCGTGGACGGGGCCATCATGACGGACGTGGGCGCCATCGCGCAGGTGCACCGCCGCTTTCCGCATCTGATCATTCACGCCAGCATCGGCGCCAATATCCTGAACGACGAGGACGTGAAGTTCTACCAAGCCATCGGCGTTTCCCAAGTCGTGGCGGACACCAAGCTCACGCTGCGCGAACTGGTTGCGCGCAAGGCCCAGGGTGAGGTCGGCATCGAGGTCCTCATCCATGCCAACATGTGCTACACCTACCTGGGGAAGTGCTGGATGTCGCCCTATCACCGCTTGGAGCGCAGCACGGATGATTTCGGCAAGGACCTGTTCCGCGGGAGCCCCAACCGCGGCGGACTGGATTACCGCGTCTGCCTGGAGCAATGGCAACTGCACGCTGGCCAGGATCTGCTGGAACCACGGATCGCTCTCAAGAACGACGCGTTCTTCTACCTGGATGACATCCCGCCGCTCATCGATCTGGGCGTGCACTGCCTGAAGATCCAGGGGCGAGAGTATCCCGTGCCCCTGGTGGCCCAGATCGTCCGCTTCTATCGTGAGCTGATCGATGCCTGCGTCAGCAAGCCGTCGGACCGCGCCTTCGACCTCGGGCCGTGGCGCGCGCGACTCGAGGCCATCCAGGCGGAGCGCGATGCCCGCCGCTCCAACACCACCCTGGTGCTGCTGAACGAAGCTCGCCAGCCGGTGCCGCGCCGAGCCTAACGCGCAGACATTGACGGCCTCATCTCTCATGATATTGGCAAGCTGATCCCCGCGAATTGTTGGGAGGTCAGCCGGAGCGAGGGGTACTGCCCTGCCACGGGACGGGGTGGTGGTCCCCGCACCGTGGCAGACACTCAGCCCAATGCGCCTAAGCAGGCACTTTCGCTGCGGCCGTGGCGCTCGCCGGCACCGCAGGCCGCTTGGCGATGAATTCGCACACCAGCGCGACTACCGCCAATCCAGCGGCCCAGTAAAAGGCAGCCTTGTAGTCGTGATTGAGGTCGTACAGCTTGCCACCGATGCGCGGGCCGATGATGCCAGCCACGCCCCAGGCGGTGAACAGCAGGCCGTAGTTGATGCCTGCATTCTTTGTCCCCCAGAAATCCGAGGTGGTCGAGGCGTTCACCGAGAGTTGGGTGCCATAGCACCAGTACACGACGAATATCACCATGTACATGAACACAGGGACAGCGGCAATGCCGCCCGTGCGGGGCAGGATTACCATGGCCACGGCCGAGATTGCGATCATCAGCCGCAGGACGTTGAGCCGTCCCAACGCATCCGACATCCAGCCGGACAGGATGCGGCCGGCTGCGTTGCCGGCAGCCCCGATGAAGATGCCCGTGGTGGCCAAGGCAAGCGGAACACCCTTGCTGCGGGCGAACGGGACGAGCTGGCTGATCACCATGAGGCCCGCTGAAGTCCCGAGAGCGTAAGCGACCCACATGAAATAAAAAGCTGGCGTGCGCAGCGTCTCGCCCGGTGCAAATTCATGCGTTGTTGCGGCAGCCTTGGCAGCCGGCGCTGGGGTCCATCCGGCCACCTTATACCCCACCGGCGGGTTCTTTAAGAGGAAAGCTCCGATCATGGTCATGACCAGGAAGATCACACCCAAGATCTGGAAGGTGGGTCGCCAGCCGTAGTGGGGGATCAAGTAGTTCCCAGCAAGAGGGCCGAAAATCGCCGAGCCGCCACCATATCCCGCCACGGCGAGCCCCACCGCTAGGCCCCGCTTGTCAGGGAACCACTTGGCCATGACGGGAATCGGCGTGGCGTAACCAAAGCCGTTGCCGATCCCGCCCAGCACGCCAAAACAGACGTAGAGGTAGTTGAGGCTCGTGGTGTAGGCGGAGAGAAAGAACCCAATGCTGACCAGTAAGCCGCCGGTGATTGAGATCCAGAACGGCCCTTTCTTGTCTTGCAGCCGCCCGGCAATGATGAACGCGATCGCAAACACGACCACGGCATAGGTGAAGACGCTGGAGGTTTGTGCCCGCTTCCACCCAAACTCCTTCTCGAGCGGCGCTACGAACACGCTCCAGGCATACAACGACCCTAGAGCCAGGTTCATCGACATGCCGCCCACCACCCGCCACCAGCGGCTGATGGACGTTCCGGACTGGAATGTTTGTGCGGTACTCGCCATGGTCACTCTCCTTCGCGCTTTGGAATTTGGCACTGGAACGGGCCTGACATCATCATCAACGCCGGAAGGGCCGCCGCGCTCCCTGCACCGGGGCGACACCCGACGCACCAGCTAACCCCTCCGCGTGTGCGCGCCCGGAACCTGGACCGCGTAAAGACGAAACCACCGCCATCTAAAAGGCCGGCTTGGCCCCTGAGCCCTCGATCCGGGTCGCGCGTTCGTAATCTAGAGCTGGGAGTCGGGATTGTTTAGAAGAACAAACATTTGTGCAGTGACCGCCGTCACAAGCAATTGTGACGACCCTTTGCTGGCCCTCGCAGCGGAGGCGCCGCCGCCCGCTTCCGGGGGCCCATCCTCCGACCGTCGCCGCGCCCGCCGGGAACCCCGCATGCAATCACAAACATTTGTGACAACGGTCACAGACAGCCCGGTATCGCCCGAGGAAAATACGCAGGCTTTGCATCCCGGGACCTTATCCGCCCCCAGGAACCCGCTATCGCGTTTAAATTTAAAAGGGATCGTCGCAAGAGACATTTCCTGTGCCCGCGCGTATGATGGCCAGCGGGTAAGGATACGAATTGGGGCCAGCACGTTTCCGGCTTCCAGGTTTACTCTCATGTGTTCGCGCTCACGGCTTGGCGCTCGTGTACGCGGCCTGCAGCAAACGGATCCAAACTGCGCACCACGGTTCGATTTTTCTGACGGCACTTAGGAGGCTAGACATGGCAGATACCAAAGTCCTACCTTGGCCGGCGGTACCCATCCTCAAGCCCGAGGAAGTTTATGCCGGGCTGAGCGACCAGGCCAAGGAGTATCCGCTCTTCCTGGAATCGATTTGTCGCCAGGAACACAACTTCGAAAAGCCGGAGGCACTCTCCCGCGTCCGCGTTCTCGATTGCACCACCAGCATGATGATCGGCCACTGGTGCTCCTCGCAGCTTTCCGAACTGGGGGCGGAGGTGATCCAGGTGGAGCCTCCGGGCGGTGACCCGCTGCGCAAACTGACTCCCTTCGGCCGCAAGGAGTACATGTTCAAGGACAAGGAGAGCGGCGAAGAGTGCGGGGCGCAATTCCTGCACGAAATGCGCAACAAGTTCTCCGTCACCCTGAACCTGGAGACCGAGCAAGGCCGTGAACTGCTCAAGCAGCTCGCCGTGCAGGTGGACGTGATCATCGAGAACGCCCCGCCCGGACAATGGGACAGTTGGGGCATCGGCTACCGTCAGCTCCGCGAGCTCAATCCCCGGCTGATCTACTGCTGGGTGGGCCAGCGCGGCCAGTGGGGCCCGCTCAAGGACAAACCCGGCATGCTGGATCCGGTGGCCCAATCGGCTTGCGGGTTCGTGCACGGCACCGGCGATCCCAAGGAATTCGGCGGGCAACCGACGCGCTCGGCGCTGTGGATGGCCGACCACGTGGGTGGCAGTTCGGCGGCGATGGGAATCCTGGCCTCGCTGCTGTACCGGGAGAACGTCAGCGGCGAAGGCCAGTTCGTGGAAGCGACTTCCGCCGAGGCCATCATCCGCATCCTGGATTACAGTTGGGCGTGGTACTCGATGGATGGCAGCATCCGCCCGCGCTTCGGGAACTGGGACCTGGCCATCAACATCTATGCCGTCAATCCCTGCAAGGACGGTTACATGATGGTGGGTGGCGGCCACGATCGCCTCTGGTACCGCATCTGGCGCACGGTGGGCGATGCCAATCCCGATGTCGAAGAAGACATCCTGGGCGATCCCCATCTGCGGGAAGTGGCTGATCGGCTCGCCTACAACCAGCAGGTCAAGACCTACACCATGCTGTGCGAGTGGTTGAAGGACAACTCCCGCAGCGAGGCCGAGGCCAAGCTGGGCAAGCAGCAGGTGGCCTCGGGCGGTGTGCTCTATGTCAACGAAGTGGCTGAATATCCGCACTTCAAGTATCGCGGCCACGTCGCCGAAACCGACTCGCCGCATTACGGCAAGATCCTCTACGGCACGACTCCCTACCAGCAGCACAAGACGCCCGGCCGGCTGAAGTGGCTGGGCCGTCCCACCGGCTACGACAACCAGGACATCTACCGCCGGCTGCTGGGCTTCACCCGCGATGATTTCGCCCGGCTCCAGCAGGCCAAAGTAATCTGACGCAGGAGGAAATTCATGGCAACGACTGCAACCAAGAATGGACAGAGCTTCGAGGAGTTTTGCCAGGAGACGTTCAACCCCAAGAAGGAATTCACCAAGCCGGAAGCCTTGAAGGGGTACCGCGTCCTGTCGTGCACGCAGTACATCCTTGGCCCCTCCTGCGCTTCCTACCTGGCTGAGTTGGGCGCCGAGGTGATCAAGATCGAAGCCCCGCGGCGCGGCGAGGCGATGCGCCATACCACCCCCTTCAACGAACCCTTCCTCTATCCCCTTTCCCGGTGGGTTCCGGAGCGCGGGACGGGCTTGGGGTTTGTGGGTGCGAACCCGAACGAGTACTTCATGTCGCTCGATTTCCACCGTCCCGAGGCGCAAGCGATTCTCAAGAAGCTGGCTGCCAAGTCTGACGTGTTCGTCGAAAACTATCGGCCGGGCACGTTCGACCGCTGGGGCATCGGATACCGGCAGCTCAAAGAGATCAATCCCCGGCTGGTGTACTGCTGGCTGGGCGGTTTCGGGGGCTGGGGACCGGGGCGTGTGCGCGCCTCCTACGACATCCTGGGACAGTCGCAGGGCGGCAACTTCGGCATGACCGGCAAGCAGGAGATTTTTGGCGGCTCGCCCGCCAAGCACACCATCTGGCTGGCCGATTATTGGGGCGGCATGATGGGGGCTACGCAGATCCTGGCGGCGCTGTACTACCGCGACAAGATCTCCGGTGAGGGCACCTTCACCGAATACTCCCAGGTGCACGGCGTCACCCGTCAACTGGAGTACGCTCTCCCCCTCTACGGTCGTCACGGCATTACCCGCGAGCGCTGGGGCAACTGGGACACGCAGCTCTGTGTGCACGGCATCATCATGTGCGGCAAGTCTTCGTATCCCAAATCCGAAAACCCGCAGGAAGCAGAAGAAGGCTACATTATGGTCAGCGCTTACTCGGACCAGGACTTCGCCCGTCTCTGCCACACCGTCGGGGATAGCAGCCTGGCCACCAAGTACGCCAAGGCCGACGCCCGCATCAAGCCCCAGAGCCAGATGGAAATCTATCCCGCCCTGGAGAAGTGGGCGGCGGACAAGACCAAGGAACAAGTGGCGCAGATCCTGGACGCCGCCAACATCATCAACCAGCCGGTCTGGAACTCCAAGGAGGTCGCCAACCAGCCCCACTTCCAGCAGCGCGGTGCGGTGCGCTGGCTTGACGATCCTACCTACGGCGAGCTGCTGCACCAAGGGCCGGCCTACCACTTGTCGCACACCCCGGCGCGCCTGAAGTGGGCCTTGAAACCGGTGGGCGCCGACAACGAGTACATCCTCGGCAAACTGGCCGGCTTGAGCGCGGAAGAGATCAAGCGCCTGGAAGAACAGGAGTGCATCTAGGAGACCAACTATGCTGCTCACATGTCCGAAGTGCAAGACCAAGAATTTCCTCGATCCTTATCCCTTCTGGAACTTCAAAGGGACGACCAAGTGCGCCGGGTGCGCCACCATTTACCGCCTGCAGACCTCCAACGGCGCTTGTGTCGCCGGCCCGGATCCGGCGGATGGCAAGGTGGATCTGCTGCCTGGCTTCGCCGAGAAGCAGGACTACAGCGGGATCGACGGACCGGGGTTGACCCGTCCGGCGCCCCGCGCCCGCAAGGACTCGGTGTGCAAGCCCATCCCCATGAGCAAGAACGTGCGTGGCAATCCCATCAGTGGTCATCCCTTGAAGAAGGACGAACTCATCGGCAGCACGGCGAAGTTCATGGTTGCCGGAGCTCATTAGAACTGGAGGCAATATGGCCCACTACAACGCGAACAGCCTGTGCGTCCATTGCAAGCACATGCGCCCGGCATTGGATTCCAACATCCAGAAGGCGTACCTGGGAAAATGCACGAAGCGCGAATGGCCGTTTACCCTGTCGATTACCCTTCAGGGCTGGACCGAATGCGACGTGTTCGAGGAGAGCGGCCAGAAGTACGTGCCGCCTGATCCAGCGATGGCCAAAGCCGCGGTCGTGGCGGCTGCCGCCAAAGGGAAGAAACGAGTCGAGTTCTATTACTCGAGCGCCCAGAAGCCCGGCGAGACCTTCCCCTGCGACAATAATCGCGCGCTGGAGCTGGTGAAGAAGTTGCAGGCCGGCGGGGTCGAGGCCAAGGCCGTGGACGTGTCCGGCGTCAAGGATCGTTTCCCGATCTATCACAAGTCGGTGAGCGGTCCGGATGCCTCGGTGCGCCCGGTGTTTGGCTTCAAGGGCGCTTTGGTGGAGGACTTCGGAACCACCGTCCCGGCGCTGCTGGTGTTCGAGGGCGACCGCTATCCGACGCTGGCGTTCCCCCGCACCGACCAGAAGCGCGGGACCATTCGCGTGGAGCAGGCGCTCGAGGAGCTGCTCGCCGAGTGCGGAACCCCCGCCAAGGCCGTGGCGCGATAACCAAGGAGGGACATCTTATGGCGGAATATCTGCCTCCACGCGAGACGTGGCCGGCGCGTATTTACACGCTGCCGGAATTCCAGTCCTATGCCGATCGCTTCAACCCCACGGAAGAACTGCTGGGCAAGGCGGTGGCTGCTGGCCGTGGCGGTCGCGCGGCAGTTCTCTTCGATGACCAGACCATCACCTACGGCCAACTGCTGACCCAGGCCAACAAGTTCGGCAACTCGCTGCGCCAGCTTGGGGTGATGGAGGGCGATCGCGTAATCCTGCGCACGCCCAACATCCCTCCGGCGCTGGTGGCCAACTTCGCCATCCTCAAGCTGGGAGCCGTGGTCACTCCCACCTCGCCGCTGTTCTCTCGCACCGAGATCGCGCACGTCGCCAACGATGCCGAAGCGGTCGCCATCGTGGTCAGCGCCATGCTGCTGGGCGAAGTGGAGGCCGCCAGGGAGAACTTCAAGACCGTCAACAACATCATTGTGGTGGGTGGCGACCCGGCGGAGATCAAGGCCAAGGGATTCCTCCCTTATGCGGAACTCGTGCAGGGCGGATCCGCGGAACTCGACCCCGTGCTTCGCAAGCGCCAGGACGTCGGCTTGCTCTTATACACTTCCGGCACCACCGGCCGTCCCAAGGGCACTGTGCACTTCGTGGAGGAGCTGCTGGTCATCCCCGACAGCTTTGGCAAGTACGGCTGGAAGGTGACGGAGAACGACGTCATCGGGGGCTCGGCTCCGCTGGCCTTCGGCGCCGGTTACTCCAGCTACGCGACCATTCCTTTCCGATTCGGAGCGGCGGCTTCGCTTATCGCCAAGTTCGAACCGGAAAAGATGTTCGAGACCATCCAGAAGCACCGCATTTCCATCCTGACGCTGGCCCCCACCGCTTACCGCAAGATGCTGCAAGTGCCGGATGCCAATAAGAGGTTCGACCTCAGCAGCCTGAAGGTCTGCACCGGCGGCGGCGAGAGCCTCACCGCTCCCACCTACCACGCCTGGAAGGAAAAATTCGGCCTGGATATTTATGAGGGGCTGGGCACGACGGAGATGATGTACGTCTTCGCCTCCAATGTGGTCAGCCGCAAGGCCAAGGCCGGCTCCTTCGGCCAGGCCGTGCCCGGCTACGAACTCAAGGTGGTGGACGAGAACGGCAATCCGGTGGCGACCGGCAACATTGGCCACTTCATGGCCCGGGGACCGACCGGGACCATCTACTGGCGCGATCCCGAGAAGCAGCGCCATGCCATTACCAAGGACGGCTGGAACCGGGCCGGCGATTTTGTGTACGTGGATGACGACGGCTATTTCTGGTTCGTTTCGCGCGAGGACGACATCATCAAGAGTTCGGCCTACCGCATCGGACCGGAAGAGATCGAGGTCGAACTCGCCACTCACCCAGCGGTGCTCGACGTGGGCGTGATCGGTGTCCCCGACGAGATTCGGGGCCAGATCGCGAAGGCCTTCGTGGTGCTCAAGCCGGGCGCCTCGGTTACCCCGCAGGAACTGCTCGAGTTCTGCAAGGGCAAGATCGCGACCTACAAGCTGCCGCGCGAGATCGTGATCGTCAGCGAACTTCCGCGCACGCCCACCGGCAAGCTGCTGCGGCGCGTGCTGCGGCAGCGCGAAGTCGAGCAGGCCAAAGCCGCTTCGTAACGTTATGTCATCCTGAGCGAGCGCGCCCGGTTTTGGCGCGCGAGTCGAAGGACCCCTACCAGGAGATAACCGCAAGTGTAGGGGTGCTTCGACTCGTGCGGGCAAAACCGGCCCGCACTGGCTCAGCATGACAAGTCAAGTGACATTACCGGGCGTGACATCAATGCCTGACGGCGGTATCATCTCCCACCTATGCCCGGCGAACTCGATCCTGACCGGCTCTGCCGCAACATCATCGACCACACCCCGGTCGCGGTAGTTTTCGGCGATCGCGAAGGCATCATCCGCCTGTGGAACTCCGGCGCGGAAACCATGTTCGGCTATACCGCTCAGGAAGCCGTCGGGCAGTCCATGGACCTCATCGTTCCCGAGAAACACCGGGCCAAGCACTGGGAAGGCTACGACCGCGTCATGCAGACCGGTGTGACCAAGTATGGGCGGGAGGCTCTCGCCGTTCCCGCGCTCACCAAAAGTGGCAAGCGCATCTCCATCGAGTTCAATATCGCGCTGCTGCGCGACGATGCCGGCCAGGTGATTGGCGCTGCCGCCACCATCAGCGATGTGACCGCTCGCTGGGAACGGGAAAAAGCTCTGCGCGCCCGCATGGCGGAATTGGAAGCCAAGGTCAAGGCGCTCGGCGGGGCGACCGAAGCCAAGACCACGGTCCAGTAGATCAGCCCATGTCGTGGGCCCCAACCTTGATGATCGAGCGCTGCCGTCAATCCGTGGTTGCTGGGATCATCTGCATTCTCGCGATCGTCGCTCCCGCACAGACGCGCCCGGTGCCTGCGCCCGCCGAGAAGCCGGCAGTAAGTGTTCAGCTCATCTCGCTGCACACCAGCGATTCGGTTCGGCTCGATGGCGTCCTCTACCAACCCCTGAAACCTGTACCGGTTGGACTGATGTTGGTGCACGGTTACGGCGGCACTTTCTACGGGGCTTATTTTCGCCAACTCGGGCAAGCCGCCGCGGAGCAGGGCATCACCACGCTGGCGCTCAACATGCGCGACCACGATAACGGTCCCAAGGTGTCCGATTTCGCCGATAACCAGGCCGACATCGCGGCCGGCGTCGCCCACTTGCGCAGCCTGGGCCTCCGCAAGATCGTGCTCCTGGGACAAAGCATGGGCGCCAACCGCGTGCTCTACTACCAGGCTGCTGCGGCCGACCCCATCATCGCTGCCACCGTGCTGGTGAGCGGGCCCGGCAATCTTTTCCAATGGAACGTGTGGCAGTTCGGCCGGGAGAAGGCCCAGGAATCGGTGGATGAGGCGCTGCGCCAGCGCGCCGCCGGCCACGACCGCGATCTCATGCTGGTGGACCTGGGCCCGCTGGGCAAGGCGCTCTACACTCCGCGTTATCTGCTCAGCCTGCGCGGTCCCGACGCCAAGTCGGACCCTTACCAGAACATCTCCAAGGTAAAGAATCCCGTGCTGATCCTGCAGGGCACGGCAGACAAGCTGATTGAGCCCGACATCGCCGAGCGCCTGCACAAGGCCGCCGCGGACAATCCCAAGGTGACTGTGATCTATGTCGAGGGTGCCGACCACGGCTTCAGTGCGCACCAGCCGGTGCTCGTGGAGCGCGTGCTGAGCTGGATAAAGTCGGCAGTCCGGGAGTGACTTTAGGTACAATGCGGCGGGCTCCGACTCCATGAGGCAATCATGAACCTCCTTCACGTCAAGGATCTCAAGGCTCCCGACGGCCACCCCATTCCCGCGTTGCTGCTTACTCCGGACGCCTCTCCCCGTGGCGGCGCTCTGGTGATTCATCCCTACGGTGGCACGAAGGAGCAGATGCTGGGCGTTGCTCTCGGCTTGGTGGAGAAGGGAATCGCCTGCCTGCTGCCGGATCTCTGTGGCCATGGCGAGAACCACGCCGAGATCGGAGTGGGCATGTTGCAGGAGATGGAGCGCGGCATTGAGTACACGCGCCGCTTCGGTCCAACCACTGCCGTTGGGATCAGCCTGGGCGGGCGCCTGGCGCTGATGTCTTCCGCCGATTGCATGGTGGCCATTTCGCCGGCGGTGGTGGCCGAGATTTCGCCGCAGGGCAAATGGATGTTCGAGAATTTCCCCAGCCCCGCCGTCCGCGAGCCCTACTCCGGGTATGTGACCGAACTGCTGGACAAGCTCGGTCCGGTGCCCCAACACGCGCGTCCGTGCCTGCTGCTCTATTCCGAGCGCGACATCCCCATGATCCTGGAGGGTGCAGCCGGGCTGAAGGCTGGCCTCTCCGGAGCGGAGCTGCGTTTCGTCACCAGGGAAATCCGTCCCGACATCAAGCACGATAACGGCCTGGTTCGTTACTTGCCGCGCTGGTTCAATCATGGGGAGCTGAAGTTCAATGCCGAGTGCGTCGAAGTAGCCGCGGAATGGGCCGCTGCGCGGTTGCTGCAGGCGCAGCACGCCTGACAAGTCCTCTTGGTTGAGCCGGGAGGAGGATCGGAGCCATATGAAATGGGAATACTATGATCGCATGATCGTTTTCGAGGACAGCGAGCAGGGCATGGTCAGCGGGCTGGATTCGTGGATCAACGGCGCCGGCGCCGAAGGATGGGAACTGGTGAGCGCCGTCCCGCTGATTGCTCCCAACAAGGACGGCATCGCCTACGGCACGATTGGCACGCACCTGGTGTTCAAGCGTCCCGTGGCCGAAGCCGCCGGGGTCCCCAGCGCGGGTCTTTAGCCCGCGATGGGGTGTCAGGGGTGAGGTGTGTATGCCGGAATTGCACGGGCGCGCCCTGATCGAGAGCCGCTTTGGGCGTCTGGGCAAGGGGCTCGATGCGGTCGTCATCAACGACGCCGAATACGATCTCGACACCCTGCTGGCCCGCATGGACCTGAAGCTCGAGGATACCTGGCCCATTGACATCGTCGTCGTCGCCGAAAACCTCTATTGTGTGCGCTACTACGATGGCCAGGATCAGCGCGTCGTCGCCCACGAATTCGATGGCGAGTTCCGCTTCGTCCAGGAGACCCGCGGCCACATCGCCGAATGGATCGGCGACGACGCCTACTATGAGTGGATCAGCAGCGCAGCCTTCCGTTGCCCGCTCGTCCCCGGGGACGATTTTTGATTTGACCGCGTATGCCTGAGCTGCACGGCCGCGCCTTGATCGAAGCTCGCTTCGGGCCCTTGGGCGCCGGCGCTCAGCGGGTGACGATCGCCGGGATCGACTACGACCTCCGCGCTCTACTCTCCCAGATCGGCGTCGAGTTCGATGACGCCAAGCCCATCGACGCCCTCCAACTGCCGGACCGCTACGTCGTCCGTTACCTCGACGCGCAAGACCAGCGCGTAGTGGCGTACGAATTCGATGCCGAGTTCCGCTGCCTCGGCGAAATCCGCGCCCACATCGCCGAATGGGAAGGCGACCAGGCCTACTTCACTGAATACAGCGGGCACTAGAACGCTGTTCCGCTTGCACCTTCGAGCGTTGCCCTGTTTACTCTGTACGGCCGGGGGCATCCCTGACATTTTAGACCGGGCACATTCCTGACAGTTTCTTCTCCACAGCTTCGAGGG
>JBIOFT010000076.1:0-17744 GCA_044447375.1 Terriglobales bacterium | reverse complement strand
GGCTTTGGCGACGCGCTCCCAGCGGCGGTCGCGGTCCATGGCGTAGTAGCGGCCATCGACCGAGGCGATCCTGCCCACGCCGTACTCGCGCATCTTCTGCTGGAGCTGCTCAATGTAGCCGGCGCCGGAGGTGGGCAGGGTGTCGCGGCCATCCATGAAGCAGTGGATGAAAACGCGGTCCACGCCGTTCTGTTTGGCCATGCGCAGCAGCGCGTAGAGATGCTGCTCGGAGGAATGCACGCCGCCATCGGAGAGCAGTCCGAAGAGGTGCAGGCGGCGTCCGCCCGAGCGCGCGTGCTTGATGGCCGCCAGCAGCTCGGGGTTCGAGAAAAACTCTCCATTCTCGATCATCAGGTCGATGCGGGTGCTGTCCATGTACACGACGCGGCCGGCGCCGATGTTGAGGTGTCCCACCTCGCTGTTGCCCATCTGGCCGTCGGGCAGCCCGACATAGCGCCCGCTGGTGTGGATGAGCGTGTTGGGATAGTCGCGCAGAAGCTGGTCGTAGATGGGCTTGCGCGCCAGCGAGATGGCGTTGGCCTTCGATGGCGGCGCGTATCCCCAGCCGTCGAGGATGATGAGGACGAGTGGCTTCGGTCTAGGCATGATAAATCTTCGCTAATCTGTCACCCCGAGCGAGCGCTTCAGCACGAGTCGAGGGGCAAAGCCGTTCGTTCACCCCTGATCACGCCATGACCGCGCCCGTCATCCCGGATCTTCCGCAACTCAGTGTTTCTCCTGGGGTGAATCCTGCTGTTCGGGTGGCCAGGGGCCATAGTCGCCGTGGGCGAGCTTCTCCCCGATCTTCCGACCCACCTTCGCACCGAGTCCTTGTCCCCATTCCTTTCCTGCCTCCTGGGATTCCGCCGTGATTTCAGGAAGAGCTTTGGTGACGCGCTGGCCAATAGGACTCCGGTAAAAAGCCAGCATGCCATCGACGTCCGCCTCCGAGAAATGCCGGTCGTAAATCGGAACAATGAGATCGACAAGCTCATTCACGTCGATGGAGGCCAGAAGCTCTTTTTCGAAATCGTCCTGCGCGCGTGGCGGAAATGGCAAGAGCGTCTTGATGCTGGCGGCCTGAGACTTCATCAGTTCGGCCGCAATATGGGGCGTGCCCATCAGGTTAATCAGCTCCCGAATCTTCGCGACTTTCGCAGCGTTGGGCGGTGCTGCGGAGGTCGCCGCCGGCGCGGTTTGGCTGCATGTAAAAGAAGCACAGACCAGTACAAAAGCGGTCAAAGCTGTCCATCGTCTCACGCGATCCTCCTGAGCGGTCGCTGGTCGTTCAGACTCCCACCTTGGTCGCCAGCTCGCCGCGATAGTTCAGCGCCTTGAGGCCGAGGAAGCGGGTGCCGGAGCCCAACTCCTCCTCGATGCGCAGCAACTGGTTGTACTTGGCGATGCGGTCGGTGCGCGAGGCGGAGCCGGTCTTAATCTGCCCGGCGCCGGTGGCGACGGCGAGGTCGGCGATGAAAGTGTCTTCGGTCTCGCCCGAGCGGTGGGAAATCACCGAGGTGTAGCCGTTGCGGCGGGCGAGCGCGATAGCGTCGAGCGTTTCGCTGACCGTGCCGATCTGGTTGAGCTTGATCAGAATCGAGTTGGCGATTCCTTTCTCGATGCCTTCGCCAAAGATCCGGATATTGGTCACGAAAATGTCGTCGCCGACGAGCTGAATCCTGCCGCCCAGCTCTTTGGTCAGGTTCTGCCAGCCGTCCCAATCTTCCTCCGATAGTCCGTCTTCCAGCGAAACAATGGGATAGTCCCGCGCCCACTTGGCCCAGAAGCGCACCATGTCGTCGGAGCTCTTCGCCGATTTGTCCGACTTCTTGAAAACGTACTTGCCATCCTGATAGAACTCGCTGGCGGCGGGATCAAGGGCGATGGCGATATCCTCGCCCGGCTTGTAGCCGGCCTTCTGGATGGCTTCGAGGATGACTTCAATCGCCTCGACGTTGGACTTGAGCGAGGGCGCGAAGCCGCCTTCGTCGCCCACGGCGGTGTTGTATCCGCGTTTCTTGAGCACGCCTTTCAATGTGTGAAAGACCTCCGCACCCCAGCGCAGCGCTTCGGCGAACGACGACGCGCCCACCGGCATGGCCATGAATTCCTGAAAATCGACGTTGTTATCGGCGTGCGCGCCGCCGTTGAGGATGTTCATCATGGGCACTGGCAGCACGTTGGCGCTCACTCCACCGAGATAGCGGTAGAGCGGCAGTTTGAGCGACGTGGCGCTGGCGCGCGCTGCTGCCATGGAGACGGCGAGGATGGCGTTGGCGCCCAGGCGGGCTTTGTTCTCGGTGCCATCGAGCTCGATCATCTTGTCGTCGAGCGCGCGCTGGTCGCAGGCGTCCATGCCGGAGAGCGCCTCGGCGATCTCGCCATTCGCGTTCGCCACCGCCTTGAGCACGCCCTTGCCCTGGTAACGCGCGTCATCGCCATCGCGCAGTTCCACGGCTTCGTGCTCGCCGGTGGAAGCGCCGCTGGGAACAGCGGCTCGTCCCACGCTGCCGTCGGCCAGGTGAACCTCGGCTTCGACCGTGGGATTGCCGCGGGAATCGAGAATCTCGCGGGCGCGAATCTCGCCAATGCTGGTATCGGTCATAAGTTCCTCGTGCGGGTCTGAATAACGCAGGACATTGTCATCGCCCTTATAGAAGCGTACGCGGCGGCCGGTGAGATATCCCGTGCCGGTGTAGGTCTTGCTCATGCGACTGGCGATTATAGTGCAACGCGGCCGCACGGCGAGGGCGTGCACCCAAGTGATGGGTTGGCTGCCATCCGCTTTCGAGAAGCCGACTATTCACGTGCCTAAGCTGGTTCCCATTTTGGTTTCGCATGTTGCGGGCATCCTGGGCTGGCTTAAAGTCGGAGTGGTGCCGGGTTCCTCGCAAACTTTGAGGATCGGCGATCGTGCGCCGGAATTCACGCTCGCGGCGGCGAATCGCAGCGAGGTCTATTCCCTCCCCCAGGTGCTGGTGCGCGGTCCGGTGATTCTGGAGTTCCTGCGGGGAACCTGGTGACCGAACTGCGTCAAGCGCATGGCCCAGTTGGAGCCACACAAGGACGAAATCGAGCGGGTGGGGAGCTTGTTATACATCGCGGCCGAAAAGCGCGGCGGCTTGTTCAAACCGGAGAAGTATCTCGCCGAGCATCCGGTCAGCTTTCCCTTCCTGCTGGACGAAGACCGCGCGGTCACCAAGGCATATGGCATCTATCACTGGCTGGCGCACGATGCCATCAACATCGCACGGCCGGCCACCTTCATCGTGGACCGCAGGAGCATGCTGCGGTTCGTGTACGTCAGTTCCGACCAGAAAGACCGGGCGGACATCAGCTTGGTGTCGCAGCAGTTGCAGTCAGCGAGAGATTAAGTGCTTGCGCCATCGAGTCGGTGATCGATTTTGAACACCTCGAGTTTGAACACAAGGTCAGCCAAGGAGGAATGGTGATGAAGAGAGTAATCCGTATGACGTTGGCCATGCTGCTGCTGGCAGCGGCGGCCATGGCGCAACAGGACGCGTCGCTGCCGGCGGGAACCGGCCTGCGCATGAAGTTGGAGACACCGCTTTCCACCCACAAGAGCAAAGTGGGCGATGTGTTCACCGGGCGGGTAACCGAGGCGGTGGTGGTCAACGGCGCCACCATGGTGCCGGTGGGCGCGTCGGTGACCGGGCGGGTGACCAAGCTAAGCGAGCCGCGGCGTATCGCCGGCAAGCCCACTATCGCGCTGCTGCCCGATCGCATCGTCTTGCCGAACGGCAACGAGTACGTGATTACCGCAACGGTGATGGACACGGCCAAGTCGTCGCATACTACGGTGGACGACGAAGGCAGGATCCATGGCTCCGCACGCAACGGGCGCGACAACGGCGAGATGGTGGCGGGCGCCGGCGCGGGCGCGATCGTCGGGGTGCTGGCCGCCGGGGCCAAGGGTTTGTTCATCGGTGGAGGGCTGGGATTCGGCTTGGTCGCCGCGCATTGGCTGGCGACCAAACACTCCGCTCAACTGCCGGTCGGAACCGAAATCTTCCTGGAACTCGACCGTCCGGTGATGATGAGCAGCGCGGGAGTGGCGGGAGAGTAGGAAAACGTTTCAAGTTTCACGTTTCAGGTTTCACGTTGGGGAGCGCGAGCTCCCCCTTTTTATTGGGCCATTGAGAATCGGGGCATCGGGTGATCGGGTCGTCGGGTGATTGTTAGCGCGCGTAGCGCGCGGAAGAACGTAGCCCACGGCGTGAGCCGTGGGACAAAAATTGAAACCAGTCGCAAGCCCGCGAAGCGGGCGAAAGAAATCACGCCGGCCAAAGCGTCAGCGCCGTCTTCGTGAGGATCTGCTCTTTCGCCGCCTCGGAGAGCGGCAGCGCGCGAAAGTCGTCGAGGTTCTGCTTGATGTCCGAGACGCCGGGCCCGGGCCAGTCGGTGCCGAAGACGGTCTTGGCCGCGATCTCCTCCAGCCGCGGGAAATATTTCAACAGGGTCTTGGGCGGAATGCCGCTGATATCGAGATGGACGTTGGCGTGGCGGCGCACCAAGAAGAACGCGGTGTTCATCCACAGCGGCCGGCCGCCGTGCGCCAGCAGAATCTTCAGGCGCGGGAAATCGACGGCCACGTCGTCCACGTGGATGGGGTCGCCGAACTTGTTGCGCGCGCCGGGGAAGATGGACGTTCCAGTGTGGACCATTACCGGAACGCCGTTGGCTTCGGCGGCGCGGTAGAGGATCTCCAGCTCCTTCACGCCGTGCAGGTAGTCGTTGGGATAGAGCAACTGGTGCGGCGGGTGGACTTTGATCATGCGTATGCCGAGACGGAGCAGGTGGTCCACGTCGGCCATGAAGTTGGTGCTGTGCCGCGGATGCAGGCTGCCACAGGGAATCAGGCGGCGCGGGTCTTCCTTGACGTAGCCGGCGATGAAAGTGTTGACCTCGGGCGTGAAGCCGATGACCTCGGGCGCCACATAATTGATGAGCACGGCGCGCTCGATGCCGCAGGCGTCCAGGTGCTTGAGGAACGCCTTGGGCGAGCGGCAGAATTCGCAGATCTGCTCGAAGTTCGGCCGCTTGCGCTTCATCGCGGCCAGCGCGCCCGGGTTGAACATCTCCATGGGCTGGATGTGGATGTGGCAGTCGGTGATCAAAGTCAGTGGTTAGTGGCCAGTGGTTAGTGGCCAGTGGTAAGTGGCCAGTTGGTCGTTAGCCGTTGGTTGTTGGTCGTTGGCGAAACAAACTTACCACTTATCACTTCCCACTTCTCACTTTCTTGCCGCCTCGAGCACAGCTCGCTTGGCGAACACGCGAATCATCTCACGGCGATATTCAGGCGTGAGCGTAGATGTGGTGAGCGGCTTCGCAGTGCGGGCCGCGAGTTCGCCGACCGCCGCGGCAATCTCTTCGGTCACAGGCCTCCCGACCAGTTCCTTATCCACGCCGCGAATCAACAACGGCGCGGGATTCACGGCGGTGATGGCGACGCGGGCGTCTTCCACGTGTCCGTTCGAGCGCTTGAGCGCGACGGCCACGCCGGCCAGCGGATAATCGATGGAGCCGCGCAGGCGCAGCTTGCGGTAGACGCCGCGGTATCCGGCGGTGCGCTCCGGCAGGAAGACGCGCGTGACCATCTCGTTCCGGGCGAGCGTCATGCGGGCGTCGCCGACGTTGGTGTAGAAGTCGCGGAGCGCGAGTCGCCGCGTGCCTGCGGGGCCGGCGATCTCCAGTTCGGCATCGAGGCAGAGCAGCGCCGGAGGAGTGTCGCCGGAGAAAACCGCCCAGCACTTGGCGCCACCGGGCGCGACGTGGCATAGGTCGCCATCCTTCTTGATGCAGAACCCGCAGGAGGTGCGCCAGGTCAGCGACTGGTTGTACCACAGGCAGCGCGTGTCCAGACAGATGTTGCCGCCCAGCGTGCCCATGTTGCGCAGGATGGGCGAGGCCACGGTCTTGGCGGCTTCGTGCAACACGGGATAATCGCGGCGGATCAGGTCGGAGTGCTCGATCTCGGTGAGCGTGGTGAGTGCGCCGATCTCAGTTCCCTGCCCCGAGACGTTGCGAACGCCGCGCAGTTCGGCGATGCGGCGGATGTCGATCATCCAGGCCGGCGTGAAGAGGCGCTGCTTCATGGACGGGATGAGGTCCGTCCCGCCCGCGACGATCTGGGCGTCGGCGTATTTGCCGAGAAGTTCGACCGCCTCAGCGAGGGTTCGCGGGCGCAGGAGCTTGAAGTCGGGCAGTGACATGGGGTCAGTTGTAAGTTCGTTCGCGGTTACAGCGAATTCATTCTACGGCGTGCCATAGAGGCGGTGGTAGATGCCGGCGTTGCGCAGAATCGCCTGCACGTACTCGCGGGTCTCGGTGAACGGGATGGACTCGACGAACTCGGCGGGCTCGCGGAAGTTCCCCGACGAGCGCCACTCCTCTACGCGGTCGGCGCCGGCATTGTAGGCCGCCAGCGCCAATTCCAGCTTGCCGTCGAACTTCTGTACCAGTTGCCGGAAATAACGTGTGCCCAGTTGCACGTTAACCCCGGGTTCCGCCAGCATGCCGACAGAATACCTTCTGACATTCAGCTCGTGCGCCATGCGCTTGCCGGTAACCGGCAGCAGTTGCATCAGGCCGATGGCGTCGGCGCGCGAGACCGCGGCGGGATTGAACTCCGATTCCTGCCGGATCAGCGCCGCCACCAGATAGGGATCGAGCTGGTTCTCGGCCGCGTATTTCTTGACGTCGTTCCACCACGGCCGGGGAAATAACGCTTCCCAAACCGGACGCGGCAGTTGCTCGATCTCCAGGCCGAAGTATCCGGGCACAGCACGCTTCAGCGTCTGCAAAGCGCGATCGTAGCGGTCCTGCTCCTGATAGAGATGCGCGATCTGGGCCAGCGCCCAGGGCGCGTCGCCATTGCTATTGGCCGCCTGCAGCTCACGCATGGCCAGCTCGTAGAGCGCGCCGTTCTCCAGCAGCAGACTTTTCTGCGCGCGCAGGTCGTCGGAGGGCAACTCGGTGTTGGCCACGCCCGCCAGCGGCCGCAGCGCGGGAATGTGATCGAGCAAGGGATCAGCCACCGGATCGGTGCTGGGCGGGAGTCCGCGCAGCCGCGTGCGCGCCAGGTCGGCGTAGTAGTAGTGGCGGAAGCGATCCAGGATCTTCTGGTAGTAGGCGCGCGCGCGGGCATCATCATGCTCGTCTTCCGCGATCCGTCCGCGCCAGTAAAGCGATGGCACCACCTGGTTGGAGGTGGGATACAGCTCCACCTGCTTTTCGAACCGCCAGCGGGCTTCGCCGTTCCGGCCCAGGCGGAAACTCAGCCAGGCCGCCTTCCAGTGCGCGTAAGGCGCGTACTTGCCAGTGGGAAAACGCTGCGCCATCTCGCCATAGAGCGCGGCGGCGTGGTCGTAGTCCGGCCGCAGCAGGTACAGGTTGGCGGCCGCGTACAGCGCTTCCTCGAGCCACGGGCTGCTGGGATAACTGCCGCGCAGGCTGGAGAGTGTCTGCTCGACGCGACTAATGTCGGGGCGCTCCATCTCCAGCAGCAGGTAAAGGCGCAGGGCATCGGGTTCGCCGGTCATGGGCGGCAGCCCGGCCAGCGCCTGCTGCGTCTCGTAGGTCCGTCCGCCGTGATAGAGCGCCGCCGCCAGCCCCACGCGTACGCTCGCGAGTTCTTCCGGCGGCGCCTGCTTCACCAAAGCGCGATATTCGAGGATAGCGTCGGTGTGACGGCGCGCCAGGTCCAGCAGTTCAGCGCGCGTCTTCTGCTCCTGGAAGGTGACGGGAGGCACACCCGGAACTCCCGCCAATGGCTTCAGCAGAAGCTCGGCGTCGGCGGCTTCGGCAGCCAGCGGCATAGTGTAGTAAATCCGACGCAGCGTCTGCGTAGCTTTTACCGGCTGTCCGGCAGCGGAGTAGGCGCGGCCCAGCGCCAGTTCCAGATCGGCGCGCGTGGGGGTGCGGTGCGCCTCGAGCAACGCGATGGCCTGCTGCTCATGGCCGGTCGAGACCAGCGCACCAGCGTACGCCACCATGGCATCGCGCTCCAGCAGCGAGTCCGGATACTTCGTCTGGAACCCCTCGAGAGCCGCGGCCGCATGGGTTGGATCTCCGGCGCCTGCGTAGGCGGAGGCGAGATAGTAATCCACATAATCGCCCAGCTCCCCGGCGTGGGCGCGCGCGTTCTTGAGCGGCTCGATGGCGGCGGGATACTGCCGGTCGATCACGTGCGCGTAGCCGGTAACCAGCCAGGCCAGCGAGCCGGCTTCGTCGTTGTGCGCGCGCGCGTACTTCTCCACCCCGGCATAGGCAGTCGGAGTGCGGTCCTGCAGCAGTTGACGCGCCATCGGCTTCAGCGCAGCCGAGGCCACGAAGGCGCGCTTCACCCGCGTCACACGGATCGGGGTGACGTGTTTCTTCTTCGCGGTGGTGGTTTTCTTTTTTGAGCTGGCGGGCTTCCTGGCTGCGGTGCTCGCGGGCTTCTTGGTTGTGGTGCTGGTGGGCTTTTTGATTGTACTGGTCTTCTTCTTCGCGCTGGAACTCTGCGACGAGGTCTCGCCGCCCGATTGCTGCGCCGCCAACCTGGGCGTTACCAGCCCGGCGAGCACGAGGGTGAGAATGAAACGCGACTGCGCACGGCTGGCATCAACCGGGGAAATTCGCTCCTAGCAGAGAGGCGTCATTGTCCGCGAGGATGCGGACCAGTTCCTTGGTGAAGTAGTCGGCGGAGGCAGCGGGAGTACTGCCGTACCGCTTGTGGTAGGAAGCGCGGCTCTTGTCGATATCTTCCTTGAGCCGGTCGTAGAGGTCCCGGGCGGCGCGCCCTTCCGCCACCTTGGCCTGGTTGTACAGCTTGATCTCATCCACCAGCAGGCGGGCAAAGCGCTGGGCACGCAGGTGGAGATCGCGTTCCTCGGGGGTCCAGTCCGATTCCGGAGTGGCGACGGCGATGGCCGACCTGGAGGCGGCGGGCGCGGCCTGCTGCTGGGCGGCGTGCGGTGGGGCGGAGGCGGCCACGGCAGCCGCTCGCTCCGGCGTGACCGAGCCCACCGTTACCGGCGACCGTTCCGGCGCAGGCGCCGGCTCCGGTGCCGGGGCTCCTCCCATCATGGCTTTGCGCAGGGCCAGCACTTCCAGCCACATGCCGGCGGAGCGCATCAGCAGCTTGAGCGCGGACACATCGAGCTTGCCGCCCTCCAGCCCGCAATCCGCATACACCAGGGCGGAGACTTTTTCGCGCAGCACCAGCGGCAACAGAATGGCGTTGCCTCCGGCGGCATGTCCAACCCGGGCCAGAAAGTTGGGATCGAAATCCAGGCCGGCCGCGCCCGGGACGCGCTCGTGCACGACCCGCGCAACCACGGCGTCGGCCAGGTTGAGGTTGAAGTTGCGCAGGCCGTTGTCGTCGGGAAAGCCGCGCGCCTGCCACACGGTGGCGGACTCGCCGCGCACCACGAACAGGGCCACGCGCCCGCTGAAGCGGGCCGCGAAATCCAGCAGCACGTTGAGGACATCCGCCTGCGAGGTAACGTCCTGCAGCGCCGCCAGGGCGGCTTCCAGCACCGCCGACGCGGCGCCGCCCTCGCTGGCGCCGGCGGCCGGCAGCTCAGCGATGACCCGCCGCACCATCTCCTGGCGGATCTCCGGCAGGTGGCGCGACAGCACCTCGGAAACCACCCGCTCCGCTATGAATTCGATCTGTTTGGAGTCCTGCATGAAAAGTGAAACGCGACGCTCCCTGTGTCGTGCGGCGGCTCTGTAGCGATTATAGAGCCAAATCCATCCCCGCCCAACCGGGGGGCACCAAGGCGCTAAACGGACGGGAAGTGGACTTCAGTGTTCAATTTGAGCACTGCTGGAGGGTGCCCCACCGGAGCCTGTTGTTGGGAACAGCGGGATTTGGAGGGTGCCCCACCCTTCCCTGCCGTTGGGAAGGGTGGGGATTTTGACTTTTGCGCTCTGTGACCATTGGGATTGATTCTGCGAATCACGCGAGACAAGACAAACGTCAAAAACCCCACCCTAACGTCGAACGGCACGACGTTAGGATGGGGCACCCTCGAGATTCTTGCTGGTAACCAAGACCTCTGCTCACCCGACGGCTTTGGGTGGGCCACCCGTCCCTGAATGACAGGTTGACGAAAGCAGGGCGCCGCCCGTCCAAGAAGCAGCGGCTTACGTACTTCAAGGGTGCGGGGCAGGGTACTGTCCTAATCTGCGCTCTCCCCGCGCACGGGATGGCAGGCGGATTGCCTCTACTGGCTGGCAATATAACACTCCAACTGATTCCCTGAGCCTGTACAGTAGAACCCTACTACGTTTCCCTTTACCTCCGTCCCGTACCCTTGTATGTCCGCAGTGGTCCCAGTTTCTGCACGTTTCACATACACTCGGCCTGATCCACCAGCTTTCACAGGTTGCGGGGCCAGCAGCAGGTAGCAGAGCAGGAACCCGGCCAGCACAGCCAAGCAGGTTTTTAGAAAATTCATTGTCCGCCTCCGTGGTCTGTGATTTAATCACAAAAGCGAAAGCCCCGGCTGGCACCGGAGCTTTTTCCAGAAGTGTTTGCTTGGGGACGCGCTCATGCTCACATTAGAGCCGGAGCGTGTATTGTGTCAAGCCCAACCCTCTACCCTTCCCCGACCGATAAGAGAGAAGAGACGGTAAAGCGTTCAGTTGCTGTGGATACGAGTACAGTCTTTTCCTCGTCGGACACCACAAAAACCGAAACATCTACTTCTATAACTCGCTCGAATGACGTTCCGATTCCGCTCATTGTGACGCGCCTTCCCCTCTCATCTATCGAAGAAACATTCACTCGATGCATGGAAATTATACGGGACGGTTTGTCTGTGGAGAGAAGGATCAACGTCAAAGCGGTAGGTAAACTCCTCCATTTGCGAAATATCGAAAGAGCATCTTCGGACGAACTCATGTTTTTATCCCTCATTCCCGTATTTGGGCCTACGGCAGCAATTGAGCAAGCGACCAAACTTCACTTGCAATGCCAGCGGCCATTGCGGGCGTTACGCGCAATGATGAGTGTACCCGCACAAAATTGTAATGTGCAAAGTGCAGGGCGCAAGCCGCTTTCAGATTCGTCAGCTTCTTCGAGAAAGCGTTCGTCAACCGGGTGAACCTCCGCATCGCCATCCGCATCGTGAGGTTCTGCCGCTCCACGTGTGACGTGCAGATGTGCTCCGGGTCCGGGTTCCCCTGCCGCACCTTGGATATGACCTCCACGATTGGGCTTGGGGAATACTTCCCATCAGCATCGTGCTGTCCGAAGTCCCCATACAGCTTGATGAGCTGGGCGAAGTCCACGTCCTCCCCGAACGCATCCTCGACCTGGCGGCGGTAGAAGTGGAATCCGTCCGTGGTGAGCTGGACTCGGGTCGCCAGCCGTCCGGCAAGTTCCTGCATGAAGTACCACGTGGTTTCCTCCGTCCGCTTGCCGACCGTGTGGACGGGAATGAGCTTCGATTCCGGGTCAATTGCCACAAACACCCACTGGTCGCCAGCCTCCGGCGGGTCACCGTCGCGCACCCGTTTCTGCTTCTTTCCGACGTAGGTCCAAATCTCATCGCACTGGATGTAGTTGCAGCGCAGGTTCCGCATCTGCGCGTCCAGCAGTTCGGTGCAGTGATCTCCCACCTGTACCAGCAGTCGGCAAATCGTGTCGCGGTGGGCTCCGGTGATCCGCTCGGTAGAACGAACAGAATTGCCTTCCAGCAGGAAAGAGACTATGGCCAGTTTCTTTTCAGAAGAGAGTGTATACATGTTCGGCTCCTCACGAATCCCGCTTGACTGCGGGAGTGAGGCAAGCCGATAATCGAGGTTGCGAGGCCATGATACCGGCTTGCCGGGTTGTGGTTTCAGAGCCGCTTGAGATGACAGTCTCTAGCGGCTCTCGTTATTTGCGTGTGCCAGTGGTGGCGGGGGCATCGGACTCCTTTCCGGCCAGAGAGATGAACCTGTCCCAGCCGTCCTTGCGAACAGTGAAACGGTGCTTGTGGGTCTTGACCGTGGATTCGATAGCCTGCCTGCTGCTCTCGTACCCGATCCAACCCAAAAAACCGAGGATGTCCGCAACCTGAGCCTCTTTCACGAAACTGAGATACACTTCCAGAACTTCCCACAGCTTGAGATACTTGAGGTGCGGGGTCTTTTCCAGAATCGTCCTCAGTTTTGAAAGCAGTTGGGACTTGGATATATCCATCTGTGCCAACTCTTCGTAACGGAGATGCTTCTCAAGCAAGGTTGCCATCTCGCTCTCAATGGCCTTTAGCTGGCGAGCCTCGTACTCTACCCGCTGCTTCATGGCTTTTAGAGTTTGGGCAATCGGCTCCGTCACCCGAGCATCATACTCGGAGTCTGAGAGTAATTGCAAGAGTTTTGTTGCCATCTCCGATTGTTCGCCTGTGGACGTGTGCAGGTGTGCGCTTGCGTAACTGTTGCCCCGTTGGGGTAAGGATGTCTTGGTACTGGTGCTCATACTTTTTTCTCCTTTTTGATTTTTTACCTGTGGAAATTCAAATTAGGACAGCACCCGGGGCAGCGCGGACTCGCCGAGCGCACGGGAACCAGCTACAATAGACGATTCGATTGCACGAAATTGTGCATCCTGAGACCATGGCTATCATCGAAACAAAGGCAAGGGACGCAGCAGCGACGGACGAGCTGGCGCTGGTACAGGCCGCCAAGCGCGGCGATGTAGCGGCGTTCGAGCAACTGGTCAAGCGGTACGACCGGAACATCTTCCGCATCGCGCAGCACATCACGCAGAACCGCGAGGATGCGGAAGACGTGGTGCAGGATGCGTTCCTGAAGGCGTACGAAAACCTGGAGCAGTTCCAGGGGAACTCGAAGTTTTATACCTGGCTGGTCCGGATCGCGGTGAACGAGTCGCTGATGAAGTTGCGGCGGCGGCGTTCCGACCGCACGGTGTCGCTGGACGAGGATATCCAGACGGAAGAGGACACCATGCCGCGCGAAGTCGCGGACTGGTCGCCGAATCCGGAGCAGCTCTACAAGCAGGGCGAGCTCAAGGACATCCTGCGCAAGACGGTCCAGGGGCTGCCGTCCAGTTTTCGCACGGTGTTCGTGCTGCGGGACGTAGAGGGACTCTCCACCGAAGAGACGGCGGAAGCCTTGGACCTGAGTATCCCCGCGGTGAAGTCCAGGCTGCTGCGGGCGCGCTTGCAGTTGCGGGAACGGCTGAACAAGTACTTCAGGAAACCCAAGGGCGGAGACGGTAAAGCAAAGTGACGTGCACGGACTTTCTTAAAGAACTGACCGACTACCTGGACGCCACCATCGACGCCAGCACACAAGCGGAACTGGAAGACCATCTTGCCTGGTGCCACAACTGCTACGTCATCTGCAACACCACCAAGAAGACCATCGAGATCTACCGCGACTCCCAACTGTACGAACTTCCCGAAGACCTCCGCACCAGACTCGAAGTCGCCATCCTTAGCAAGTGCACGGCCAAGAAAAAGCGCTCCACCACGTAGCCGTCTCAAAAAGACATCGCCGGCTGCACCATCGCGCCAGTGGTCTGCAAGATCATGTAGCCACGCCACATGCGCCTTCATGGGACTGACGGCTCCAGCTTCGGAGAGCTGCGTGTTTTCACCTGTGCAAAACATAGATTTGCAGTTGGCTGAATTTGTGGCAAACTGAGCGCTCCTTTTTCCGGGTTCCTGAATCTAATCAGCTAGGCAACCTAAAATTTGGGTCTCCCAAGGCGGGACCGGCCAGGGCCCCCGGGTCCATGGGTCGGAGGCACAAGGGGTGTGGTAGATGCTTGCGAATGTTTTCGACGCGCTGTTCGGTTGCTGGCACAAGAACTACACTTTTCCCAGAAGCATTCGGCGTGGGGAGCGTTCCCCCGTGGCATCGGTGACCGGGACCTACGTGGTCTGCCTGGACTGTGGGAAAGAACTGCCATACGACTGGAACTCGATGAAGATCGTGTCTGCGCCGCAGGAAGCGCCGGGCATCGTGGAGACGGTGGAGTCGTACGTCGGGAAGTAAGCGCCGCACACGGCCCCACGCGCCAGCCTTGGGGGGTCTAGTCTTTTTCCCTTTGTGATTACCCCCGCTTGGCCGATAATGCAGCTCTTCCCGGGCATGACTGCCAGGATTTTTCTGCCGGGCTAGCCCCGCGCCGGCTTCATGTTCCTCGTGGAGACGCCCATGACGATAGCGGCTCCCCAGGCTCGCTTTGGCTGGCTTCGCACCCGCGGGCTGCGGCTGATCTTCTTCTTTGCTTACGCCCTGATGGTGCTGATGATCCTGGAGCAGGGACGCATCATCCACGCCCAGCAGTTGCTGATCCGCCAGCTCTACCCGGACAGCGTGGAACTGAATTCCGCCCGCGCGCGCCTGCACCAGCAGGCGCATCACTGATCCCACCCACCGCGATTATGATGTCGTGATGCCGGCGTCGCCCACCTCCGCTCGCTCGGCGCCGTGGGGGACGATCGCGGCCGCATTGGCTTCGTTCCTGGCTTTGCTGGTGGCCATCTGGTTCGCGGCCGCGCATTTTCGGGTGCTGGAGACGACCGGCGGCAGCCGCGCCACCTTCGTTCTGAGCTTTGCCCTGCTGTTCGCGCCCTTCTGGGGGTTCGGATTCGGAGCCGCCGCCCCCCTGCGCCGTGCCCTCGACGCGCGCTGGGCGCGGGTGCTCGCCCCCGGCCTGCTGGCCAGCTCGTATCTCGTTTTTTCTCTGCCTCGCGGGGAATTCCAATGGCAATACTGCGCTGCGCTCGCCGGGATCCCCATCGTGGTCGCAATGCTGCTGGAGTTCTGCACCCACAAAGAGCCCGGCGCGCGTGCGAGGCTCCAGTGGCCCGACCTGCTTGCGCTGTCGCTGCTGGGCGTGCCCATCGTGATGCGCTGGCTGCACGGAGCGTATCCGCATCCCGCGATGAGCGCCCTGCCCAAGCTGCTGCTCACCGACGCCGCCCTCTATGGATTTCTGGTGGTGCGCAATCTCGACGGCGTGGGCTATGATTTCCGCCCGCACGGGCGCGACTTGGCCATCGGCCTGCGCGAACTGCTGTTCTTCGCCCCCTTCGGGATCGGCGGAGGCTTCCTGCTGCACTTCATCGGCTTCCACCGCGTGGCGCCGTCGGCGTGGGAGTTCTGCGCGGGATGGATCGTCACGTTCACCCTGATCGCCATTCCTGAGGAATTGTTCTTCCGCGGGATTCTGCTGAACCTGCTGGAGCGCCGCCTGGGACCGCGGGCGGCGTTGCTGATCAGCGCGGTGGTCTTCGGCTTTTCCCACTTCAACAAGCGCGCGGTGTTCAACTGGCGCTACATTATCCTGGCCACCGTCGCGGGGATATTCTACGGACGCGCCTGGCGCAACCGGCGGCGCTTGTTCACCTCTGGCATCACCCACGCCACGGTGGACGTAATCTGGGGGACGTGGTTCAAGTAAGGCAGGGGCAGGAAGCAGGAAAAGCGTTCGGCAATCATGCTTGTAAACGAAAACCGCCGACTCTGTGTCGGCGGCTTTCATAGGGATCGAGCCCTGAGGGCTTTCCTGCTGCCTGCCTCCTGCTTCCTGCCTACTGGTCGCGGCGCTTCAGCGTCGGGCGGTCGTCGTCCGACTTGTTGCTGGAGTCGCTGCTGTCGCCGCTGCCGCTGTCCGTGGGGTGATTGTCGCTGGCGGTGCGCCGCAGCGTGGGACGGTTCTTGTCCTTGTCATCGGTCAGCTTGCGGCGGTTCTCGATGGACGCCAGCCGCGCCTTCACGTGCTGGAATTCCGAGGTATCCACAATATACTCGGGACGAGGCGGCAGGATGCTGTTGATCTCTTCCTGGCTCTTGGCGATGCGGTCCGGAGTCTGCGGGTGAGTGGCGAAGGCCTTGGCCAGCGAACCCGGCTTCTTCTTCTCCTTGGCCTGCACCTTCTCGAAGAAGGCAATGAAGGATTCCGGATCGTACCCCGTCTTGTACATGTATTCGACGCCCAGGTAATCGGCCTCCGCCTCGAAGCCGCGGGAGAACGAGAGGAAGGTCAGCGGCAAGGCCAGGCTGGCGGCCGAGCCTATCGCGTAGCCGATGCCGCCTCCGATAAAGATCAGCGGGATGGAAGCGAAGTTGGCCAGTTGTGCGCGCGTCATCTGGCGCGTGGCGTGGCGGGCGCACACGTGCGAGATCTCGTGCGCCATCACTCCCGCCAGCTCCGACTCGTTGTCCGCCGCCAGGATCAGCCCCGAGTTCACGTAGAAGAAGCCGCCCGGCAGCGCGAAGGCGTTGATCTCGTCGGAGTCGATCACCTTGATGGTGAACGGAACCTTGGCGTCGGAGTTGCGCACCAGGTTCTGTCCGATGCGGTTCACGTACTCATTCACCACCGGGTCCTGGACCAGCTTGACGCTCTGCTCCACCTGCATGGCGTATTGCTTGCCCATGCGAATCTCTTTTTCCAGCGAGTACCAGTTGCCTAGTCCCGTGCCGCCCATGTTGCGGTTGCCGATGGAGTCAACGTCCCCCTTGCTCCCCGCCTTGACGTTCTTGTTCTTGTTGCTCGCCGGGGTACTGCTGGTGGTCGCCGGCGGCGTGTTGTCCGAAGCCGCAGGCGGAATGCCGCTGTCTTTATCTTGGCTCGCCGCGGGCGGGTTCGAGTCGGTGCTGGCAGGCGTAATACTGTCCGGAGCAGGCGCTTTCTGCGTGTCCTGGCTCGCCGCAGGCGGCTCCGAGTCGGTGCTGGCAGGCGTGGTGCTGTCTGGAGCAGGCGCTTTCTGGGTGTCCTGGGCAAGCGTGAACGGGCTCAGACACAGCAGCAGCGCAACCGCTAAAGCGATGGCGCGGAACTTCATGGGGCTCCCTCGCAAAACGTGTACCGGGGGGGCGGGCACGCTGATTATACTACCGTTAACAAATAACAAAACTGCCGGATTGGATATGGCTTGCCCCACAGATTAGACGCAAAAAGGGGCGCTTGGGTTACCTAGATTCCGCCGCAGGGGAAAGTGGAAAGTTCAAAACCAAAGCGCCAACCGCCCATACTTTCCACCGACCGCTTTCCACTCAATCGTAATACTCCAGCCCCAGGTGCGTGATCAGCGCCTCGCCCTTCAGGTGGCGCAGCGTGTTCTTCAGCTTCATGGACTGGATGAACAGGTCGTGCTCGGGATAGAGCCCGGGCGCGGTCATGGGCGACTTAAAGTAGAAGCTGAGCCACTCCTGGATGCCGAGGCCGCGCAGTTCGGCGCTGCGTTGCGCCAGATCAAGAAACAGCACCAGGTCAAGCACGATAGGCGCCGCCAGGATGGAATCGCGGCACAGGAAATCCACCTTGATCTGCATCGGGTAGCCGAGCCATCCGAAGATGTCGATGTTATCCCAACCCTCTTTGTTGTCACCACGTGGCGGGTAGTAGTTAATGCGGACCTTGTGAAAGATGTTGCCGTAGAGTTCGGGATAAAGACTGGGCTGCAGGATGTGCTCCAGGGCGCCGAGCTTGGACTCTTCCTTGGTCTTGAACGAGCCCGGGTCGTCGAGCACTTCGCCGTCGCGGTTGCCGAGAATGTTGGTCGAGTACCAGCCGCTGACGCCCAACAGCCGGGCCTTAAAGGCGGGGGCGAGCACGGTCTTCAGCAAAGTCTGGCCGGTCTTGAAATCCTTGCCGCAGATGGGAACCTCGCGCTCCCGCGAGAGTTCGAGCATGGCGGGCACGTCCACCGTCAAGTTCGGCGCTCCATTGGCGAAGGGAACACCTTCCATCAGCGAAGCGTAGGCAT
>JBIOFT010000075.1:0-17961 GCA_044447375.1 Terriglobales bacterium | reverse complement strand
CATCACACCGACGTAAGCTAAGTACTTCCCCAGCCAGCGGTGGCCTGGGTTGGGGGAAGCACCAGCAGACGACGAAGGGATCAGCCATCTCTAAATGATGGCTGTTTGTGTCTATGGCAGCGGATAAGCGGCGGTCCAGCGCGGCAATCACCGACGGCGCAAGCCGGGCGCCCGCACGCGCCATGCTGAAGGCGGTGGGCTTTACCGACGACGAGTTGCGGCGGCCCATCATCGGCGTGGCCAACACCTGGATCGAAATCGGTCCCTGCAACTACCACCTGCGCCACTTGGCCGAGTGCGTCAAGCAAGGCATCCGCAAAGCCGGCGGCACGCCGATGGAGTTCAACACCGTCTCCATCTCCGACGGGATCACCATGGGCAGCGAGGGCATGCGCGCCTCGCTGGTGAGCCGTGAGGTGATCGCCGATTCCATCGAACTGGTGGCGCGCGGCAACCTCTTCGACGGCGTGGTGGCGCTCTCCGGTTGCGACAAGACCATCCCCGGCACGGTGATGGCGCTGGCCCGGCTCAACGTGCCTGGGCTGATGATTTATGGCGGTTCCATCGAGCCCGGCAGGTTCCAGGGCCACGATGTAACGATTCAGGACGTGTTCGAAGCCGTGGGCGCACATGCCAGCGGGCGCATGACCGACGCCGAACTCGCCGATATTGAGAATCATGCCTGTCCGGGCGCCGGCGCCTGTGGCGGACAGTTCACCGCCAACACCATGGCCACCGCCACCGAATTCCTGGGCATTTCGCCCATGGGCAGCGCCAGCGTGCCGGCCACCGATCCCAAAAAAGATGGCGTCGGATTCCAGGCCGGAGTGCAGATCATGGAGTTGGTCCGGCGCGATCTGCGGCCGTGCGCCATCCTCACGCGCAACGCGCTGGAGAACGCCATTGCCAGCGTGGCCGCCAGCGGCGGTTCGACCAACGCCGTGCTGCACCTGCTGGCCATCGCCCGCGAAGCTGGAGTCGAACTCTCGATCGACGATTTTGACCGCGTCAGCGCGCGTACCCCGCTCATTGCCGATCTCAAGCCCGGCGGCCGCTTCGTCGCTACCGACCTCTACCGCGCCGGCGGCATTCGCCTGCTGGCCCATCGGCTGAAGCAGGCCGGCGTCCTGCATCCCGAGTGCATGACAGTTACTACTAAGACCATCGGCGAGGAAGCCGGCACTGCCGTCGAGACACCGGGACAGGAAGTTGTGCGCCCGCTCAACCGGCCAATCAAGCCGACGGGCGGCCTGGTGATCCTGAAGGGCAATCTCGCGCCCGAGGGCTGCGTGGTGAAGATCGCCGGGCACGACATGCAGAATTTCCGCGGACCGGCGCGGGTGTTCGATCTCGAAGAGGACGCCTTCGCCGCGGTGCAGCAAGGCCGCATCCGCGCCGGGGACGTGGTGGTAATCCGCTACGAAGGCCCGCGCGGAGGCCCGGGCATGCGCGAGATGCTGGCCGTCACCGGAGCCATCTCGGGCGCCGACTTGGGCGACAAGGTAGCCCTGCTGACGGACGGCCGCTTTTCCGGCGCCACCCATGGCCTGATGGCCGGGCACGTCGCGCCGGAAGCGGCTCGTGGCGGAGTGATCGCCGCGGTCCGCGACGGCGATATGATCGTCTTCGACATCCCGCAGCGGCAGCTCCGAGTGGAGCTTTCCGACGAGGAGATCCGCTCGCGGATGGCGAAGTGGAAAGCGCCTGCGCCCCGGTATCCGAGCGGCGTGTTCGCCAAGTACGCGGCCAGCGTTTCTTCGGCATCGCAGGGCGCGGTGACGGGATGAAGATTGGGAATTCTTCCGGGCGTAGGCTGGTGGGAGGGCACGACTTTAGTCGTGCCGTACAGAGGTTCCTCGAATCCGGGCTTTAGCCCCTGAGGGCTAGACGGGTATTAGAAAAACCAAGATCCTTCGCGACCGTTTCCCGGGCTGGAGAAAACGCCCGGGACCCTCGGTCGCTCAGGATGACACTTTTTAAAGTTGCTTTACGGTGCGGCTGAAGCCGCACCCCTTCAAAACAGGACGTGAGCCCCATGACCAAGACCGGCAGCGAGATCATTTGGGAATGCCTGGTGCGCCAGGGAGTGAAGCACGTGTTCGGCTATCCCGGCGGCGCCATCCTTCCCGCGTACGACGCGATGACGCGCTATCCCATCCACCACATTCTGGTGCGGCACGAGCAGGGCGCCACGCACATGGCTGACGGATACGCGCGCGCCAGCGGCGGCGTCGGTGTGGCCATCGCGACCTCCGGCCCCGGCGCTACCAACATGGTCACCGGCATCGCCACCGCCATGATGGATTCCTCGCCCATCGTGTGCATCACCGGACAGGTGGGCAGCAAGCTGATCGGCTACGACGCCTTCCAGGAGACCGACATCACCGGCGTCACCCTGCCCATCACCAAGCACAACTATCTGGTCACGCGTGCCGATGATGTCGCGCGCACGGTTCGCGAGGCGTTCTACATCGCCGCGTCCGGCCGGCCGGGGCCGGTGCTGATCGACATCACCAAGGACGCACAGCAGAGTTCCTGCGAGTTCGACTGGGAGGCTGCGGCACCGCAACTGCCTGGATATCGTCCCGATCTCTCCCCAAACCCGGAAGACTACGACCAGGCGTTCGCGCTGATCAATAGCGCGCAGCGTCCGGTGATCCTGGCCGGGCACGGCGTCATCATCTCCGGGGCGATGCACGCGCTCAGGAACTTCGCCGAGAAGAGCGGCATCCCGGTAGCGCCCACGCTGCTCGGTCTGGGCTGTTTCCCGGCGTCACATCCGCTGAACCTCGGCATGATGGGCATGCACGGTGAAGCCTGGGTCAACAAGGCCATCCAGGAAGCCGACCTGCTGCTGGCCTTCGGCATGCGCTTCGACGACCGCGTCACCGGCAACACCAAGACCTATGCGCCGACGGCCAAGAAGATCCACGTGGAGATCGATCCGGCGGAGATCAACAAGAACATCAAGGTGGACGTGGGGCTGGTGGGCGACCTGCGCCAGGTGCTCGAACACATGCTGCCCGACGTCGAGTCGGTGGACCGCTCCGAGTGGCGGCACCACATCGACGAACTCAAGGGCGACTCGGCGGTGCGCTACATACAGAACCTGCCCGACGACGGCCATCTCTATGCCGCGCACGTCATCAACGACCTGTGGCGCGAGACCCACGGCGGCGCCGTGGTGGTCACTGACGTGGGCCAGCACCAGATGTGGGAAGCGCAGTACTACCACCATGAGCAGCCGCGCTCGCTCATCACTTCCGGCGGGCTGGGCACCATGGGCTTCGCGGTGCCGGCGGCCATCGGCGCCAAGTTCGCGCGTCCCGAAGCCGAGGTCTGGGCCGTGGTCGGCGATGGCGGCTTCCAGATGACCATGTCCGAACTCGCCACCATCGTCCAGGAGAAGATCGAGGTCAAGATTGCCATCATCAACAACGGCTATCTAGGGATGGTGCGGCAGTGGCAGGAATTCTTCTACGACCGCCGCTACGCCGCCACCCCGCTGCTGAGCCCGGATTTCGTCAAGCTGGCTGACGCGTTCGGCATCCGCGCCGCCGGCGTCAAGCAGCGCGCGGATGTGGTTCCGACCATCCGCGACGCCCGCGAGCACCGCGGCCCGGTGCTGATCGACTTCCAGGTGGAGCAGGAAGACACGGTATACCCGATGGTGCCGGCAGGCGCCGACCTGCACAACATGATCCGCCGCCCCAGCCCGCTCGTGGAGACGGCCGAGGACGCATAACAGAAAACGCGTGACCTTATGCTGAATACTTTTGTCGTATACGTGGAAAACAAACCGGGCGTGCTGAACCGGGTGGCCTCGCTGTTCCGCCGCCGCGCCTTCAACATCGAATCGCTGACGGTGGGCCACACCGACAAGCCCGGAGTCTCGCGCATGACCATCGTCGTCGATACCGATGAGCAGGGCGCGAAGCGGGTCGAGGCCAACCTGTACAAGCTGGTGAACGTGCTGCTGGTAAACAACGTCACCGGCGGCCCGACGGTCATGCGCGATCTGGCCATGGTCAAGGTGGCGGCCAATCCGGAGACGCGCTCGCACCTGCTGCAGTTGGTGCACGTCTTCCGCGCGCGCGTGGTGGACGTGGCCCCGGAGTCGGTGATCGTCGAGATCACGGGCACCGAGGAGAAGATCGACGGCCTGCTGGAGGTGCTGCGCCCCTTCGGCATCGTGGAGATGGTCCGCACCGGACGCGTCGCCATGTCGCGCGGCGCCAAGAGCGCGGCGGCTGCGGCCGGCGGACCGGTGGAGAACGGCATTCCGCTGGAGATCCAGGACGACGAAGATGTTTCGTATTCGGTTTGAAAAATTCTCCGCCGCGGATAAACGCGGATTTCCGCGGATGGAAAACCGGCTCTATGTAGTGCTCGAGGCTGGACCTGCGCTGGTTCGGCCAAAAGCCAAGAGCTAAAAGCTAGAAGCCTTTTTTGATCCGCGTATATCTGCGTGCATCCGCGGCGAATGAAGTTCCTATAACAGTCCGCGTTCATCCGCGGCGAAATGAAAGGAATGGATAATGCCTACGATTTATCACGACAACGACGCCGATCTGGCGCTGATCCAGGGGAAGAACGTCGCCATCATCGGCTACGGCTCGCAGGGGCACGCCCATGCCCTGAACCTGCGCGACAGCGGGGTGCGGGTACGCGTCGGACTGCACGCCGGCAGCAAATCGCGAGCCAAGGCGGAAGCCGCCGGGCTGACCGTGAACTCCGTCGCCGACGCCGCGAAATGGGGTGACGTGATCATGGTGCTCATCCCCGACACCAGCACGGCGGCGGTGTACAGGGCGTCGATCCTGCCGAACCTCACCGCGGGCAAGATGCTGATGTTTGCCCACGGCTTCAACGTGCGCTTCGGCACGCTGGAGTTGCCGCAGAACGTCGACGTCACCATGGTCGCGCCCAAGGCGCCCGGACACCGCATGCGCGAAGTCTTCACCGAAGGCGGCGGAACGCCGTCACTGCTGGCCATTCATCAGGACGCGACCGGCAACGCTAAAACGCTGGCGCTCTCCTATGCCAAGGCCATCGGCGCCACCCGCGCCGGGGTCATCGAGACCACCTTCGCGGAAGAAACCGAGACTGACCTGTTCGGCGAGCAGACGGTGCTCTGCGGCGGCGTAAGCGCGCTGGTGAAGGCAGGGTTCGAGACCCTGGTCGAGGCCGGATATCAGCCCGAGATCGCCTACTTCGAGTGCGTGCACGAGCTCAAGCTGATTGTGGACCTCATCTACCAGGGCGGGCTCAACTACATGCGCTACTCGGTGAGCGACACCGCCGAGCACGGCGACTACACCGGCGGGCCGCGCATCGTCACCGACGAGACCCGCAAGGCGATGCGGCAGATTCTCAAGGAAATCCAGGACGGCACCTACGCCCGCCGCTGGATCGCGGAGAACGAAGCCGGCCGCCCATGGTTCACCAAGCAGCGCATCCAGGAGCAGAACCAGTTGGTCGAGCAGGTGGGCGCGCGCCTGCGCGCCATGATGCCGTTCCTCAAGCCGGTCTCGGTGCAGAAGGAAGAGCCGGCGCCGAAAGAATCAAAAGCCAAAGCCAGTTGATTCAGGGGTCGTACGCAGGGGAAAAGTGGCGGAGGAGACAGTAACCCTCCGCCATTCGTGTTTTTGGCTTAGGAAGCTGGGACCGATTGCGAGATGGGCCGTGTCCGCCGGCAGCGGCGCATCGCGCGCCAATCGTAGGCGTACTCCGCCCCGCACAAGCGGCATACCTGATAGTGCTCTCCATCGGGGCGTTTGCGAGGCCATCCAAACTCGTGGGGGCAGCCGCTCGGGTTGAGCAAATCCATCAGGATCAGGGTCAGGCGCCGTCCCATGGTGGACATTATGGAATGGCTGCTCTTCGGACGGCAGTATCATCGCGGGTGCGGCGTTCCTCTCTGGGGAACTATTCTCACCGCCGCTACTGGCCGATAAGGATAGAGGAGAGGGACCGTTGGCAACTCGGAGGCGAGCCTCGCCGCTTTGAGGAGAGCATGAAAGTCTTAGTTGCGGACGAAGACTTCAATTGCCGCTACACCATCCTGGACGCTCTGGCGCAAACCAGCGTGGAGCTCCTATCGGCGAACAACGGAGAAGAAGCCTGGGAGCGCTTGAAGGGGAGTGATCCGCCGCGCCTGGTCATCCTCAGTTGGGCTTTGCCTGAACTCGATGGGCTGGAGATTTGTCAAAAGATCCGCCGCGCCCAGGCGCGCGATTACACCTATGTCGTTCTGCTCAGCGCGCACCACGGCAAGGCCAGCATGCTGACGGCTTTTGAGGGGGGCGTGGATGACTACGTCGCCAAGCCGGTCAGCAGTGACGAGATTCTCGCCCGCGTCCAGGTGGGCCGGCGATTCCTGGAAAAAGAGGATCGCCTCTCCATGATCAACCAGCAATGGCGCACCATGATCGACAACCTTCCCTTCGGCTTGGCTTGCCTGGGCCGGGACGGTGAGATCCGGCGCGTGAACAAAGTCTTTGTGGAGCAGCTGGGGCTGGATTTGCGAAGCATCATCGGGAAGAGCCTGCGGCCCGCCGTGCTCCCCCGCATTGAAGACTACCGCCGGTTGCTGGAACACGTGCGGAGCGGGCAAGACTTTGATGGGCTGGAAATGCAGATGATGCATCGCGACGGCGAGCCGCGCCGCGTCATCGTCTGGGGAAGAACCGTGGATAGCACCGGCGAACTCGCCTTCCAGATCATCACCTCGGTTCAGCCGTAGGCTTCGCTGCGACGTTTTAGTTCTACAGCGAACTCAGGAATTGCAGAATGGCCTCCTGATCGGCGTGTGACAGTTTCTCGAACTTGTGTTTCACGTCCGCAGCTTCGCCGGCGTGGCGCGTGACGGCATCGCGCAGGGTCACCGTGGTTCCATCGTGCATCAGCCGGCTGTGCAGCCGGACGCCCCACAACGGCGCGGTTCGCACCTTGAACCGCGCATTGTGGAACTCCTCGGTCGAAAAATTCTTCCACTTGATGGCATACATCTTTCGGCCGTAATGCTCGGCCATGGGGACGACGATCCCATCCCCCGTCCCCACGTTGTGCAGCAGAAAGTCCGAGTACGGGTGGAAGGTTTTCCCGCCCAGGGCGTCGGGGATGGTGAATTTGCCGCCGTTGATCGCGGTTCCCGACGGCGCCGTGGTCATCGAACGCACGTGGCAGGTCGAGCAGCCCACCTTGTCGAACAACTCGGACCCGCGCATGGCTGCCGGCGTCGCCGCCAGTTGCGCGTCACGCGCCGGCGCCTTGCTGGCGCGGATGAAGCGCGCGAAGTGGTCCAGATCGTCCAGCCCGTCGGGATCGGGCGTGTCGTTGGGCTCGGACGCGGTGTTGCACAGCGTGGTCACCTCGTCGGGAAACAGGCGGGTGGTGATGCCCATCTCGTTCAGGTACGCGTCGCCCGAAAACGAGAGCAGGCTGGCGTGCTGATCCTTCCACCCGAACCGGCCCACGCCGGTCTGCGGGGGCGCTTCCACAATGGGAACATAAATCACCTGCCCGCAGATCTTGTGGTGTGAGTCCTTGCATTGCTGGTGAGCCAGGTCCACCAGGGTCTGATCGGCCACCGCCTCCACAAAGCCATCGCCCAGCAGGTTGAGGGAGACTCGCGTGGTGCGGATGTTCTCGGTCTCGGGCACGCGCTCCTGAATTTCCGTGGTGGGGAAGGCCGCGTTGGGACAGATGGCGCGATCGTTCACCAGGGTGCGTCCGGTGATGACCTCGGCGCCACGGTTGATGGGGATCTCCGGATTCATGAAACGATGATCTGGCCCCTCGTGCCCGACTCGCAGCTCGGTGACCTGGCTGGCGCCGCCCGAGGTCGGGTTCTGGTGGCATTCCCGGCAGGACTGCGCGTTATATAAAGGACCGAGGCCGTCGCTGAGGGCCTCGACCTCTTCGAACTTGCCCTGATCGGTCTGGTGCGTGGGGTCGTCCACCATCCCGTTACTTTTGTTGTCGAAACCGGTGGGGGCTTCCGCAGGTGAGGAGGAGAAGCAAGCAAGAGCAACCACGGCCGCGGCAAGAACGGCCACAACACGCAGAGATCTCATGAGGTTTTTTCCCTTTTTGGGCGCAACTCGTGAATACCATTCGCCACCGCCGCGGACAAGTACCCAGAAGGACGCACGCGCCCAGGCCCAAACGGCCGAGGCTCACGCGGTGACGGACAATTAAGTTCAGCGCCGTAGCAAGGCGTTCTTGGCGGCCTGGGGCAGCCGCAGCGCGACGAACTGGGCGGCGGGATAAAGGTAGTCTTCGCCCGATTCGTCGATGACACGCAGCAGGTTCAGGATCTTCGCCTCCCGCTCCGGCATGGCGCGGTAAACCTTGCCCACCTCGAGGCTGGCGGGGCTGCCCTCGTTATTGATGCAAAGGAAGAATCTCATCCCAGCGTGCTTCACGGAAACACTGGTTTGACCTTGCAGTTTCTTCTGCCGCTGCCGTGAGCTTCGTACCCGTGCAGTTCTACGAGGCATGTTGTCCCATTCGTCGGCGATCCAGATTCAACGCGATTGTACAGCAACCGTACTGCTACAATGCGTGATCCGGAGGCATCCTATGAAGCGCATTGCATCCTGCCTGGTATTGCTCCTCGTCGCGAGCTGCGCCGTGTTGGCCGCGCCCGATACCCCCGCCAGCCATTTCGACCAGCTCAAGAAACTCGCGGGCACGTGGGAGGGCAAGACGGCTGGCGGCAAGCCCGTCTCTGTGACCTTCCAGGTGGTGAGCGACGGCTCGGCGCTGATGCAGCTCGACCAGGGCGAAAGCATGGTCACCATCTATCATCCCGACAACGACCGTCTGTTGATGACCCACTACTGCAGCGCGCACAACCAGCCGCGCATGCAGGCTGAGGTCTCGCCCGACGGCAAGCGGTTCGCCTTCAACTTCCTCGATGCCACCAATCTGGCCAAGCCCGATGCCGGCCACATGCAGCGCATGGTCCTCACCATCGAAGACGCCAACCACATGACCGAGCAGTGGTTCTTCATCGATGGCACGAAGGAAATGACGGAAACCTTCAAGATCGCGCGCAAGCCGTGAGCGCGCGCCCGAGGGTCTAATCCCTCCGATTGGTGATAGCGCCGTTCCCGCTCTTCCCGCGGCTTCTCTTCCTTGTCATAGTTCAAATGCGGTTCAGGGAGAAGAAGTCATGGGGAATGGATTCGAGCCGACCGCCTTCAGCACCGAGGTCGCGGCGCGGCCGGCGGTCATGCTCAAGGTGCCGCTGACCTCGCTGGCGCGGCTGAGATCGGGCGCGCGCTGGTTCTACTGGGTGGCCGGACTGTCGCTGGTGAATACGGCGGCGGCGTTCGCGGGCGGCCATATACATTTCATGGTCGGGCTGGGCGTCACGCAGGTGGTGGACGCGGTGGCGCGCAAAACCGGCGCTGCGGCCACGCTGCCGGCGCTGGTGATCGACGTGATGATCGCGGGCGTGTTCCTTGCCATCGGCCTGTGGTCGAGCCGGTGCAACCAGTTCGCGTTCGGGATCGGCATGCTGCTCTATGCCGCCGACGGCGCGCTGCTGTTTGTGGCCCACGATTGGCCCAGCGTCGCCTTCCACGCGCTGGCGCTGTTCTGTATGTACCGCGGCTTTGCGGCGGCGCAGCAGCTCCGCGGCCTGGCCGAGCTGGGCAGAGTCCGAGCCTCGGCCTCAGTAAGCTGAATTATCTGCTCCAGAAGCCGCACGGGGATGTACCATACCCGGACCTATGCGGCTGATCCTCCACTGGATTCTGAGTGCCGTCGCCCTGATGATTGTGGCGAACCTGGTGCCCGGATTCTACATCCGCAATTTCAAGGCGGCGCTGATTGCCGCGCTGGTGATCGGACTGGTGAACGCCACGCTCGGCTTCCTCCTGAAAGTCCTGACCTTCCCGTTTATCATCCTTACGCTTGGGCTCTTCTGGTTCGTGGTCAATGCCGTGATGCTGATGGTGGCCTCGACGTTCGTTTCCGGGTTCGTCGTGAAGGGCTTCGTGCCGGCGTTTTGGGGCGCGATTGTGCTGGCGCTGATCAACATGGTGTTCCGGGCCCTGCTGCCCAAGCGGGAGCGAATCTAGATGGACCAGAGTTGGTGTAGCCCGAGGAGAAAACCAAGGTCCTTCGTTCGGGTTTCCCGCGCTTGTTAAATCGCGCGGGAGCCCTCCCTCACTCAGGATGACAGCCTGTATAAAAAATCGAGTGCATTAGGATCCTCGCAGTTCCTTTACTACTTCCATAATCCCGTTCTCTTGGAACAAGCGAATTGCGGCGACGCCGGCGGCGCCGGCCGCAATACACGCGTGGGCGTTCTCCAGCGTGACGCCGCCGATGGCCAGCACCGGCATGTGGCCGAGACAGGCGCCGTGCAAGGCATCCAGGCCAGTGCTCAGCGGGGTTCCCACTTTCTCGAAGACTGGTCCGAAGACGGCGAAATCGGCGCCCTGGGACTCGGCCAAGCGGACTTCCTCGGCGGTGTGGCAGGAAACGGCAACAACGACGTTTCGCGTTTCACGTTTCACGTTTCGCGCAAGAGCGGAAGACCACACGGCACGCGCGTCGGAAGCGGGAATATCGTCGGACGGCAAATGGACGCCGTCGGCGCCGGTGGCGAGAGCCAGGTCGGAACGAGAATTGATCAGGAAACGGGTTTCACGGTCCGCGTTTCGCGTTTCGCGAACTACGCGAACAGCTTCGCGGGCCAGCGACTCCAGTTCGCGTGCAGGCAAGTCCTTCTCGCGGAGCTGGATGTAGTCCACACCGGCGCGGGCGGCTCCGGCGATCCGGGCCAGCAGCAGCTCGCGGCGGCGCGGCTCGGGTCCGGGAAACTGTTTGCGGTCGGTGATGTAGTAGAGAAGCACTCCGGATAGTACCAAGTAGCAAGTACCCAGTACCAAGCAAAGGCATCAGATCAAAGTTCAACTTGGTACTTGGTACTTGGTACTCGGTACTTGGTACTTCCTCACCCTCTCGTTTCGGCGATTTCGGGCTCAGATTCGCGAGGCGGACGCGGCTCCTGCAAGTGGTACTTGGTAAGGCCGCTGCGCAGGATCTCGAACGCCTCCTCGGGGGTATCGGCCATGCAGTACAGCTCCTTGTCGGCAGGCGCTACCGTCCCCGCCTCGATCAAGGCGTCGATGTTCAGCGCCCGCTCCCAGTACTGCTTGCCATAGATCAGCACCAGGATCCGCTTGGCCAGCTTCTCGGTCTGGGCGAGGGTAAGGATCTCGAACAGTTCGTCCAGCGTGCCGAAGCCGCCGGGGAAGATCACCAGGGCCTTGGAGAGATAGGCGAACCAGTACTTGCGCATGAAGAAGTAATGGAACTCGAAGTTGAGGGCAGGGGTGACGTAGGGATTGGGCATCTGCTCATAGGGCAGGCGGATGTTGAGCCCGATGGTCTTGCCGCCGGCTTCGCGGGCGCCGCGATTGGCGGCTTCCATGATCCCCGGCCCGCCGCCGGAGGTGACCACAAAGCGGTGGCGCTTGGACTGGATGCCCATCGACCATTTGGTGAGCATGTGGGCGAGCTGGCGCGCATCTTCGTAGTAGCGGGCCATCTCCACCGCCTTGCGGGCCTGGCGGACGCGCTCCTGCTCCTCGGGAGGCGCGGGCGTGCGCGATCCCTGTCTCTCCAGCAATTCCAGAGCGTTCTCCGCATCCGACCGGCTGTGGAAGCGGGCCGAGCCGAAGAACACGACGGTGTCCTGGATCTTCTCCCGGCGGAAGCGGGCGAGCGGTTCCGCATACTCGGAGAGAATGCGCAGGATGCGCCCGTCGGGGCTGGTCAGGAACGGACGGTTCTCGTAGGCCAGCGGCGCCGCACGCAATTCAGGGTTGGAAACATCTTCGCTCATGTTGGTTCAGATTTCTCAGGACAGTTTCGGGTTGCGGGGAGGTTCTTTGTACCGCACAGCTTCCCAGATGCCAAAACCGATATCGATGAAGCCCAGGCCCGAGATCAGGCCACGCACAAAATACTTCTGCAGGAAGAACCGGACCTCGGGGTAAGCCAGCAGGAGACTGTTTTCGGTCCATCCGCGGGTCCAGGGGAGCACCACAAGCACCATCCCCAGCTCGATGAAGAACGCCACGCGGATCACCACCCAGAGGCGCATGAGCCAGAGGGGCGTGGCGGAGCTGCGGGTTGCCGCGAATCCGGTGCTGGACAACGGTGCTGGCTCCGGGCCGTTGGTTTTTTCGTTCGCCTTGACTGAGGCCGATCCGTTCGGGGGATCGAGGTAAAACTGGCGGTCCTTCGGGCTCCCGTGCTGGGGCGCGGAATCCATCCCAGAGGATACTACGCTTTCAGGGTTTTAATGCGCTCGGCCACGTCGCGGTAGTCGATATTGCTGGCATAGACTTCCATGAAGTTGTCGAGCGCCGCCTGGCGGTTGCCGGCTGCTTCGTAGGCGCCCGCCATTTCATAGTACACCGCCATGCGGGCTTCCTCATCCACGGCGGGCAGTTGCAAGGCACGCTGGTACCACTTGATGGAGGCCTGGGGCGCGCCCTTGTTCAGAAGACACTCCGCCAGCCAGGTGTAGACCTGCAGCACGTGGGGGAAGGGGTGTCCGTGCTCGATGAAGTGGCAGACCTTTTGCAGTTCTCCGATGGCTTCCTCGAGCAGGCCCATCTCCTTGAAGGCCACCCCGAGGTTGTAATGGGTTTCCGGATCGTGCTCATCCGCGGCAGCGCCCTCGGCTTCCATGTCCTCTTTGAATTCTTCGAAGATGTCGGCCAGCCCCGAACCCGACTCCTGAGGGCCCTGGGGCATCTGCTGGCTGACGATGGTGGCGTCGGACGCCGGCACCACCGGCATGGGAACCAGTTCCGGCGGAGCCGGGCGCGGCGTAGTGACCACCACCGGTGGCGGAACGGAGGCCGGGGGCTCCGCCAGCGGCGGCGGCGCGCCTGCCATCGGTGCGGCGGCTGCCGAGGATGCCGGGGCGGCAACCGCAAAACCATCCCCCAGCGTTTCCTCGAGGTTGAGAACTATCTCCGCCAGGGGATCGTCGGTGGGGTGGGAATCGGCTGCTGTCGCGGCCTCGGCCGGTTCGAAAACCGCCGGCAGCGGTGGCGGAGCCGGGACGCCCACGGCCGCGTCGTCTTGGATGGCCAACTGCTGGACGGCGGGTTCCGGGATGGGCGGCTCAACCTGGGGCGCGAGCGGCGGCGGCGGGGAGTGCCTATCCTCGAGGCCCAGCGCACCGGCGTCGAACACCAGCGTGGCCACCGTCGATTGCGCCGCCGACTCATCTTCCACCAGTTCGCCTTCGGGTACGGGGGCGGCGGTGCTGCGGGATTTCTCGACCTGCTCGCGGAATTCGTCCAGCTCGGGGATGCCGGGGGCCAAGGCAGCGCATTTCTCGATGGCCGCGTGCGCCTCCTCCCACATCCCCTGCGCAATGTAGAACCGTATCTCTTCCAGGAGATCGCCAACCAGGTCGCCCGACCGGGCCGCCGTGACCGCTTTTTGCCCGATGAAATGGGAACTGCCGAGCTGCTCCGGCGGCTCGACCGCGGTCATCTCCTCCCATTGCTTGGAGGCGTCGATCTCCACCGAGCGGACCACGGCAGGAGCGGCAGCGGCCTGAGGCTGGGTATGCTCGGCAGCCTCGGCCGGCTGGGAAGGCGGCTCGGCGTGGGCTGCGGGCTCGGCAGGGCCGGCGTAATCGGGCACGGGCTCGCCGGCGCGCTCGTGATACTTGGCGGACATCTCAGCGTACTGCGCGGCGAGCTCGCGGTGGCCGGCCTTGCGGTAAACCGCGCGCAGGATGTCGCAGCAGCGCGCCGCCTCACTGTAACGCTCGGCCCGCACGTAGAGGGAAGCCAAACGCTGGTTGAGCAAAACATCCCCGGGAGCGGAGGCCAGCACCGCTTCCAGCGGGGCGATGGCCTTGGTGGGAAGATTGTAAGAATCCAGCAGCTCGGAGTCGGTGAGCGCGGTGCGGATGGCGCGCACGATGTCCGGGGCATATTCCTGGTCCACGGCGGGAGCATCGATCTCCAACTCGTCCACCATCAACGCCTGCGCGCCTTCGTCGGCGGTAAGCGGGCGGTTGGAGGCATCGTCGCCCAGCCTGACGGAAACCTGCTTGTAGTTCTGCAGGTGCACCGGATTTTCCGGCTCGAGCGCCGCCAGTTGGTTGTAGAGGTCGCGGGCGCGGACCAGTTCTCCCGCCTGTACCAGGGCGTGGGCCAGCAGTTCCATGACCTCGTTGAGATGAATCGGATCGCCGGCTCTGCGGCAGAGCTTGAGCACCAGCTCCAGGGCGGCGGGATTGCTGCTCAGGTGCGCCGGCGCGGAGGTCACCTTGGCCAGCAACCCGTCGCGATCATTGGCCAGCAGCCGGTCGGCGTAGCGATCGTAAAGCCGCAGTGCCGCTTCATGCTGGCCGGCGGCCATCAGGCTGTCACCGCAAGTGATGACTCCGGAAAGATCGTTGTGCACGTTCAATAGCTTGCTGGCGATGGGCAGAGCTTCCGAGTTGTTGCCCAACTGCAAGTGGACGCGCAACAGCGCGCGCAGCGCCTCCGGCTGCGAGTCGAGGTCGGGGACTTTCTCCAGATACTGGATGGCCTTTTCGGCGTTGCCGGTTTCGGCGGCGATCTGGCCGCGCAGCATCATGGAGGGAGTGTGGCCGGGATCGAGCGCCAGCACCCGCCCCAGCGCCTCGTCCGCCGCTTCCATCGCTCCCCGGCGGAACAGCGATTCGGCGGCGCCGAAGAAGATATTGCGCGCTTCCTCCTTGTTGCCCAGCTTGACGTAGAGATCGGCCAGCTTGGCCTGCATGGCCGCGTTCTCGGGATCCAGCTCCAGCATCTTCTGGAAGATGCGTGAGGCCTCCCGGTTATCGCCGGCGCGGAGGAAGCGGTCGGCAACGCTGAGGTATTGCGAGCGGGCATCGTTGTACAGCCCCTGCTGCGAATACAGTTCGGCCAGTTTGATGACGCAGTCGGTGGCCGTGGGACTGAGCTTGGTCAGCTTCTTGTAGATGGCGATCGCTTTGACGATGAACCCGTCGGCGGCATAGGCCTCGCCCACCTGTTTGAAATGCTGCAGGGCTTCCGCGGTCTGGCCCAGGCGGGCGTAGAGGTCCCCGACCGTGTTCATCACCGTCAGGTCCTTGGGGTCCTCTTTGATGACCTTGAGATATTCGAGAATGGCGTTGGGCAGCTTGCCCTGCTGCACGAACTTCTCCGCCGCAGCCATGACCTTCGTTTTGTTGAAGCCGAACCCGAGTGCCATAAAAGGTGCTGCGCCCGCCCCCGCCGTCCGGCGCACACGCAGGCGGATCGGAGAAGTCTCCGGCGGAAACTGCGGAACCTGTCGTAAAAGTAGCATGAAAACTTCGCTGCGGGACGCGTAATTGGACTTTCGTTACCCGCGCCGCCAGCCCGAACTGGCTACGCCATCAATGAGATACGAGGTTGTCGGAGGAGGTACCTGGGAGAGCAACGGCGGGGCCGCTGCCGGGCCAGTTAGTGGGAAGGCGATTTTACGACAACAATCATCTGGAGCAGCTACCTGTGAGGAGATTCGCCAACCATCATCTGGGACGTGTTGGCGCGGGGCAGGGCGAATGAGTCCGCGCCCCACCCCGTCCCGATGGGAATAGCCAAAGTACGTTCCTGTTTGGGAGCCGCCTTCGTTTTCCCATTGCCACCCGCCCGTCTCTGCCAACCCCTAATCCTCGTCGTGCTCATCCCGATGAACTCGAATTTGGACGCGCGTCCGATAGCAGATGCGCTGGAAAGAAGGCCCGCCTGTGATGTGCAACGTTTCGACGGTCGGCTCTATGCTGCTGAGCAGAATGGCACCTCCGTCCCGCGCAACCCGACCACTTAGCGGTGGGGGATTGACAGTAAATGTCGCACCGGCGGATGGCCCTGTGAGTACTGTTCCACTCACTGATGTAAACGTCACTGTCAATGTACCGTCATCGGCGATTGTGTAAGTGAACAAGGCCATGTTCTCGTTCGAACTTGCGCCTGCGCTTGTTGCCGGAGGATGGGTGATAGCGAACTCTTGGAATTGCCCCGTTCCTGAGCCATCGGCGAGTTTCAAAGTCCCCTGCACGCTGGACGATTGCAAGGACACCCCGCCAGTGGGAGTCAGATTAGCATTGAATCCCGCACCCGGCGCAGCAACAAGACACGTAGTGGTGCCCGTAAGGAAATAGGTTCCTCTTAGCTGGTGCCAGTCCCGGTCCTGCCCAGCAAGAGGAAGCGTTATAACAGATACAAAGGCGGCAACGACCGCCAGCCTGCATGCAAATAGCAAGAGTTTTTGCGATTTCATGAGAGAGCCCTCCTTTCGTAGGGCCACTAAATCGGATTAGGAAAAGGTTCCTTGTCGGACATTTGACTTGTCTCCAAGGACTGGGACCTTCGCCTCAGGGGTGCTGCATCCCTTGGTGGGACTGCTCTTCGAAGAAGCGGTCGGCCCGGTTCAGTGAATGACCGACTCGACAGGCTGCGCTATGAGGGGCCGGGAGACTCGCCCCACGAATATCGACAGACGCAGGTCCTTGCGACACTGGGGGAGTGCGGGGCTAATCGTGTGGGATTTACTCACATAAATTCCTAGGTTTCAGTGATTTCGGTCACCGTTGCCGGTGACCATTCGATAAGTGTTGAGAACAGGCTTTCTCACCAACTGGCATATGTCTAGCCGGACCGATCATGTGGCGGCTTGCTTCCTGGCCCCGGCTGAATTCAAATAGGTCTTCCAGCCATGTCCAAATTGAAGTGGTTCCCCGCGGTGCTTCTTTCGCTCGCCGGCGCAGTATTGCCGGCGCAGCAGCTTGAGACCAAACCCGCCGATCCCGCCGCCGCGTTCCGCGACGAAGCCTACGTGGTCGAGCAGTTGCGGACCGTGGTCCGCTTCGAGAACGACGGCAGCGAGCGCCGCGAGCAGACGGCGCGGGTGCGGGTGCAGAGCGACGCTGGCGTGCAGCGGCTGAGCCAGCTCGTCTTCGGCTACAGCTCGGCCAACGAGCAGATGGAGATGGCTTACGTGCGGGTGCGCCGCCCCGATGGCTCGGTGATCGAAGCCACTGCCGCCGACATGCAGGACCTGCCCTCGCCGGTGGCGCGGGAAGCGCCCGTCTACAGCGACTTCCGCGAAAAACACATCACCGTGCCGGGCCTGCAGCCGGGACAGGAACTGGAATACAGCATCGTCATCCGCACCGAAAAGCCGCTGATCCCCAACCACTTCTGGATGGAATACGGCTTCGAGAAGCAGACCATCGTGCTCGAGGAACAACTGGAGATCAACCTGCCGCGCGAGCGCGAGATCAAGCTCAAGACGCAGCCGGGGTTCGAGCCGGAGATCAGCGACCAAGGCAACCGCCGCAGCTATCGCTGGAAGAGTTCCAACCTGCAGCGCGAGTCCGACGCCGACAAGAAGAAAAAACCGAAAACGCCCAAGCCGGAACTGCCCGACATAGAGCTGAGTACCCTGCGCAGTTGGGACGAAGTCGGGCGCTGGTACTGGGACCTGCAGAAGGACCGCATCACGCCTACCGCGGCGGTGCGGGCCAAGGCCGCCGAGCTGGTGCGGGACAAGAAGACGGAGATGGAGAAGATCGCAGCGCTTTACGACTTCGTCGCCACCAACTTTCATTATGTCAGCCTATCTTTCGGGCTGGGACGCTACCAGCCGCACCCGGCGGGGGAAATCCTCGGCAACCGCTACGGCGATTGCAAGGACAAGCACACTCTGCTGGCGTCGCTGCTGCAGTCGGTGGGCCTCTCGGCTTACCCGGCGCTCATGAACAGCAGCCGCGCGATCGATCCCGACGTGCCCGCGCCCTCGCAGTTCGACCACGTGATCACCGTGGTCCCGCTGCAAGACGAATACGTCTGGATGGACACCACTACCGAGGTCGCGCCCTTCCGGCTGCTGGCGATTTCCCTGCGCAACAAGAAGGCGCTGGTG
>JBIOFT010000074.1:0-17967 GCA_044447375.1 Terriglobales bacterium | reverse complement strand
GTCATCCACGGTGAAAACCTGGGCGATGATGTCCATCACCTGCGGCGGGTTGGCGGTCGCCAGGTATCCCTTCGCAAACTGGAAGATCAGATCCGCCTTGAAGAACGTTGGAGGATTGGTGTTGTTACAAGAGTCACAGGCGACGAGGCCCAGGGTGATCTTGTCGTTGGCCTGGTTGACGTCGATCCGGGAGGGATAGACCTTCTCGCCCACCTGGAACAGGTGGGTTGTCTGCTGCTTGCTGCTGCCGAAATGCGAGAAGGCGTGTCCAATTCCCTTCATCATCAAGCTATTGGGAGATTGAATTTTTCCATCCTGATATTTAGTGGGAACGATGCTTACGTCACTATAGGGCACGCCGAGAATCCCGCCCTTCTGGATGACCAGGATGGTGCCCGGCTCAACCACGGCGGGCCCGCTGGAATCGGCGCCCATCTTGACCATTGTGTATTGGGCGCTGAGCTGGTCCGCCAGCGAAACCGTGGGAGCGCCTTGCGCGGCCGCCAAGCCTGGCATGATCCCGGCAAGAATCAAGGCGGCGACTTGGATTGAGATCTGGACTCTCTGCCCCATTGCGAAACCCTCCTCCAAACATCAGAAATAATCCACTGATCCAAAGACGTGGGAGCGCCAGATGTCGCCACCATCGCGCTCCCGCATCCGCTATTTATGCCCGGCCCGTCAACGGTCACTGGCCGCCTGAACCCTGTTTGACCTCCGCTTCCATCTGGTCCGCGTCCTTTTGTTGCTGTTGCAAGTCGCTGTCTACGTTGGCATCGGGTGTAGGCGCCGGAACTTCGCCCGCGGTGGTGCCGGTATCGGGAGCGGCGGGCACTCCGTTCTTGCCGGAATTCTCCGCCAGCGATTTGAGCCCGGCGTCCAGCGTTTCCCGGAAATGATTGTACATTTCCTGCAGGTCGTTGGCATCCACTGAGCCCTTGGTCCCGACCGCGCAGTCAGCCTTCTTGCTGCTCTTGACGATTACCTCGACGTTGTTGTTCTCGTCGAGTTGGTCGCTGGTGCGTTGGATCACATCGCCTTGCGTGAGTGGGCACTCCTTGCCGTCCGCCGGGGTCAGGTCGACCTCGCTGGCCACCACAAAGTAGCGGAACTTGGGGTCCAAGGCCGGCGGCACTTCCTCTTTGTCGGCCGCCCCCGCCGCGGGAGGTGCGAACATGAGCGGGAGCAGGATTACCGCCGGCGTTGCCAGGGCGTGGCCGCTGGAGCCGGAAGCCGTCTTGGGATTCTCCGCCGCGGACTTGTCGGCGGCGATCTGCGCCTTCACCTCGTCGGCGAGGGCATCCTTTACCTCCTTGCTAAGCTGTGTTTGCGATGTGCCTTTCACTGCACTCGCATAAAGCGCGCCTCCATAAGCAGCTTCTAGGTTGGCGGCGATTAGCGGATCCGCAGACTCCAGCGCAGCGAAAAGATCCGCATCGGATGCGAGGGACGCCGTGCCGCCTGCACCTTCGGCGAGCCCGGCTTCATAGGCAGCCTGCAGGTTCGCGGAAATCATGTAATCCGCCAGCCAGAAGGGAGCCGCGGGATACACTGGATACGGTTCATAATAGTAGCCGTAGGCGCCATACCAGGGATTCCCCGCCCAGCCCCAATTGTAGTAAACCGGGGCTGGCCACGGATTGTAGGCCCATCCGTAATACGCGGGATGATAGTAGTAGCCAGGCGCGTAGCCGTAATAGCGCGCGCCGTGATAGTCGTACCCACGATAGGCGTAGGCGTAGCGGCGTCCACCCATGTAATAGGTCCGCTGGTAGTACGACCGGCCGCCATGGTTATAGTAGGCGCGTTCGGAGTAGCCCCGGCCGTGTCCCATGCCGACGACGCGGCGTCCGTTGCGCTCGGTGACCACATGGCGCCCGCCATGCACGCCGTGGTCGATCCTCATGTTATGGGCCTGGATGGAACGGACGTTGCCGCCGCGGTAGCTCGCCGTAACTTTTGCTCCGGAGTGAGTGGTGATTTGCTTGGTGGTTGTTCCCCGGGCTGCTGGTGACGCCTTCGCTCCAGCACTGGCATTGGTTTTACCTGCGTTGGCATTGGTTTTACCTGCGTTGCTGGCTCCGCCTTTGGCATTAGCTCCGCCCGCAGCGCCGGTTCCACGTGTATTGGTCGTGCCGCGGGTATTTGCTCCGCCCGCAGTGCTGGTTCCGCGCGTGTTGGTGGTTCCGCGGCTTGCATTAGCTCCGCCCGCAGTGCTTGTCCCACGTGTATTGGTCGCGCCGCGGGTATTTGCTCCACCGGCGGTATTCGTGCCACGAGTTGTGTTGGCGCCGGCATTGGTGCGGCCCGCCGCCGATCCAGTATTCCTTGTCGCCGACGGATTGCGCTGGGCGTTGCTCGGTCCGGCTTGCCTCGGAGCACTCTGCGGCGCGCGTGCCGCAGGCGCCGGCGCGTGGGCTGCAGGCGCACTGTGGGGGGCGGGCGCGGCAGCAGGCTTCTTTTGGGCCAAAGCGAAGGCCGGAATCATCAAAAAGAGCAGCACGACAGGCAATTTCTCACCAACGTTTCTATTCCTCATCCTCAAGCTCATGACACCTCCTCGCTTTGCAAAGCGATTCGCCTCTCATCCAAGATTTTGCCGGGGGGAGTGGAAAGTGGGATGCATTGTACACCGGTCCGGGCAGGCTCGCGCCACGATCCTCTTGATTTTCATCCCTGCCCGGCCAACACTTGCCGGATTTTGCGGGTTCCTGCCCAGGGGATTTCCAAACCGAGCCTGCTACTGGAACTTGTCCAGCTTGTCGCGCAGCCCCGAGGCGACGTTGATCAGGTCATCGCTCACCATGCGCGTGGCCAGGATAGCCTCGGACAGCGGTACGGCGACGATCTCGATGCCGCGCAGGGCCACCATGGTACCGAACTCGCCCTTGTGGACCAGGTCGATGGCGCCGATGCCGTAGCGCGTGGCCAGCACCCGGTCGAAGGCGCTGGGGGTGCCGCCGCGCTGGATGTGGCCCAGCACCACGGTGCGAGTCTCGAAGCCGGTGCGCTTCTCGATCTCGCGCGCCAGCACGTTGCCGATGCCGCCCAGGCGCACGTGGCCGAACTCGTCGCGGGCCATCTCGGTCACCACCGGCGCGCCATGCAGCGGATCGACATCGGTGGCCAGCTTGGCGCCCTCGGCCACCACCACCACGCTGAAGTAGCGTCCGCGCGAGTGCCGCCGCTTGATGATTTCCGAGACCTCGTCGATGTCGAAGGGCCGCTCGGGGATGAGGATCACGTCGGCGCCGCCGGCGATGCCGCTATAGACGGCGATCCAGCCCGAGTCCCGCCCCATCACCTCGACCACCATCACCCGGTTGTGGGCCTCGGCGGTGGTGTGCACGCGGTCGATGGCGCTGGTGGCCACGTTCACCGCGGTATCGAAGCCGAAGCAGAAGTCGGTGCCGCTCAGGTCGTTGTCGATGGTCTTGGGCACGCCCACGATCTTGACACCCTGCTCGTGCAGCTTGGTGGCGATGCGCTGGGTGTCGTCGCCGCCGATGGCTATCATGGCCTCAACCCCATGCTTGGAGAGGTTCTCGATGCAGCGCTTCAATCCGTCGGAGTGCTTGCCGGGATTGGTGCGCGAAGTGCGCAGGATGGTGCCTCCGCGCGGCAGGATGCCGGCCACGCTGGCGAGGTCCACCTTCATGGTCATGTCCTCCAGCACTCCCCGCCAGCCTTCCAGGAAGCCCACAAACTCGTCGCCGTAGTGGAAAGTCCCTTTGCGCACCACCGCCCGGATCACGGCATTCAGCCCCGGACAGTCTCCGCCGCCGGTCAGGATTCCGATCTTCATGCGTACACCTCGAATGCGAACAACAGGAGAACGCTCCAGTATAAAAGCCTGCGACGGGCCGTGGGGAATGGAAATTTCTGTGGATCAGGATAGGAAGAACCAACGCCCGGGAGCAAAAAGAGAAAAGTGCAGAAACGGGCGCAGAATCTGCATTTTTCGACCGGGAAAAAACCTGTAGAGACGCAGCATGCTGCGCCTCTACAAGATAGGGGTCTGCCGGACGTTGCGGCCTTCACTAGGATATTTCGCTTGATCCCGGATGGCGCAGGCGCCTGCGCCTGAATGGCAACCACCCCCACTAGGACCGCAAGAACTAAGCCTAATGTTGAATATTCGTGTTCGGCTTCGGCTTATTTGGGTTGATTGAAGATGTCGACTGGGAGTATCACCGCTGGCACGGTCCCTTTATTCTCCAGCCAGTGCGTAGTCTCTTTGTCCTCGGACCAAGTGTCTCCCGCACCATACTCTTTCACCACATCGCCTCGGTGCTCGGTAATCTTTCCTTGCAGCACGTACACCGTGCCGGGTCTGTCTTTATGGTTGTGAATCGCAAAGACGCCACCGGGTTCGATGGTCACCACACGCATCCGAAGCTGGCGTCCTCCCATGCCCTCAATTTCAGGGCCAAGAGCAACAGCGGCAAGCGGCTTCACGGTAACACCTTTGGTCTCGGTCGGTGCCGACTGCTGGCCGTTTGCGCTCCAAACTCCTGCGGTAAGCGCGAATCCGAGAAGCCAACTCGCAAGCCTTAACGTCTGTTTCCCGTTCATTGATATCTCCTTTGCCGCTACAGCACTGCGGGCGCACCAGTGTACAGGGGGTCGCGGGTTTGCGCCAGCCCTGCGCAGAATTGACTATGGTCGTTGACCATGGTCTAATCGGATTACGAGGAAAAAGGCATGCAGGAAGTCGCGATCTCCGAGTTCAAGGCCAAGTGCCTGGCACTGCTGGAGCAGGTTCGCAAAACCAAGAAGCCCATCCGCATAACCCGCTTCGGCAAACCGGTGGCGGAGGTTGTTCCTCCTTCGCCCGCCAAGCAAAAAGGCGATTGGCTGGGCTCGATGAAAGGCACCGCCGACATCCTGGGCGATATTGTATCGCCCGTCATCGACTTGGACGACATTGAGGCGATGCGCGATTGAAGCTTTTGCTGGATACCCACATTTGGGTGTGGAGTGTTCTTGAACCACATCGTTTGTCTCGCCGGGTCCAGCATGCACTTCAAGCTGAGGACAACGAGCGCTGGTTGTCTCCCGTAAGCACATGGGAAGTCCTGATGCTCCATGCCAAAGGAAGAATCCGGCTGTATGCGGACCCCGCTGTGTGGATATCGCAAGCGATGGCAAACACGCGGGAGGCTCCGCTTACCCACGAGATCGCGCTGGCGGCGCAGCAGTTGTCCTGGAAACATGCGGATCCGGCGGACCGCTTTCTTGCCGCCACCGCTCAGGTGCTCGGCTTGACCCTGGTCACCGCCGATGAGCGGCTGCTCGCGCTGAAGGACATCGCCACCCTGGCCAACCGCTGACGGCCTTCTCAGCGCAGGGTGTCCTCCACCTCGCTCAGCCATTCCGGCTTCTTCAACACTTCGCGCGGCTTGGGACCATCGGGGTTGCCCACGATGCCGTCTTTCTGCATCAGGTCGATCAGATGCGCGGCGCGGCCGTAGCCAATGCGCAGCCGCCGCTGCAAGAGCGAAGTGGAAGCCTTGCCGAACTCGATCACCAGCCGCACCGCATCCTCGTAGAGTTCGTCGTGCTCGCCCTCACCACCATCCTCACCGGATTCGCCGGCATCGTTCTTTTCTTCCCTGGGCGCCTGCAGAAATTTTTCCTCGTACTGTGCGATTGCCTGTCCGCGCCAGAACTCAACCACCGCCGCGATTTCCTTCTCGGTGACGAAGGGCGCGTGCAGCCGGTGTACGCGCGCCGAGCCCGAAGGCAGGTAGAGCATGTCGCCGCGGCCCAGCAGCGACTCGGCTCCGTTGGCATCCAGGATGGTGCGCGAATCGACCTTGGTGGCCACGCGGAAGGAAATGCGCGCCGGAAAATTGGCTTTGATCAGCCCGGTGATCACGTCCACCGACGGCCGCTGCGTGGCCAGGATCAGGTGAATGCCCACCGCCCGCGCCATCTGCGCCAGCCGGGTGATGGATTCCTCGACGTTGCCCTGGTCGAGCATCATCAGATCGGCCAGTTCGTCGATCACGATGATGATGTAAGGCAGCCGGCGCGGCTCCGCGCTTTGCTCGTCGAACAGGCCGGGCTCATCGTCGTCGAACAAGCGGTTGTATTGGTCGATGTTGCGGACGCCTTTTTCCGCCAGCGCCTTCAGCCGCCGCTCCATCTCGCGCACGGCATTGCGCAGCGCGTTGGCCGCCAGCTTAGGCTCGGTGATGATCGGGGTAAAGAGGTGGGGCACGCCTTCGTAGACGCCCAGCTCCAGACGCTTGGGATCGACCAGGATCAGGCGCGCTTCGTCGGGCGTCGCTTTGTAGAGGACGGACATGATCATGGCGTTGATGGCCACGCTCTTGCCCGAGCCGGTGGAGCCGGCGATCAGCAGGTGGGGCATGCTGGCCAGATCGGCGGTGACGGTGCGCCCGTTGATGTCCTTGCCCATGGAGAGCGTGAGCTTGGATTTCGAGCCGATGAAGTCCTGCGACTCGATGATCTCGCGCAGCCATATGGTCTCGCGCTCGCGGTTCGGCACCTGGATGCCGACAGTCGATTTCCCCGCCATGCGCTCGATCAGGATGCTCTCGGCGCGCAGCCCCAGGCAGAGGTCGTCGGCGAGACTGGTGATGCGGCTGTACTTGATCCCCGCCTCCGGCTTGAACTCGTAGGTCGTCACCACCGGGCCGGGATTGATTTGCGTCACCTGGCCGTGCGCTTCGAATTCCGCGCACTTCTCCGCCAGCACCTGGGCCAGGCGCTTGAGTTCGTTTTCGTCGATACCCTGCTGCTCATCCGACCGGTGCAGAAGCGCGCTCGACGGCAGCTTGTAGGTGCCGCGAATTTTCGGCATCGTGGTTTTAGGACGCGTGGTGCTGTCGGCGCGCGTGCCGAACGCAGGCTCGCCCGCGACGGGCTCAGGCGTGGGCGCCGTGTGTTCTTCCGCCATGCGTTCGATGCCGGTCTTGGCCGTGAGGACGGACCCAGGCAGAGTCTTCGACGGCATCGCCGGCGCGGCCGGCGCGGCTTTCGTTTCTTGCGCGCTGACTATCACCCGCCGTGCGCGCCGCTTCTCCAGTTCCTTAAGAGAGCGGGCTTTGGCGCGCGCGATCCGCCAATCCTTGAAGCGCTCCAGCCCGGCAAAGACGAAGGTGAACCGTGTCTGCGCCCAGGTTTCGAGCGTAGCGAAGGAGAACGTGGTCGAAAGATAGAGTCCGATCGCCAGCACCGCCGCGCACACGATGTAGGCGCCCGCCAGGTTGAACCAGTGGATCAGCGCGTCGCCCACGATCCTGCCCAGCAGGCCCTCGATGGGGATGGCGCCGCGCCAGTGCAGGTGTCCCGGCAGTAGGCCCAGCATTCCGGGAGCGAATATCAGCAGCATAAGCGCGCCCGCACACTTGGCTCCCGGCGAACCGACGGTGCGGGAGCGAAACCAGCGCCCACCCAGGAACGCGAGCATCAACGGCAGGAGGAATGCAGCGATGCCGGCCGCTTGCAGCATCAGGTCGCTGCCATAGGCGCCCAGGATGCCTGCCCAGTTGTGCGCCGGGCGCGACGCCGGAGCCGGTCCAGCGGTGTTCAGCGAACGGTCGGCCGGGGAATACGACACCAGGGCGAGAAGAAGGAGGATCGCGGCGACGAACAGCAAGAAGCCGACGAGCTCGTTCAGCCGCCGGTTGCTGCTAGGCGTGTAAGCCCGGGAGAATGGATTCATCGTGGCGTCTTGGCACTTCCGCACACACCCGCACCGGCACGGCCAGATGCCGGCTGCCGCGTGCCCTTAGGCACGCCGGGAGATGCTGGCTGGAAAATGCGCGAATCGCGCCAGAGCAGAGGGATTATGACAAAGTCCGCCCGCCCGCACCAACTGAATTTGCCCGATGTCCCTTGCTGGGTACGGGTCTCAACACCGTCACAGTGCAGCAGACCGGAAACCGCCCTCACCGGATCAGTAGCCCAAGTAATGCAGGTAACCCACGACCGCGGCGGCAGCAAGGCAGTAGATGCCAAAAAGGTGCCAGCGTCCGTGCTCAAGCCAGCGGCTGAGCCACTTCAAGGCAAGAAGCCCGGCGAAGAAGGCAAAAACTGCGCCGAGCAGGCTGGGAAATGCGGCTGATGCCAGGTTGGCTGTCCCCGTGATGTGCTCGGCACGAACCAGCCGCAGGGCTTCGCGGGCCACCACCGGCGGGGTCAGAACCACAGCCAGCGCGAAACTGAACGCCTCTGCACGCGACTTCGCCACTCCCGCCAGCATCCCGGCGGAGATGGTTGCGCCAGAGCGCGAAAACCCACGAAACGGCAAGCAGAGCCCCTGTACGGTCCCGATGATCCCAGCCTGTTTCGCGTTGAGATTGTTCGTCTTGGCAGAACTCCCTGCCGGGCTCCGACGGTCGAGGATGCCTGCAATCAGAATCAGGATTCCCGCAACGGCCAGGGCTGGAGCAATGAGTTCGAGATGGCTGAACAGGTTCTCGATTTCCCCATGCGGGACCCCTCGAAACGCAGTTTTTTCAATGATCTTGATGAGGGCTCCTCCGAACAATCCAGTGAGGGCAGTCGCCAGGACAACCAGGCCAGCAAATTTCTTGAAGGCGGCCATGTTCTCGAAGTATGTGTCTCGCCACTGGCTCCAAAAGTAGACGATCACAGCAAACATCGTGCCCGTGTGGAGCATGACCAGGAGCAACGTCATCGGTGGCGATGAGGGATTAAGGCCCAGCAGCTTCTCAGCTACCACCACATGCGCCGAACTCGACACCGGAAGCAGCTCTGTTAGTCCCTGAATGATGGCAAGGATCACGACGTGCCAGAGCGACATGTTGCGATTCTAACCCACATGCACCGGAAGGACCGGTTATTGGATGGTATTCCCGTAGGTCGGAATGTCTTGCTCGATCAGGTAGGCGAGTTCCTGGGCCCGCGCTCCCCAATCCGTCTGCGCATACTGGCTGGCAACCTGCCGGGCCAGCGCGACGGCCTTATTTTTTGCGGCGCTCGAGCGGCTGGCGTTGCCATCATCTTTATACATCTGGATCAGCGCCGCCTGCCGCCACGCCGCCTGGTACAAGGCCTCGGCCGCCTGGGGAGACTGCGGATGCTCGCGCACGTACTTCTCGTAGATCTCCGATTCCTTCTCCGGACACTTGGTTTCACCGCCCCAATCGCCGCACACCTTGTTCTCGAGGAGATGATATGCCGCCATGTCGGCCCACTTGGTGCCGGGAACTTTCTTGATCACCTCCCGCATCCAGTCCTCGTCGATTTGCGCCCGCAACAGCGGATCGTGCTCCCTGGCCGAACGACGCGTGTTTGCGTCGAGCGCGTCCACCTGCCAGCGGATGTCCGCCGCGCGGTACAGCGCCTCGCCCGCCCGCGGGGACTTGGGGAAATATTCCGCCATGCGGTAGTAAAGGCGAAGCGCATCCTTGTCCGCGCCTTTGCGTCCGTAGCGCCGGCTGGCTTCGGCTTCCGCATCCGCCGCCGCACCGAAAACAATCTGATCGCCGTCCCGAGTCGAAGGTCGGACCACGCCCTTGTCGAGAATCCAGCCGGTGACGTTGCCGTCCACCTGGGTGATGTGCAGCCATTCGTGGCTCTTCTCGAGAATCGCCACCTCGCGCCCGCGCGCCAGGTTCGCCATGCGCGTGGAAGTCGCATCGGGAGCGATGTAGATGTAGCCTTCCCGCACCATGACGGCCCGCTCGGCCGAACCTGCGTTCAGGCGCGGGACAACAAGCAGCCCCAGCAGCACCATTACCAGAACCCACTTAGAATTGTCATCCCGAGCGAAGCGCGACACGAGCGCAGCGAGAGGAGCGCAAGTCGAGGGACCTTGCGTTTGAATTCCGGCCGTCGAAGCGCAAGGTCCCTCGACTCGCCTGGAGAACGCGGTCGCGTTCTCCAGGCTTCGCTCGGGATGACAATTTTGGTGGGGGTACCGATGATGCATCACTTCATCCCCGCCGTTGCATTTGTTTCGAACATCTGCTCGGCTTTGACGATGGTGATGTTCTCCCGCGGGATGTTCAGCTTGTACGCTTTCCACTGGTCGTCCTGGGCCAGCATCTTCTGCTTCTCGGGCGGCGCCGGCTCGGAGATGTGGTACTCCTCCCGCGTCTTGGATACCACGTTGGTGTCGCCGGCGATGTCGCCGGCCAGCTTCTGCGCCTGGCTCTCGTTGGTCACGATGACGTATTTCAGATTCGCGACCTGAAGGTGTTTCTTAATCGCCGCATTCACCTGCTCCGCCGTCAGCTTGTCGATGTTCGCCAGCATCTCGGCCAGGTAGCCGTGGTCCTTCATGCCGTAGAACATGTCGTCGAGGCGATAGCCGAGCTGCCGCCCCTTGCTGTCGGCATAATTAAGGTAGAGCGTGCGCGCCTTCTGCTTGGCGGCTTCCACCTGCTCCGGCGTCATGCCGTTCTTGATGAAGTTGTCGAGCTCCCAGGTCATGGCTTTCAGGATGAAGTGCGCGTACTGGTGCCCCACCGGACGGATCCACATGCTGAAGTACTGCTGCTCGCGCGGCGTCCCGGGCGGCGGGAACAGCGCATACGGCCGCGCCGCGTAGTATTCAATGTAGGAGTAGTCGCCGTAGTTGTATCCGCGCTCTTCGCGGATGTCCTTATACAGCCGCCCGATGTTGTCGCGGTGCGCGCCGAAGAAGACGTTGGCCACGAACAGCGGCCAGTAGTCTGGCTCGCCGCGCCGCACCGCGATGGGAAAGCCGAGGTATAGCCCGGTGGCGATGGCGTTGGGCTGGGTGATGATCAGCAAGTGATGGCTGGCAGGTGTGTTGGCGTGGGAATGTTGTCGCCCGGGAAGGCTGTCCGTGCTGGAGGGCAAGGAGGAAACCAGCAGCCTGAGCATCGCCGGATCGCTGATGCTGGTGGCAACGAACATGTTCAGGCCCTGGTACTGCATGTTGTAATAACCCTGTAGATCGTCCCGGGTCACGCCTTGCAGCCCTGCGACGGTGCCCTGCGCAAGATGTGCGAGCGGCGTGCCCTCGAGCACCCAGTCGTCCAGCGCCAGCAACCCGAGTTGCTCCTGCTGCTCGAATCGCAGGTTCGACCGAATCCCCACCAGCGATTCCTTGCGAACACGCTCCAGCTCAGCTTGCAGGAATAGTGGCTGTGTGAGCATCGGCTTCAGCACCCGGGCAACGAACTGGGGAAACGCATCGCGCGGCACGGTCATGCTGAAGGTAGTGGTTTCCTTTTCGACGCGCACCTGGGGATACGCGGCCTCGCCCCACGGACGCGTGATCTCCGCCAGCTTTTCTTTTGTGACCGGATACTTGAGATCGCCAAAGCCACCCTCGAGCATCATCCTGCCCGCGAGGCTTGCCGTGCCTTCTTTGCCCCGCGCGTCCTCGGCCGAACCGGCGCGCACCATGATCTCGACTTCATACAACGGCGAGGGCGATGCCAGCGTCACCACATTCGCCGGAAGTTCAGGCGGAGCCGGCGGCTTATGCTTGGTCGCGGCCTGCTGCGCCCACGCTGAGCTGGCCGTCAACGCGAGCACAGACACCAGTGCCAACCGCCAGATACTCGGTACTCGGTACTCGCTGCTCGGTACTCCCTTCATCACCGCGTCTCCGTCTTCTTGGGTGCGGTTTCCGGCGGTGGTGAGCCGTGCCACAGCGTGCCCACCAGCCGGCCTTCGCGCGTGAAGTACCTGGCGGCGTAGTCATCGATGTCTGCCGGCTGCAGCTCATCGACCGACTGCAGCAGCGTATCCAGCACGTGCGGATCGCGGTTGAAGCGGTAAAACGTGGCCAGGCTTTGCGCGATGTGGTCGGTGGTATCCCACTGCGCTAGAAAATCATTCTTCACCTTGCTCTTGATCACCTCCAGCGTCTTGTCGGCGTTGGGCTCTTGGGAGAAATTCTTCAGCACCTCGGCGCCGCCGGTGATGTCGTAGCGCACCTCGTCCACGTACTTCGTGCCTTCCTTCTGGAAGCGTTCCAGGCTGAGCTCGGCGCCCAGCAGCATCCAGTGCGGGTCGGTGGAGACCGGCGAGGTGTAGGTGGCGAACGAGGTCACCGACTGCTTCTGATAACGCAGCTTCTGGTAGAGCGGCGCCGAGCGTGAGGTCAGCAGCTCATCCAGAACCAGCGAGACCGCCGACTCCGGCGTGCCCGGATTGAACGCCGGCGTGTGATACGCGACCACCAGCCGCGGCGCGACTTCCGCATCCCAATCCACGTGCACCGCCCGGTGCTCTTTGGGCTCGGGCTGGGTCGGAATCTTCGGGGTGGGCACCGGCTTCCAATCGGCATACGCCTTCTCGATCGCCGGAAACAGCTTGTGCGGGTCCACGTCGCCCACCACGATCAATGCGACATCATTCGGCGTGTAATAGTTATGGAAGAACTGCCAGGCTGCATCCCAGGCCTGCGGCATTTTCTCCACGTCGTCGAGATAACCGATCACGGTGTGGCCGTAAGGATGATTAGGAAAGGCCACCGGCGACATCTGCTCGATCATTTTCTGCACTGGAAACGAATAGATCCTCCGATACTCTCCCAGCACCGCCCCGGCTTCCACCTGGAAGATCTTCGGGTCCATCTTCAGTCCCTTGAAGCGCGAGGCCTCCAGCTCGATCACGCCCGGCGCCGGCCCTTGCGCTGTCTGGACCGGCCCCACCAGGTTCTGCGCGAAGGTGAAGGGGTGGTAGAAGGTCATGTCGTAGGTGGTGTAGGCGTTGTTGTAGGAGCCCAGCCGGTCCATCATTTCCTGATATCCGCCGGCCACGCCGTTGTATTCGTGGCGAAACATGATGTGCTCGAACAGGTGCGCGAGGCCAGTCTTGCCCTTTTCCGTCTCGTTGCGCGAACCGGCGAAGACGGGCGTGGTGTAGCTGACCATGTCCTTGAACTCGGGCGTGGGAACAATCATGATGCGCAGCCCGTTCCCCAACGTCCTCTCATAGATCGCATACGGGAAAAACCTCGCCGGCGGCTTGGCGGGCTTGTGCGCCAGCACGCTGTGCCGCTGCGGAACGACTTGGGCGCTGGCATACGAAACGGCAAAAAGCATGCACACGGCCGCACCCAGGAATAAACGCTTCATAATCAAACCTCGGGGATTTTGTCACGGCCAGAAGACCACAGATTCTACACCGTCGCGGCGGAACTCAGTCGGCGCTGACCGTGGCTTCCAGCCAGCCGCCATCGAGCACCGAGGCGAGAAGTTGCGGCTCGACGCTGCCGCCGCTGATGATGGCCACTGTCTTCTCCGCGCGCGGCAGCTCATTGGCGTGGAAGAAGAATGCCGCCGAGGTGACCGCGCCGCTCGGCTCCGCCACGAGTCGCGCGCCCAGCGCCAGCCGCCGCATGGCTTCGCGGATCTCATCCTCGCTGACGGTGATGATGTCATCCACGTAGCGGCGAATGTGCTCGAAAGTGATTTCGCCCACGTGCTGCGTGCGCAGCCCGTCGGCCAGCGTGCGCCCTACCTTCTCGCCCGGCCAGCTCACGATCTTGCCCGCACGCAAGCTGGCCTGCGCGTCCGCCGCCAGCTCGGGCTCCACGCCGATCACCTTCGCCTGCGGACAAAGCTGCTTCACCGCCGTGGCCACGCCGCTGGCCAGACCTCCGCCACCCACCGGCACGAGCACCAGCTCGACATCAGGCAGGTCTTCGACGATTTCGAGGCCGACTGTTCCCTGCCCGGCGATGATCTTCTCGTCGTTGAACGGCGGAATGATGACGTAGCCGTGCTCGGCGGCCAGCTCTTCCGCCCTGGCCTGGCGCTCGCCGCTGGCCGGACCGACGGGCACAATCTCCGCCCCCAGCGCTCTGGTGGCTTCGATCTTGTTGACGGGCGCCTTGCGCGGCATTACCACCACAGCCTTCGCGCCCAGCGCCCGCGCCGAATACGCCACTCCTTGCGCGTGGTTGCCGCTCGAGTAAGTGATGACCCCGCGCCGCCGCTCGTCCTCCGCGAGCGACGCGATCTTGTTGTAAGCGCCGCGCAGCTTGAACGAGCCGATGGGCTGAAAGCTCTCCGGCTTGAACCACAGCCGGCGCCCATCTTCTTCGTACGCGACCAGCGGCGTGCGCGCGGCGACGCCTCGCAACCGCTGTTGCGCCTGCCGAATGTCGTCCACTGTGACGATAGCGTCCTCCCAACACAACTCAGCTATCGGCACGACTGAAGTCGTGCCCTGACGCGTGATCTCTCACGAGGCGCATCCTTCCGGCAACTCCGAAAGCCTCGCCCCTCCGAAACCCACACCCGAAACTCGAGCCTATATTTCCAAAATCACCGGCATGATCAGCGGCCGGCGCGAAGTGTTCTTGGCGATGTAGCGCTTCAGCTCCTGGCGGATCTTTTCTTTCATCACGCCCCAGTCGCCCTTTTCTTCTTTGCTTGAGTGCTCCAGCGTCTCCATCACCACTTGTCGCGCTTCATCCATGAAGCCATTCTCCGCGCCTGCGGCGGCGAAGCCGCGCGTGACGATCTCCGGCACCGACTCGACCTTCCCGCTCAGCTTGTTGATGGCGATGATGGCCAGCACCATGCCGTCTTCGCTCAGCAGGCGGCGGTCGCGGATCACCAGGTCCTCGACCACGTCCGTCCGCGAGCCGGAATCGATGCACACGCGGCCCACCGCGACTTCTCCCGCCTTGCGCGCGCCCAACTCGTCGAACTCCAGCACGTCGCCGCTTTCCAGCATGATCACCTTGCCGACGGCGCCGTGCATCGAGGCCGCCAGCTCCCCGTGCCGCCGCAGTTGCCGGTACTCGCCGTGGATAGGGATGAAGTACCGCGGCTTCACCAGGTTGATGATCAGCTTCAACTCTTCCTGACTGGCGTGGCCGCTGACGTGGATGGGCGGCTGCGACCCGTCGTCGTACACCACCAACGCCTCGCGCCGGTAGAGGTGGTCGATCATGCGATAGATGGCTTTTTCGTTCCCCGGGATAATGCGCGAGCTGAGCACCACGGTGTCGTCGCGTTCGATCTTGACGTGCTTGTGGCTGTCCACCGCGGTGCGCGAGAGCGCCGACATGGGCTCGCCCTGGCTGCCGCTGATCAGCACACACACCCGCTCGGGCGGGAAATCTTTGACTTGCCCGGGATGGATCAGCACGCCGTCCGGGATTTCGATGTATCCCAGGTCCTGCGCGATTTCCGCCGATTCGTTCATCGAGCGCCCCACCAGCGCCACCTTGCGGTTGTACTCGAAGGCGGTGTCGATGGTCAGCTTCATGCGGTGGATGGACGACGAAAAGCAGCAGATGAACAGCCGCCGCTCGGCCCGCGCGAACACTTCCTCGAACTTCCGCCGCACCGCGCGCTCGCTGGGCGTGTAGCCGGTGCGCTCCACGTTGGTCGAGTCCTGAAAGAGCGCCAGCACGCCGCTCTTGCCATATTCGGCGAAGGTGTGCAGATCGAAGAGCCGGTTGTCGGTGGGCGTGGGATCAACTTTGAAGTCGCCGGTGTGGATCACCACTCCCAGCGGCGTGTGGATGGCCAGCGACACGCAATCCACCAGGCTGTGTGTCACCTGGATCGGGTGAATGGTGAACGGCCCGATCTTCACGCGCTCGCCAGCGCGGATCTCCACCAGCTTGGCGTCGTCCAGCAGGCCGTGCTCTTCCAGCTTGTTCTCGACATAGGCGAGCGTGAACTCGGTGCCGTACACCGGCACGTTCAGTTCGCTCAGCACCCAGGGCAGCGCCCCGATGTGGTCCTCGTGGCCGTGGGTGAGCACGATGGCGCGGACTTTGTCGCGGTTCTCGGTGAGGTAGGTGATGTCGGGAACGACGATGTCCACGCCCAGCAGCTCGGCCTCGGGGAACATCATGCCAGCGTCGACGACGATGATGTCGTCGCCCCAGCGGAAGGCCATGCAGTTCATGCCGAACTCGCCCAGACCACCCAGGGGCACGATTTGGAGTTTGCCTGCGGGCATGGAGAACAACTGATGCTAGCACGGACGACGCCGCTCCGGATGCGCTCCTTCCTTAGTATTGCTTTTACCGATTGACTTGGCACGTAGGACGCTACACACTTCGTTCGGTGGAACCGAACGACAATGACAAGCAGAACCCGAACTGGCCGAGGAAGAAGTGGATCTCAGGCGGCCTGGTATTCCTTCTGGCTTTCGGGTACGGGTTCTTCGCGCTACGAGAGAAGTCGACAGAACGCCGCGCCAATCTAAGGCAAGAAGGCCACCGGATTGCGACCGAGAACGCAGAACTGCGTGCCAAGCTGCGCGAAGTCGGTTCCCAGGACACGCCCACCATGGATGCGTACGTTCAAAAATGCATGCAGCTTGAACCGCTGGTCATTGCGGCTCAAAACGCACAGAACGTGGAGGCCGATTACTTTGTTCGAGCTGAACGGGAGTACCGTGATAATCCGGCCGTATCACAGACCTTGTCATTCCTCGCCCGCATGCGCGATAAAGACAGACAGGGCTTGGCTGTACTGGCTGAGGAGATTAGCCGTGCGAAGCAAGTAAAGCTGATGCCCGGCGATGAGCAGCGAATTCTACAGAGAGCAAATCGAGCCGCTGCATGCGCAGATTCAGAAGCTATCCGATGAAGAAATGGCCATCGCCAGAGAAGCACAAGCAAGTGGGGCAAAGTTTCCGGAAGACGTGTCGGAAATGCTGAAATAATAATCTTTAGAGTCCGCAAAATCGCAGGGAGGCCATGATGCGAGGGTACGTTATCGGTTGGAAGGGGCGCGAAATACCGGAAGGGTGGCGCACGCCGGTAGATGTTGGGTTTGACCACCGTCCGGAGAGAGCCGCTTGTTGGGAAACGAGAGAGCAAGCAGGGTATCAATGCAAGGTCTTAGACAGCTATCGAATTGCAGTTCGTTCATCGGAGGGCGGCACACACATCTGTGAAGGCTTTGCGGTTGAGGAGCGGGCGCCGAAAGAATTCGTGGTCTTCTGTGAGGGCCCGTTTATACTCAAAAGGAGCTAATTCGTGTCTGCTCCGAAACACATTCCGCAGCACTACAATGTCCTAGTCAAGCCATTTGCAGACATCGCTATGTATCTGGACAGTGAGTTCAACTCAGGGTGGCGTCCGGTGATGATGGTGGCGCACCCGAACGGAAGGGATTTGATAGTTCTGTTGGCGCGCCAAACAGCTCACGAAACGCGTTAGGCGCCCTACTCCACCCAACGCGCAATAAAAGGATGTGCGGCTCCTTGCCGTTACGTCGACGCCCACACCAGACCCTCTAGAAGCGGTACAGCGGCAGGCGCGTGATACGAGCGATTCTGGGGAAATCCTGGTCGAGGGTGAACACGCTGGCATTGTGCTCCAAAGCAATGGCTGCGATCACAGCATCAATCGTCGTGGGGCTTTTGCCTTTCGCGCGCGCTGCCCGGTAGATGGCTGCAGCCTCGCGGTAGGTCTCAAAGCCGCGGGGCTCGATCATCTCCCACTGCGCCAGGTAGTGCTCAATGCGCCTCGCGTCCCGGGTGAGCCCCTGCAACACCTCGGCAACGACGATTCCGGTGAGCGCGAAGGGTTCGGCTTCCTCGATCATACGGCGCAGCTCGGCGCCGGCGCGGCCGGGAGAAGAGCTGAAGAAATCGATCCAGACGGAGCTATCCACCAGGATCAAACGCGATTTCTCCGCGAGCCTTTAAGGTCGCCCTTCCAAACGCCGCTCCCGTAGAAGCGAAGAATGCCTTTGCGGCTCTCGGAGCGGACCAGCAGCTCCAGGGCTTTGTCCACGATCTGCCGTTTTGTCTTGAGACGAGTGAGTTTGCGCGCTTTGCGGATCAAGCCCTCGTCGATGTCAATATTGGTTCTGCTCATTTCACAATAGCATACACCATTTTATTAGAAAGTGGTGTATGCTGGAGCAGTTGCGGTGTAGCTGTAGTGTTAGTGAAGGGGCACGGCTTCAGCCGTGCCGAAATGTCTCTATATAATTGTCATCCCGAGCAAGCGCGAGCCGAGTCCCACCAGGCGAGCGCGACGCGAGGGATCTGCAGTTT
>JBIOFT010000073.1:0-18094 GCA_044447375.1 Terriglobales bacterium | reverse complement strand
GTACTCCCAGGCCGCCAGCAGGTATCCCACGACCACGCCTGCCAGCGAAATCACCTCGTGCAAAAAACCCTGCGCCGCCGCCAACAGCACCGACAACACCAGGATGGCCACGATGGCCCAATCCAGGCCGTTCGTGTTACGCCGGCAGCTCGCGGCCGGTGAGCCGGCGGTACGCTTCCACGTACTTCTCGCCGGTCTCCTGCACCACCGCGGCGGGAAGCGCGGGCGCCGGCGGCTGCTTGTTCCAGCGGATCTTCTCCAGATAATCGCGGACGAACTGTTTGTCGAACGACTCCTGGATGCGTCCCGGCTGATAGCGGTCGGCGGGCCAGAAGCGCGAGGAATCCGGGGTCAGCACCTCGTCGGCCAACACCAGGCCGCGGGAGGTGCGCCCAAATTCGAACTTGGTGTCGGCGATGATGATGCCGCGCGCCGCCGCGTGCTCCGCCGCCTTCCGGTAAATCCTCAGGCTCAGCTCGCGGAGCTGCTCGCTCAGCTTCGGACCCGCGTGCTGCGCCATCTCGTCAAAGCTGATGTTCTCATCGTGGCCGCTGGTGGCCTTGATGGCCGGGGTGAAGATCGGCTCCGGCAGCTGCTCAGACTCGCGCAACCCGCGCGGCAGTTCGATGCCGCACACCTTCCCGCTGTGCTGATATTCCTTCCAGCCCGAGCCTGAGAGATATCCCCGCACCACGCACTCAATGGGAATCATGTCGGCGCGCGCCACCAGCATGGAGCGTCCCTGCAACTGCTCGGCGTAAGGGCGCAACTGCGCCGGGTAGCGCTCCACCGCGGCGGTCAGCAGGTGGTTGGGCACGATGTCCGCGAGGAAGTCGAACCAGAACAGCGACAGTTGCGTCAGCACTCGGCCCTTACCGGGGATGCCGCTCGCCAGCACGTAGTCGAAGGCGGAAATGCGGTCGGTGGCCACCACCAGCAGACGCTCGTGGTCCACGCGATAAAGGTCGCGGACCTTGCCGCTGGCGTAGCGCTCGAGGCCGGCAAAATCGGTTTCCAGCAGAACTGATTCCAACGCTTGGTTCGTCACGTGAGGTTCGTTTCCCTAGGGGCTTGTGCTGAGGAACAGTGGCGTATTCTATTCGGCAGATTTTTTTTGTCAACGCCGACCTTCGCCGGGTGACGCCGGTCACAGAAGAAATCTGCTGGAAAACTGTTGACAGGACCCGATTCCTGCGAAATGGGCGTCCCGAGCCGGTTTCCAGGGCCTGCCCGCGGCGCGGCGGAAGCCCCGCAACCCCCGGAAAAGAAAGAAAATTTCGATGCCTGCGATCAGACGGATTTATAGCGGAAGACGATACACTCGTCTGCCCCTGCCCGCGCCGGGCATGGCGTTGCCGGCTCCATCGCTCACCCCCGCCGCCCTGCCGCACCGCGCCACCCCCAGGCCAGGGGCGGCTGCGGAAGGTTACTGACGTTTCTCCGGTGTGCGACCCAAATCACGGTGTGAGCCGATAACAAGGTTGAAAACGGGCAGGGGTCTCCGAGGCAAGAGTGCGCAGGCCTGCCGGCGAGGTGACGTGCTTCCCGAAATGGAATCGCGGCAAATTATGAAAAAGCAGAGGGTCGGCCTGCGACTGGGGGTCGCATTCGGCCTGCTGATCGCCATTTCCGTGGGGATCGGATACCTGGGGCTGAGCCGCATGGACCAGATCAATGCCGGCCTGCAGGAGGTGCTGGGCCGGCGCTGGGCCAAACTGCAAATGACGCGCGAAGCGCTCACCTACTCCAATCGCAACAGCCGCATCACCATGGAAGTTTTCCTGGTACGGGACCGAGCCCAGATCGACACCCTGCTGGCCGCGCGGGCTGAGAACACCAGAAAGATATCCGTCATCGTGGAGAAGCTGGAGAGCCAGTGTGAGTCCGAGGAAGAGAAGCAGCTTTTAGAAACCGTCAAGGCGAACCGAACTCCCTACGTCGAGAGCTATCTGCGGGCACTGCACTTACTGGTCGAGGACGGACGCCGCGAAGCCGCCAGCACCGTGATGCTCCATGCAACCCTGCCGGCCTTGTTCGAATACCACGCCGCGTGGAACGGCTTCTTGCGATACCAGTCCGAGCAAATCAACCACGCCACCCGGGAGAGCCGGGCGCAATACGCCAGGATCCGTGCCCTGACCTTGTTGCTCATGGTGCTGGCGGTGGCGATTGCCGGCGCCATCGCCGGGTTCATGACCCGCATCATGGTGCGGGAGATGAAGGCCCGGGTGCGGACGGAGCACGCCAACCACGAACTCAACGCCCAACTGGAGCAAAGAGTAGCCGATCGCACGCGCGAACTGGCGAATGCGAATCAGGAGTTGGCCAAGGAGATCGAGGAGCGCCAGCGTGGGGAGGGACGGCTGCGTCTGCAGGCGGCGGCGCTGGCCGCGGCTGCCAACTCGATCGTGATCACCGATCTGCAGGGCAGCATCGTCTGGGTGAATCCGGCCTTCAGCCGCATCACCGGCTATCCCGCCGAAGACGTTCTGGGGCAGAACCCGCGTTTGCTGCGGTCGGGCCGGCATCCGCGGGCCTTCTACGAGGAACTGTGGCGGACCATCATTTCGGGCAACGTGTGGCACGGTGAGGTCAACAATCGGCGCAAAGATGGCAGCCTGTATGCGGGGGAGATGACCATCACGCCAGTGCACTCGGGCGGCGGCGAGATCACCCACTTCATCGCCATCCAGCAGGACATCACCGGGCGCAAAGTGATCGAAGACGCCCTGAAGCAGGCGGAACAGAAATATCGCGCCATCTTCGAAGATGCGGTGGTCGGCATTTTCCAAACCACGCCCGAGGGCCGCCCCTTGAGCGTGAACCGTGCCCTAGCGCAAATGTATGGCTACGATTCCGCCGCGCAGCTCATGGCGGAGGTCGTGGAGACGGCGCCCCCGCTGTTTGCCGATAGCAGCCGCTGGAAGGAGTTCGCCCGGGTGCTGGAACAAGGCGGCGTGGTGCGCAATGCCGAGTTGGAACTCGGTTGCAAGGATGGGAGCAAGAAGTGGCTTCTGGCCAACGTGCGCGCCGTGCGCGGCGCCGATGGCCGCGTGGTGCAGCATGAAGGCACGGTACAAGACATTACGGAGCGCAAGCTGCTGGAGGATCAGCTCCGGCAATCGCAAAAGCTGGAAGCCGTGGGACGCCTGGCTGGAGGGGTGGCTCACGATTTCAACAACGCACTGGCGGTGATCATCGGCTACAGCGAGCTGCTGCAGGATCGGCTGGATCCGGCAAATCCGCTCCGCAACTTTACCCGGGAGATTACGAAAGCGGGAGAGCGGGCGGCCTCCCTCACCCGCCAGCTTCTGGCCTTCAGCCGCAAACAGATTCTCCAGCCCCGGGTCCTGGACTTGAATTCCATCGTGACCGAGATCGACAAGATGCTTCGCCGGCTGATTGGGGAAGACATTCACCTGGTGTTGGACCGCGCGTCCAACCTGGGACGCGTGAAAGCCGACCCGGGACAGCTTCAGCAGGTGCTGATGAATCTCGCCGTGAATGCCCGCGATGCCATGCCGCAGGGCGGCAAACTGATCATCGCTACCACCAATGCTACTCTGGCCGAATCCTACGTGCATCACCGTCCGGTGGTCCGTCCCGGTCCCTACGTGATGCTGAGCGTGAGCGACACCGGCTGCGGCATGGATAAGGCCACCCAGGCCCGCATCTTCGAACCCTTCTTCACCACCAAGGAGCCCGGCAAAGGCACCGGACTGGGTCTCTCCACCGTATACGGCATCGTCAAGCAGAGCGGGGGTTTTGTCTGGGTGTACAGCGAGCCCGGGCAGGGCACCACCTTCAAAATCTATCTGCCACGAGTGGACCAGGTCGCTGAAGCCTTGGCAGACGCCTCGAAGCCCATGCTTCCCAGTGGCTCCGAGACCATCCTTCTAGTGGAGGATGAAGGCGCCCTGCGCCGGCTGGCGCAGAGCTGCCTGCAGAGCGGGGGCTACCGAGTGCTGGAGGCGGAGGACGGCAAAACTGCAGTCGAGATCGCCAGGCGGCAGACGGAACCCATCCACCTGCTGCTGACCGATGTCGTCATGCCCGCCATGAGCGGCGTGGAACTGGCAGAACAGTTCGCATCATCCTGGCCGGAAACCAGGCTGCTCTACATGTCCGGGTACACCGATGAGCTGATCGCACAGCACGGCGTGATGTACACCAGAACTGCCATCCTGGAGAAACCGTTCAGCCGCGAATCGCTGCTCCGCAGGGTGCGCGAGGTGCTCGACGCCAAGCCCAGCCACCAGCAAGCCGCCGCGCTCACGTAGAAATCAAACAAGAATCCCTCCCCGGGCGCAATCTCCTCAGGGAGGGTCTTCAGGCTCGGTCTCGCTTACTTCTTCAGGGTGCGGATGTATGCCACCAGCGACTTGATGGTGGCGTCGTCCAGGCCCTTCTTGGCGAAGGCGTGCGACTCTTTGCCGCCGGGACCCTTGGCAATGGCATCCGTCAGCTCCGCATCGCTCTTCTTCTGGAACTCAGCGGTGCGGAAATCGGGCGTGCCCTTCATTTTGCCGGCGCCATCCGGACCGTGGCACATGGCGCACTTTCCGGCAAACACCTTGGCGCCGTCGTCGGCCACCAGCGTCGGTGCTGCGATCACTACCAGCACCGCCAGCACAACTATAACAACCAGGACTTTCTTCATATCACTTCCTCCGGGGGATAGTCTGCATTGCGGGCCCAGTACTGAAAAAAAGCCGCTCCCCTTTTAGATGCCAAATTAAAGAATGTCAACCAGCCCAAAATGTCGTTGCATTATTGAGCAGTGGCTATTGATGAATTCAACATCTCGGCTTTCCTCGCAAGCCACACATTCTGCTCGCGGTCGCAGAAAAAACGGCACTTAGCCTACTTTGGGGCGTTGCGATTCGCAACAAATCACCGTTAAGCATTTCAGCACTCAACCGCACTTGCAGGTCCTGGCTGGCGTTCCATCTTGTTTAACCTCAGCCATATGCAGCCAACCACCTGGAAACCTGCCGCCCTGGCATGCGGATTGCCTTTAGCAAAGGTGCAAGTTGGAAATTAGACCGCGCCAAGGAGGCTCATCATGACCGTCATTCTCGTACTAGCGACTTTCGTCCTCTTCTTACTGGTCGATCATTTCTACAGCCGGCGTCTGGGAGTTCGTCCGGTGATGCAAGTTCAGCCTCAGCCCGCGCCTCGACCATGGCCGTGGCTCAGGCCGCCGTCCTTCAGCCTACCGTGGTGGCTGGGTTCCAGGTGCCGGAGAACTTGAAGTATCACCCCGGACACACCTGGGCCATGAACGAAGGTCCCAAAATGGTCCGCATCGGGCTGGATGATTTTGCCGCCCGCCTGATGGGCAAGGTGCAGAGCATCACGCTTCCGCAGCGCGGACAGTGGGTCCGGCAAGGGCAGAAGATCTGGACGGTAGAGCGCAATGGCGCCAAGGTCGACATGGTATCGCCCATCGAGGGTGTGGTCACCGACGTCAACGACACCGCTGCCAAAGACCCTGAACTGGCGCGCCGCGATCCCTACGGCGACGGCTGGCTGGTGAGCGTGGAATCTCCCGACGCCAAGTTGAACTTCCGCAACCTGTTGAGCGGCGAGCTGGCCCGCTGGTGGATGGACGAAGCCGCAGCGCGGCTACGCAAGTTCCTGCCCATCCCGGCTGGCGTGATGCAGGATGGCGGCACCACCATCAACGACCTGACCACCCTCCTCGGTGACAAAGAGTGGGCGGATGTAACCCGCGAGTTCTTCCTGAGCTGAGGACCTCCTGATGATGAGCTTCCCAGCGCGGAGAGAGCGGCAGGGGCTAAACGGCCTCTGCCGCTCCAGATTTCTGGCGAACTTCTCAACAGTGTGCGAGCCCGCGCAAGCGCTGCGCTTAATTTCTCAGCACCGGGCCGGCGAGATCAGGCACCCATTTGTCGAGGAAATCAGCGCTCACGTAAGTCATTGGTAGCTAGGAACTTGGCCGTCTCACCGCTTTCCAATCCCCAGGCTTCGGTCGGCAGGAGGATTGCCCTCCACAAAGTTGGTGGTTTGTGTTGGAGAAAAAGATGAGCAAAGCCATTTTGTATGACGCCACGCTCTGCATCGGCTGCAAGGCCTGTGAGCAGGGGTGCGCGGAGCGCAACAAGCTGCCGTACAGCGACGCCGTCGCCGCCGAGCAAGTGCAGTCGGCGCACAAGTACACCGTGGTCCTGACCAAGGACGACAAGTTCATGCGCCGCCTGTGCATGAACTGCGAGGAGCCGACCTGTGCCTCGGTGTGCCCGGTGGGGGCGCTGCGCAAGACCAAGGAAGGCCCGGTGATCTACGAAGAGGTGCGCTGCATGGGCTGCCGTTACTGCGTGGCGGCGTGTCCCTTCAGCGTGCCCAAGTACGAGTGGGATAAGGCGCTGCCAGCGGTCCGCAAGTGCGACATGTGCGCCGACCGGGTGCTGGCAGGCAAGATGACGGCCTGTGCCGAAGTCTGTCCCACCGGGGCGACGAAATTCGGCGAGCGCGACGAGCTGATCGCCGAAGCCAAGCAGCGCTTACACGAAAATCCCGGCAACTACGTCAACCACATTTACGGTCTGGAGGAAGTGGGCGGCACCAGCGTGCTGCTGCTCTCCTCGGTGCCGTTCGAGAACTTCGGCTACCGCACCGACCTGGTGCGCGAGCCGCTGCCGCTATTCACTTTCCGCGTGCTGTCGCGCATCCCTGACCTGGTGGCGCTGGGCGGCGTGTTGCTGGGCGGCATCTGGTGGATCACCAATCGCCGCACCGAGGTCACGGCCGCCGAAGGCAAGCACGCCGACGAGAAGGAGAAGTGACGTGAAGCAGAGACTGATGAGGTTCACGCTGTGGAAGGTGGTCTTCTTCGCGATCATGGCAGCGGGGCTCTACGCTACCGTGGTGCGCTTCACCCAGGGCCTGGGCGCCTCGACCAACCTGAGCGACCAGTTCCCCTGGGGCATCTGGGTGGGATTCGACGTGCTGTGCGGCGTCATGCTGGCGGCGGGCGGGTTCACCCTGATGGCGGCGGTCGAAATCTTCCACATCGAGCGCTTCAAGCCCATCATCCGCCCCGCGGTGCTCACGGCGTTCCTGGGATACCTGCTGGTGTCCGTGGCGCTGATGTTCGACTTGGGGCGCTACTACCGCATCTGGCACCCGCTCATCATGCGCAATCCGCACTCGGTGATGTTCGAGGTGGCGTACTGCGTGATGCTCTACACCACGGTGCTGTCGCTGGAGTTCGCGCCCATCGTCTTCGAGCGCCTGCGCATGGAGAAGCCGCTGCGCATCCTGCACGCGGTGGGGATCCCCATCGTGATCCTGGGAGTGATCCTCTCCACGCTGCACCAGTCGTCGCTGGGCACGCTCTACCTGATCATGCCCAACAAGCTGTATCCCCTCTGGTACACACCGCTGCTGCCGGTGTTCTTCTTCCTCTCCGCCATCGCCGTCGGCTTGGCCATGACCATCTTCGAGTCCTACATGAGTTCGAAGTACTTCCACCGGCAACTCGAACTGCCGTTGTTGAGCGATCTGGGGCGGATCCTGGCGGTGGTGCTTTCGTTCTATGCCGTGCTGCGCTTCGAGGACCTCTACCACCGCGGGGTGCTGAAGCTGCTGCTCCACCCGCGCTATGAGACCTGGCTCTTTCTGCTGGAGGTAGTGGTGGGATTGCTGCTGCCCATCGCGATGTTGTTCACGCGCCGCATTCGCGAGAGCACCGGCGGGCTCTACTTGGCCGCGGTTCTGACCGTGTTGGGCTTCATCACCAACCGCCTGAACGTGAGCATCACCGGCATGGAAGGCGCCGCCGGCATGCACTACATCCCTAAATGGACGGAGATGGCCGTGACCGCGATGATCGTGGCCGGCGGCTTTGCCCTGTTCGGCCTGGCAGCCAAGTACCTGCCCATCTTCCCCGCGGAAGGCGAGCACGCGCAACCGGCGGCGGAGATGATGGTCTCCGCACGCACGATGGAACAACCGGTAGCGGGAGATTGATCCCATGGTGTCCGGAACTGGTGCCGGGTACGCAATGCGCTGGCGGCGCCTCGGGCACACCCTGAGCGCCCGGCTGATCGTGCTGCTGCTGGCGGGAATGGTGGTGATCTTTGCCCTGCTGGGATATCTGAACATCCGGCTGCACCGCCGCCACCTGGAAGCGGCTTCGCTGGCCAGCGCCGAGCGCATGAGCGACGTCATCCAGCACGCCACCACCTACCACATGCTGCGCAATGACCGCGAGGCCCTCTACCAATCCATCACCACCATGGCCAGCGAGCCGGGAGTGGTGCGCATACGCATCTTCAACCAGGAAGGGCGGATCAGCTTCTCCAGCGACGCCAGCGAGGTCAACACCTACGTCGATAAGCGCGGGGAAGCCTGCTATGCGTGCCATGCCCAGGCGCAGCCGCTGGCGAAGCTCAACCGCCCCGACCGCTTCCGCATTTTCAAGCCGAACGGGCATCGGGTGCTGGGGATCATCACCCCTATCGAGAACCAGCCTTCATGCTCGACGGCGGCCTGCCACGCGCACCCGGCGGAGCAGCAGGTGCTGGGCGTGCTCGATACCAACGTGTCGCTGGCCCGCGCCGACGCCGACTTGAAAGAAAGCAGCGTCCGCATGCTGGCCTACACATTGTTCGCGGTGTTGCTGATCGCTGTGGTGAGCGGCATCTTCGTGTGGCGGGTGGTGCACATCCCGGTGAAGAAGCTCACCGCGGGCACCAACCGGTTGGCGCGTGGCGAACTCGGCTACCAGCTCAACATCGTCTCCCGCGACGAACTGGGCGAGCTGGCGCTCTCCTTCAACCAGATGAGCCGGCAGTTGCGCGAGGCGCGCGAGGAGGCCGACGACTGGGCGCAGACCCTGGAAGCGCGCGTCGAAGACAAGACTCGCGAGCTCAAGCACGCCCACCAGGCGGTGATGCAGTCGGAGAAGATGGCGTCGATCGGCAAGCTGGCCGCCACCGTGGCGCACGAGATCAACAATCCCCTGGCCGGCATCCTCACCTACGCCAAGCTGCTGCGCAAGTGGCTGGACCGCGACGGTTGGAGCGCGGAGCGCCGCGACGAGGTGCGCGGGTCCCTCGAGCTGATCGAGTGCGAAAGCCGGCGCTGCGGCGAGATCGTGCGCAACCTGCTGACCTTCTCCCGCTCCTCGCCCATGAACCTGCAATGGGTGGACCTGAACCAGGTGATCGACCGCTGCGTGCGCCTGGTGCAGCACCAGACGGAGTTGAACAACGTGCAGCTCCAGCCGCAGATGGCGGAAGAGCTGCCGCAGGTGCAATGCGATGCCGCGCAGATCGAGCAACTGCTGCTGGCGCTGATCATGAACGCCGTCGACGCCCTGCCCCACGGCGGCAACCTGTGGGTGCGCAGCCGCATGGTGCCCGAGATCGGCGCGGTGCAATTGGAAGTGCAGGATGACGGCGTCGGCATTCCCGAGAGCATCCTGCCCAACCTGTTTGAGCCCTTCTTCACCACCAAGGAAAAGGGACACGGAGTGGGCCTGGGCCTGGCCATCAGCAAAGGGATCGTGGAACGCCACCGCGGGCGCATCGACGTGGACTCGAAGCCCGGGCAGGGAACCAGGTTCACCATCACCCTGCCGGTGGATGGGTACGCGGAGGTGGGCGCAGCGCCCGCCGCCACGGCCGGAAAAGCGAGGTAAGCGATGACGGCGAATGGTAGTAAAGCAAGCCTGCTGGTGGTGGACGATGAGAGGATCGTCCACGACTCGCTGGGCAAATGGTTCCGCGAGGAAGGCTACGAGATCGGAATCGCGGAGAGCGCGCACGAGGCCCTGCAACGCATGGCCGAGCGCCACTGGGACGCGGCCCTGGTGGACATCAAGATGCCCGGCACCGACGGCATCGAGCTGCAGCGCCGGCTGAAGGAGATCGATCCCGAACTAGCCGTCATCATCATGACCGGATACGCCTCGGTGGAGACCGCGGTGCAGGCGCTGAAGAACGGCGCCTACGACTACGTCACCAAGCCCTTCGACCCGGACGATATCGCCCACGTGGTGCACAACGCGCTGGAACACCGACGCATGGCCCGCGAGAACGTGCGCCTGAAGGAGGCAGTGGCCGAGGTGGTGCGTCCACCCGAGCTGGTGGGACAGAGCACAGCCATGAAGAAGGTGTTCGACGCCATCGAGACCGTCGGCCCCACCGACGCCACCGTGCTGGTCACTGGAGACAGCGGCACCGGCAAGGAGCTGGTGGCGCGCGCCATCCATGCCCAGAGCCCGCGGCGCTTCAATCCGCTGGTCGCCATCCACTGCGGGGCGCTCACCGAGACGCTGCTGGAGAGCGAACTCTTCGGCCACGAGAAGGGCGCGTTCACCGGGGCGCAGTACCGCAAGAAAGGCAAGTTCGAGATCGCCGAGGGCGGCACCGTCTTCCTCGACGAGATCGGCGACATCAGCCTCAAGACTCAGACCGACCTGCTGCGCGTGTTGCAGGAGCGCGAAATCACGCGCGTGGGCGGCAACCAGCCCATCAAGGTGGACTTCCGCTGCGTGGCCGCTACCAACAAGCGCCTGGAGACGCTGATCGAGGAAGGGAAGTTCCGTCCGGACCTATATTACCGGCTGAACGTCTTTCGCCTCGAGGTGCCGGCGCTCCACGAGCGCAAGGAAGATATCCCGCTGCTGGTGGACCACTTCATCCGCAAGTTCTCGCAGGCCATGAACAAGCGCATCGTGCGCGTGTCGCCGGCGGCGATGGCCCTGCTGCAGCAGTATGACTGGCCGGGCAACGTGCGCGAGCTGGAGAACGCCGTGGAGCGGGCCATGGTGGTGGCGCAGGAGCCGGAGCTGCGCGAGGAAGACTTCACCCTCAAGCTCAGCGCGGCGCCGGAAAGCGCGCCCATGACGCTGGACGAAGTGGAGAGGGTACACATCCTGAAGGTGCTGGAGGAGTGCGGCGGCAACCAGACCCGCGCCGCCGAGCGCCTGGACATCGACCGCGTCACCCTCTACAACAAGCTGAAGCGGTACGGCTGGAAGAAGACTCCTGTAGGGGCCTGATGAGCGTCCTCCACCTGCTGCCGGTGGGAGAGATCGATGGCCGCGCGCTGGAGGACCTGCGGCGCGGCCTTGAAGCTGAGTTCCGCGCCCGCTGCGAGGTTCTGCCACACCGGCTGGAAGCGGAGTTCGCCTTCGACAGCCGCCGCGGGCAGTATCACTCGACCGAGATCCTCCGCCGGATGGAGAAGGGCGTCCCCCCGGAAAGCTGGCGCGTTCTGGGCGTCACCGGGAATGACCTCTTCATGCCTATCCTGACTTTCGTTTTCGGCGAGGCGCAGCTCAACAACACCTGCGCCGTTGTCTCGAGCCACCGCTTGCGGCAGGAGTTCTACGGCCTACCTCCGATGCCCGAACTGCTGCGCGAGCGGCTGCTGAAAGAAGCCGTCCACGAGCTGGGACACACCTTCGGGCTCACCCACTGCCGCGATTATAACTGCGTCATGACCGCCTCGCACGCCGTGGAGCGCATCGACCTGAAGAGTAGCCACTTCTGCGGGGATTGCCGCTCGCGCGTGACGACGTTTCTGCCGGCAAAGAAATTCCTCGGGATCTTCTGAGAAACCGGCCTGTCCGACGCCGTTTGACACCTGCTGGCCTGCGCGGTAGCATCCGCCGCGTGTGATATTGGGGGTGTGCTACGCAGCAGCAGGCGCTGATCGAGCAAGTGCGGCAACTCCGGGCACAGTTGGAGGAGATCGATAAGCGACTGCAAGGCGACCCTTTGCCGATGGCGGCGCTGGAAGACCTCAAGGACGCCGTGGATCATCTGCGCACCACGCTGTGGGTCGCCATGTCGGCCAACACCGATGATCCGGATGCGCTAGCCTCCAAGCTGGTCAACCTGCGTCTGCAACGCGCGGCCGAAATTTGCCGCCAGATTCGCCTGGACATTGACGCCAGCGAAGTGGATATCAATTCCGTCGAGTTGCCCAAGCTGCGCGAGGCCTTGCACCTCACGGTGAATCGCGTCGAACGCCTGTACAAATCTGGAATGTGAGCCGGACCCCTCAGGCCTTCTCCGATATTTCCTGGGAGACGATTTCCTGGGGCGGGTCGCCGCCGGCCAAACCTTGCGCCAGGATGAGGCGGCGGGCTTCCATGCGCATCACCGGCAGGCGCATGCCGAAGGCGGCCGAGCCCAGCATGCAGGCCATGCCGCCGATGGCCACGGTCAGGGGCGCGCCCAGGTGATGCGCCACCACGCCCGCGCCCAGCGCCCCGATCGGCGCCATGCCCATGAACATCATCGAGTACACCGACATCACCCGACCGCGCAGCCGGTCGGGCACCATGGACTGGATCAGCGTGTTCGACGACGCCATCTCCACCATCATGCAGTAGCCCACCGGCACCAGCAGCGCCACCGACAGCCAGAAGTTCTTCGAGATCCCGAACAGGATGAGCATCGCGCCAAATCCTGCCGAGGAGAGCAGCACCCAACTGCCCAGTCCCTTCAGTCCCCGTTTGAAGGCCAGGCTCAGCGCTCCGATGAGCGCACCCACGCCGGTCGCGCCCATCAGGATGCCGAGGCCGCTGGCTCCGCTGTGCAGGATGCGGTCGGCGAAGATAGGCATCAGCACCGCGTATGGCATGCCCACCAGGCTTACCAGCCCGAGCAGCAGCAGGAGCAGACGGATGGGCTGCGTGCTGCGCACGTACTGGAAGCCTTCGACGATATTCTCCAGCGGCGATCCGGAGAACTTTCCGCGCTGCCAGGTGACGCGCATCAGCAGCAGGCCGACGAGCACCGCGACGTAGCTCACGGCGTTCAAAAAGAAGCACCAGCCTTCGCCGATCGAGGCCACCAGCAGTCCCGCGATGGCCGGGCCCACCACGCGCGCGCCATTGAACATTGATGAGTTCAGGGCGATGGCGTTGATAAGGTCTTCCTTGCCGACCATGTCCACGATGAAGGACTGGCGCGCCGGGATGTCGAAGGCATTCACCACGCCCAGCAGCGCGGCCAGCACGAAGATGTGCCACACCTGTACCAGCTTGGTCAGCGTCAGCCCGGCGAGGACGAACGCCAGCAGCATGGAGACCGTCTGGGTGGCGATCACCACACGGTGGCGGTTCTTGCGGTCGGCCACGATGCCGCCCACCGGCGCCATCAGGAACACCGGGATCTGCCCGGCGAACCCGACCGCCCCCAGCAGGAATGACGATCCCGTCAGGCGATAGACCAGCCAAGCCTGGGCCACGTTCTGCATCCAGGTGCCAATCAGCGAGATCAGTTGTCCGCCGAAAAAGAGCTGGAAGTTACGATGGCGCAGCGAGCGCAGACCATGCGGGACCCTGGCGGGAAGGGAAGCGGCGGGTTCGGCCGAGTTGGTTTGGGGAAGGCCGGTCATGGTTACAGAGAAAGAATCCTGGGCCAAATTTCCGCCCTACTTCCCCGCGGGCAGCCACACCGCCTGCGATTCGCCGGCGGGCGCCTGGAGAATGTGGGGCGTGATCACCAGCATGAATTCGTCGTCCTCGAGGGTCTTGTTCTGGCTGGCCGCTATCAGGCCCAGGTCGGGGACGGCGCCCAGCCCCGGCACTCCCGCCAGCGTGACCTGCTCCGTGTGGTTGAGGTAGCCTGCCACCACCGCAGCTTCGCCGTTCTTCACCGTGATGGTGCTCTTATAGGAGCGGTTGGAGATCACGGGCACGCCGTTGACCGCGTTTCCGGTCAGGGCGCGGATCTCGGTTTCCAGCTCCAGCGTGACGTCGGACCCGCCGTGCACCGAGGGTGTGGCTTTCATGGTCAGCCCCAGATCCTCATAGCTGATCGAGGGGAAGGCCGCCTGGAAGGTATTGTTCTGGATGCTCGATGCAATCGCCGGGGTGTTGAAGATGGGCGCGAAGCTGGCGTTCAGGATGGGATAGCGTGTGCCGAGCTTCATTGTGGCCGCCTTGCCCTGCAGGGCGCGCAGGGTCAGGTGTTGCAGGCTCTTTACGTTGGAGCTGTTGAACTGGAAGTTGGCCGTCACCGAGGGAAGAGTCACCGCCATCAGGGTAGTGCCTCCGCCGAAGGTGGCGAAGGGAGTGGAGAGCAGGGGATTGAGCTGTTGCTGCTGCAACTGCGACAGCAGCCCCTGCAGCGCCGTGGTGTTGGCCTGGTTGATGCCGCCGGAAGAGATGAGCTGGTTGATGAGCTGCTGGACGTTGGGGCTGGCAAGCAGCGCCGCCACTCCCGCCAGGCTGAACGCGCTGAAGGAGGCTGGCGGCTGGATGCCCAGGTTGCGCAGCACCATGCGGTCGATCTCAAAGGCCTGGACGTCGAGCATCACCGGCGGCGGTCCGGCGGTGGAGAGCTGGTTGAGGAACTCGGCGGCGGCATCCACGATGGCGCGCGGCGCGCGCACGGTGATGAGGTTCTCGGCGGGGCTGGCGTTCACCAGCTTGATGTCGAAAACGCCGCGCAGCAGCCCCACCACGTCGTTCAGCTCCTGCGGGGTCGACGCATCGCTCACATAGAAGCTGCGCAGCGACATGCGATCGAGCTGGCGATGGTTCTCGGCCGTGTCCGCCGCCACCAGCACTTCGCTCTCCGACAACGGCACCCACATCGACTTGCTCACCAGGCCCGCCAGCTCCATGGCCTTGGCGAAGTCCACGCTCTCGACGTTGAAGCGCACCTGGCGCGAGCTGAAGGATTGATCGAAGCTGGCCTTGATGCCGAACGTGCGCGCGATCAGCTCGTAGAGCCCGCGAGCGTCGCCGCGATAGACGAAGTCCTGGCTGCCGGGCCGCGGCGCCAGCTCCACCGGGTCCGAGCGCTCGACCATGCGCAGTCCCTTGGAGATCTGGGGGATAGTGCCGCCCAGCGCGTCCATCAGCCGCTGTTCGGCGAACGCATTGCTGGCATCCAGTTGCAGGGCGGAGCGGAACTCCGCCACCGCTTCCACCTGGCGTCCATTCGCCAGCAGACGGTTGCCGCTCTCGATATGCTCCTGAGCCAGCGCGGTGCGGGCCAGCTCCCGCGCAGTGGCATAATCGACGTTGCCGGGAACCAACTGGGCGGCCTCGGTGAACTCCTGGTAGGCGCGGGCGAGATCCTTCTGGCGCAGCTTCACGCCCTGCCAGTAGATGGCCGACGCCCGCCTCAAGTCTTTGGCAGGAGCCTCACAGTTGTTGCCTTCGATAGTGCAGGGAACCGGAGGCTTCTTCTCCGCCGCAGTATCAGCGGCAGAGGCGGCGATTGCCGCCAGGCAAACCAGCACCGCCCACCACGCTCGGAGAAAGGTCCCGTGAACCAGCATGAATGGAGAATTTTACTCCAACGGGGACCGAGCCGCGGCTTGTCATCCCGAGCGGCTCAGGCCGCTAGGGATCCTGGTTTTCAGTGATTCAATGAGCCAATGGGCCAATGAACCAATCTCCATGCCTGTTTACTCGGACGCTACTACCACCCCCTCCCCGTGCCCTCTAGCAGAATCAATGGGTTAGGCGGGGTCAACCGATGAGAACCGATTGCGAACTGATGAAACAAAGGACTTACCCGCAAAAACCGATCCTCAAAGGACTTAGGTGCGCTTTTCGGTGCTTTTTCGGCCTTTCTTAGGTTGGTTGTCAAAGAGCGATGATTTGTCCGTGTTAACGCCTTGGATAACACGGCTGTGGAAACGAGCTACGCCGGGGGACCCACAGAAGCCATCGGCGTTATTTCAATCAGCTATTTGTTGCACTGTGATGATAGCATACTGACGGCGCGCATTCAAGAAAAATCGGCGACGGCGCGGAGGATTGTCAGGGAGTTGTCATCCCGAACGAAGCGCGTCCGAACAAAGTGAGGAAGCGTGAGTGAGGGGATCTGCAGTTGAGCCGTGCCGAACGCTGATGCCCGCATCCCAGACAAGCTTGCGCTTGTCTAGGGCACCCGGCTAAGCGATTTTTTACAACTGATTACGCTTGATCCCTTCGAGCAATGCTGCTGAAATATAACCATGTCCAATCCGAGAGCGTTCATTGCATTTGACTATGACCATGATGAGTTTCTGCGCACGGCATTACTCGGGCAGTCGAAGCACCCGGACACCGATTTCGAGGTTGCCGACTGGTCTGTGAAGGAACCATTCACTGGCGACTGGAAGGGAAAAGTTCGAGACCGCATCCGACGTGTAGACCAAGTGATTGTCATCTGTGGGGAGCATACCGAGACTGCTACAGGCGTAGCCGCCGAACTTCAAATTGCCCGAGAGGAAAGGAAGCCATACTTCTTGCTTTGGGTTTACAGGGGCAAGACGTGCTACAAGCCGACGACCGCCTTACCGGCCGACAAGATTTATGACTGGGGATGGGAAAACCTGAAGAATTTGATTCGCGGGGCACGCTAATTGTCACCTAGCAAACTGCAAAACCGAACGCCTGAGGAGTACGGCGAGAAGTATCAAGACCATCTGCTGGAGCAGTACAAGCTGTTCGTTGAGACATCCCAGCATGTAAGCGACAAACGCCAGAATTCCAACAACTATCTCCTGACCCTGAATTCCAGTCTGGTGACCCTGTTCGTTGTTTTCCTCTCGACCTTCGGTCATCACCGTTGGAATGCACTGATACCCGCCACTGGGCTCATCGTGTGGTTCATCTGGTACTCGCTGGTGGATTCCTACAAAGATTTGAACACGGCGAAGTTCGCTGTGATCCACGAGCTTGAGAACCAGCTTCCTGTTGCCCTATTCCGCCATGAGTGGTGGGTCTGTGGGCACAACCGCAAAAAGAAGGATAAGCCCGTCGAGGACATGTACGTACCGCTCACGCATCTGGAACGCTGGATTCCGTTTGCCTTTGCGCTGCTCTACCTTGGCTTGATGGGATATGCGCTCTTCGCTCCGGTGGACAAGAAAGACACGCAGCAGACTCAGCCCGTACAACAACAACACGAGATTAAAGCAGCGCCCGCTGCATCAGAACAACATTGAAGACCTCGGACAAATTATGGCTCTTTATACACCGAGAAAAGTCGTTCTCAACTGGTATCGATACGATGTCAGTTTTTCCATCGAGTTGATAAGCAGCTTCGTGCAGGGCGTTGAGAGATCGGCATCGAGGATTAGACGAAAGCAGTTGGGATTTGGAAGAAATTTTCGAGGAGTATTTCCCTAGTCTACAACGACGCTCAGCACTATTGACGGTGTGGGGCTTCCTTGAACATGAACTGGATAAGCTATGTTTGCTCTACCAATCGGAAAAGGGTTTTAGACTAGCCTTCTCGGATTTGAGCGGTAAAGGAATCGATCGCTCGACTGGGTATCTCGAAAAAGTTGCTGGGCTCGGAGGACTCAAGGCATCCCGAGAATGGGACGATATTAAGACGGTGCAAAGAATCCGAAACGTCATCGCTCATGACGACGGTAAATTGCGAGACCGTCAGGGCAAGCCCAAGGACGGAATTATCAGGGATATGAAAAGGGTGGGATTTCTAAGCGGTGACGATGAAATTGTACTGGCAGAGGGCTTCCTGTCCAAGGTGATTGATGCCTCTAATAGTTATTTCAAGCTAATTGCTGAGTCGGTCGATGCTAAGGAAGACACTAGCCCGGCGAGAGAATGAGGGGCGGGTGGCCCACCTTTCTGAGTGTAATCGAGCAGACAATTTCAATCGGCATAAATTGGAGGGTGGGGATTTTGACTTGTGCGCGCCCTTCGGCGCTGATCGATCCACAGGACGCGATCCCGCGAACAGCGGAGACAAAACCAACGTCAACCACCCCACCCTAACGTCGAACGGCACGACGTTAGGGTGGGGCACCCTCGGGGGTCCTGCTGGAATCAAGGACTCGGCTCACTCGACGGGTTCGGATGGGCCACCCGCCACCCTCCCGCCTCCTTCATGGTTGCCTTATCGTTTCCTGGGGGCGAGGGCGTGAAAAAAGCAGGCCAGTGGCTCCATGAGCCCGAGACGTGACCGTCCTATCGGAATACGAGGTCAGTTCGTCGATGAGCTAGAACGGGTTGACCTGGGGAAGATGAATCTTCAGCTTATAGCAAATGTAGAGAACCAGGATCGCGCCCAGTGTGGAAAAAATGAGGCCGGCGGGATGATATCGTTCGTTTGTCGGGCGCGAAAACATG
>JBIOFT010000072.1:0-18295 GCA_044447375.1 Terriglobales bacterium | reverse complement strand
GTGTACCTCCTGCACGACTCACGGCATCATGATGAATACATAGTCGCGGATGGAATGGATGCGAACAAGATCATTGAGATCATTGAATGGACGGCCAACAGCATCCCAGCCAACAAAACAAAGATCATCTTCGAAGGCCAAGAACTGGCGAAGCCTGAGACCTGCAAACCGAGTCACTAGTCAGCAGCTGAACGAACGCTGGAAGATTTGTCGCGGACGGCGAAGACCGTGAACCGCCCACTGACGGCCAGGGGAGTTGCCCACACCTTCAGGTCCAGGGACAGCGAACCCTCTCCCGTAGCGCACGTCATTGTGCACTGCCGCACCTGAGCGGTGTTGGTCGTCTGCGACTCCCAGATCGCTCGGCCCGCACCGCACTGGGCGCAGAATTTCGAGGTCCCGCATCCCCCGGCACAATCCTGGCAGTGAATGCAGTGCAAGATCTCTCCCGGCCTGCGCCCGAGCAACTGTTCCGGCTTGGCGTTCAGCAGAGCCGCCAGCTTGCCGCTGGCCAGGACCACCTGCCGCTGCGGGTTCAGGATCATCGCCGGCTCGGGCAAGCTGTCGAGGAGCTGCTGGAGCAGCGGCTCCTGGAGCAGCTCCTGATGATCGGCCGCGACCTCAGCCGCGCTGGCTCGCTCCGCGGGGGCGGAGTAAGTCAACATGACGTTCATAATCGATTCTTGGATTGGCCACACCCTACCTCTTCGGCAGGAATCCGGAATTTCTTTAGGGTAGATTCACGGTGGCTGCACCCATTTCGCTGTCATGCTGAGCGAGTGCGGGCCGCCCCTTCGACTTCGCTCGGGGCAAGCTTTGCCCGCACGAGTCGAAGCACCCCTACTTGTCCAACATCTTGCGAGTGGAGGGATGGGTCCTGCTTCTCTTTAGTCTCCGTTCCGGTCATGCCCGGCAGGATACAGGTCGTGCTGCACCGGTGGCCGCGGAGCCAGAGCCAGCGCTGTCCGGACCCGGCTCGGGTCGGCGGCTGCCGGCCGCGGCGAACGATAACCGCCCGACGTTTGCTGCCTCAACTTGAAGCGCGACACCAGGTTCTGCAGTTCCAGCGCCAAGCTGGACAACTGCTCGCAGGCCTGGGCCGACTGCTGCGCCCCTTGCGCCGACTCCGCCACCAGCTTGTTGATCTGATCCATGTTGGCGTTGACGGTCTCCGTGGTCGAGGACTGCTCATTAGCAGCGGTAGCGATATGGGTCACCATCTCGCCTACGTGCTCGGCCTGCCCGATGATCTGCTTCAGCGACTCGCCCGCCTTGGCGGTAACTTCCACGCCTTTTTCCACCTGTTGCGTGCCGGACTGCATCTTTTCGACCGCGCCGCGCGTATCCGCCTGCACGCTTTGGATCATCTCCGCGATTTCCTTGGTGGCCTTGGTGGTGCGCTCGGCCAGTTTGCGGACTTCATCGGCCACCACGGCGAAGCCGCGCCCCTGCTCGCCGGCGCGCGCGGCTTCGATGGCGGCGTTCAGCGCCAGCAGATTGGTTTGGTCGGCAATGTCGTCGATCACCCCCACGATCTTGCCGATCTGGTCGGAACGGCTGCCCAGTTCCTGCACGCTTTTGGCGGTCTCGCGCACCGAGCCGGCGATGGAGCGCATCAGAGTGAGGGTATCGCCCACGATCGCGCCGCCTTCCCGCGCGGTTTCGGAGGCCTTGTGCGCGGATTCGGATGCCTTGTTGCAGTTCTCCGAGACCTCGTGCACGGTGGCCGACATCTCCTGCATGGCGGTGGCGATCTGGTGCACCTGGTCCTTCTGCGTCTCCGAGCCGTTGGCCGTCTGGGTGGCGCTAGCCGAGATCTCCTCACTGGCGCTGGCCACGTGCTCGGCGGTGCCTGCGATCGACTGCATGATCGCTCGCAGGTTGTTCTTCATGGAATTCAGCAAGGTCCCGGCGGTGCCGATCTCGTCCTGGTTTCTTATCTGCATGTCCTCGCGCGAAAGATCGTTCTCCGCGATGGCCTGGATCATCGCCACCATTTGGGACACTCTGCTTGTGATGTTGCGCGCGATGTAGGCCGCCATCACCAGACCTACCGCCAGTCCGACGAACACGCAACCGAGGATCAGCACCGCGACTCGAGACTCGGTTGCGATCTGCTCCGCGCGGGCAGCGGTCTTGAGTTTGTTCTGTAAATCAACCATATCCGCGCCAGCTCTTGACACTTCGGCGCGTAAGGTTTCGGTCGCCGGGTCCTGTAGGAGCGCGATAGCTTCCTTCGCCTTGCCCGCACGGTGGAGACCGACGACCCGTTCCGCGCCAGCGTGATAGTTTTCGGACGCCTGATGAAGCTGAGTGAACAATCTCCGCCCTTCCTCAGTCGTCAGCAGCGCCTCAAGCTGGCTGAAATACTCTTTGAGGTTCTCATCGTTTGCTGCGTAGCGTCTCATTTCGTTTTCGTCACTGGTGAGTAGAAAGCCGCGATACTCAGCTTTCTGGTCATTAATCGTGGATTGCATCGTTCGGGCCAGAAATCTGGCGCTGGCCGTCTTGTCCGCAACCTCAGAGAGTTCATTGAGCTTGTGCATCGTGAGGTAGCTGACCAGACCCATGATGGTCAGGATCACCAACAGCACGCCGAAACCCACACCCAGCTTCATCTTGAGGCCTAACTTGTTCATGACTGCTTATCTCCTTGCCAATGCTTTTGACACTTGGGCGGTCGGCCTCAAAGGCTGCATGGCTGTGTGCCAGACAGCGTGCGTCGCGGCGCGACATCCGAAGTCAATATGAAGGGCCGAAGGTGTTCCTTCATCTTCGCGGAACAGTACGTAACTCTGACGCTGAAACGACGCAGTGTGTCGGAGCGGGCTGTCCCATAGCGGACCGGTTCCACTTTTGAAGGGAACGGCGTGACTCAAATTGGTGCGGCCGGCGCCACACTGCGAAGGCGGAGTGTGGCGCTGGCTCCATCACGCCTTGGGAGGAGCGTGAAACACGCTGGCGGTGGGAATGACTTTCATAGCGCAGTGGCAGCACGAAACCCTGGTCCGCAATCGTTTCGGGGGCGACAAGTTCTGGGTTCAAACTCACGGGACAGACAGCGGCTAGCAATCTCGTGTTTTATCGGGCGGATGGATGTTTATCTTTAGCGAGATGGGCCAGCCAAGGCTTCGCGGCCGTGACCCAGGTAATGGCGGACGTGATGGGCACTACGGGCTGCCGAGGGCGAGCACCCGTCGCCGGTGTGATTTATGCCGTCACGTCGAGCAAACTTTTCTGTAGCCGGTCGGCGGTTTTCAGGGTGCTGAGGTTGGCCGAGTATTGGTTCTTGGCGGACATCAGCGCTACGATCTCCGTGCTGAGGTCCACGGTGTCCAAGCCGGCTCCGTCGGGAGAATCCGCCCCCGCGCCGGCCAGCCTGGTGGCGGCATTCTGCAGTTGAACTTGCGCCTGGTCCAACCCCTGAAGGGCTATCGTTGAGAGGTCCATATCGTCCTCTATCGGCAGGACCCGTTACTGACTTTAGTCGCCGCTTTTTTGGGGAAGAATTTCGGTTGGGTCCAGCCCGTGAACCACAATATTTTCAGCAAGTTGCAGTTCAGGAAAACGACTGCGCCGCATCGTTATTTCGGCGGCACTCCCAGGGCACTTTTTCAGTCCTCCGCCGGCGCTTTTGCGTCTAATAGAGGTGAACGATAAACTCATCAAACGCTATCTTTTTGCCAGTGACTTCGACCAGACCCTCAGCTACAACGACTCTGGTTTTGTGCTCAGCGAGCTGCTGGACATCCCGGTAGAGGAATTCCAGCGCAAGGCCACCGGCATGGCCCGACTGAACCTGGTTCAGCAAGGGGCTGAGCTGGCCTATTTGCTGCTGCACGATCCGCAATTCCGCAGCGTTCGTCGCGAGCATCTGCTGGCAGCCGGAAAAAGAATTCCGCTGAAGCAGAACATCGAGCTGCTCTACCGGATCCTCGACAACGGCATCGAGGGATACCACTTCGATTTCTACGTGCTCTCGGCGGCGCCGGTGGAGATCGTGCAGTCCGCGCTCGAGGGAATTGTTCCCGCGGATCACATCTTCGGGACCGAGTTCAAGTACAACGCCGCCGGCGAGATCGAGGCCATCGCTCGCGCCACGGCTGGGTACGGCAAGGTCGCGCGTCTCGACCAACTGCAAGCCGATCTGCAGATCGGCCCCGACCACCTGATTTATGCCGGCGATGGCAGCTCCGATCTCCACGCCATGCTGCACGTGAACGGATGCGACGGGCTGACCATCGCGGTCTCGGAGACGCGCAAGGTGACGCAAGTCGCCAAGCGCACCGTGCTGAGCTCCAACGCGCTCGCCATGCTGGTCCCGATTCTGGAGAAGGTGGTGGGCTGGCAGCAACCGCAGATTCGCGGATTCTTCGAGTCGCATGGATTGCTCGTCCAGGAGTGGGCCAAGGTCCGCACCGACTTTTTAACGCTTCGGCCCGCCGAGACAGCACTAGCGGAAAGCGCCGCCGTCTGAGGAGCCATGACCATGCTTAACTGGATCGGATGGGTGGCAACCGCGGTATTCGCCAGCTCCTATTTCTTCCGGGGGGCAGCGACCCTGCGGAAGATTCAAGCCGGAGCGGCTCTTCTCTGGGTGGCTTACGGTTTCCTGATTGGCGCCATGCCGGTGGTGGTGGCGAATGTGATTGTCGCCGCGGCTGCCGTCTACTCTTCGATCACGGCCCAGCGGAGAGCGCGATTGTCTCAGTTGGAATCCAAATAACCTTCCGAACCCTTCGACTCGCTCACTTCTCGCTGCCATCGGCCGCGCCTTCCGAGCGGAAGTTTTCGCCCAGAATGTTGGCGACGGAATTCAAGTCACGCGCCAGAGCCACGCGCCAGCGTCCCACCGAGCGCTGCGCCGAGTCATCCATCGTCTTCTCGAAACTCTGGAGCGTCTTCGAGACATCGCTTTTCACCGATTCGGAAACCGCGACTTCGATCTGGTTCTGGATGCTGTTCAGCCGTGACGTGGCCTCAGCGAGTTGATGTTTCACATCCTTGGCGTTGCGCGCGACCGACTCCTCGAAGATCGAATTGGCGGCGCTCTGGAGCTGGCTGCGAACCGCGGCCACGGAGCGCTGCGCCGAGTCGTCCATCGTCTTCTCGAAGCTCTGGAGAGACTTCGAGACATCGCTTGTCACCGCTTCGGAAACCGAGACTTCGATCTCGTTCTGGAGGCTCTTCAGCCGTGCCGTGGCCTCATCGAGCTGATGTCCCACGTCCTTGGCGTTGCGCGCGGTCAGGTTCTCGAATATCGAATCGGCGGCGCTCTGGAGTTGGGCGCGGGCCGCGGACACGGTCTCGGTCGCCATCTTCATCAGGCGGGTGTTCAGGCCGGACTCCAGGCGATGGGCCGTCTCGTCCAGTTCCGCCATGCGGCGGCCCAGTTCGGTGAGTTGCTCTTGCAGGCGGGAGGATTCCACGCCCGCCTCGGCCTGCACGGCTTCCAACTCGCGGCGGTGCGCTTCGCGTTCTTCGCCCAGACGCTGCAGCAGGGCCTCGAGGAACTCCCCTCCGCGCTGCTCCAGACGGCCGCCCGCGGCCGACGATTGCTGCTCGAACTGCTCGGTTGCGCCCCGCAGCCGCTGCTGCATCTCATTCGCGGTCTGCTCCGACAAAGCTTGCGCCTGCTGCCCGACGGCCTGTAGTTGTTCCCGGACCCACTGCCGGAACTCCTCCTGGGATTCGGTGATTTTCAGCTCGATGGCAGACTGCGCCGCGCCCAGCAGCTTTTCCGCGTGCTCGCGAGTTTGCCGCAGGGATTGCGCACTCAGGTCCTCCCGCAGGCGCATCCACATCTTCTCTTCGACCTCGGGGGGGATATGCGTCAGCGATACCTCGAACCGATTGCGCTCTCTCTGCAGAGCCAGCCTTTCTGCCAGGTCCGCCAGCTCCGCTTGCAACGGCTCAACCATCTCCGCGACCAGGGCCCTCAGCATGGGCATCTTGGGCATGGCGGCGTTGTTGCCGGGGAATGTGAGGGTCGGCTCGCCGGCGGAAGGCATGTCCGTCAATCGCATCCAATCCTCAGGACAGGTACTCAGTCCCCAGAAGTTCCCCGGGAGATCGAGGCCAGCGGCCAGCCTCCAGCCCGGTTGGTTGGAGCCGATGGGCTGGCAGTCCACCACGCGGGCCGTGGTCTGGCGCCCATCCGTGACCTTAAATTGCAGCAGAACCCCGGTTTCCAGCTTGATGGGCGAACGCATCGCGCAACCGTGCGCGCTGACCACCAGGGTCTCGCAGACTTCAAAAAACTGGGCCGCCGGCTCCAGGCTGGTGATGGTAATGGGCATGGTCATGGGCACCCGTGAACTGCGCCGTAAAGTGCCCGCTAGGTTTGAACTGTGCATCGGTAACCTCGTGGTGACGAGTACGTGCCCGCCAGGCCGACGAACGTTCCGGAGCCTGTGCTCTATAGGCTAACCCAGGGGGGCCAGATCGGAGCGTCCCAGAAGTGCTGTTATGCCTGTGCGATGGGACACTGGGGCGGTTGCGGCCCTCGGTAACGGGGGCGTATGCCTTATACTCTCCGGTTCGTCTTATGAGCCTGATTCTGCGTTGATTGAAGGAGGAACGGATGCATGGCAACGAGAAGGTGATCGAGCAGTTGAATGCGGCGCTGAGCGCCGAACTGACGGCCATCGTGCAGTACATGGTGCAGGCCGAGCTGTGCGACAACTGGGGCTACAAGCGCCTGGGCGCTCTGACCAAGAAGCGCGCCATCGAGGAGATGCACCACGCCGAGGGGCTCATCGAGCGGATCGTGTTCCTGGACAGCAATCCCGAGGTGAAGGTGGCGCTGCGTCCGCAGATCGGCGCCAACGTCAAAGAGCACCTGGAAATCGACCTGAAAGACGAGGTCGAGGCCTCCGAGCAATACAACAACGCGGTCAAGATTTGCGTCGCCGCTTCCGACGACGGCTCGCGGACGCTGTTCGAGAAGATGATCCAGGACGAGGAACACCACGTGGACTTCCTCGAGGCCCAGCTTCAGGCCATCAAGGATATAGGGATCGCCAACTACCTCTCCGAGCAGTTGAAGGACGGGAAGTAGCCGAGCGGATGTGCCCTGCGCTCACGTGGCCTCTCATGTTTGCGAGCTTCAGGATCCCACCGGGATGGTCTGCTGCTTGTCGGGTCTCTGCGCCCAACTCCGAACCGTGGGAGCGACCTCGTCCGCCGTCATGGGTGTGGCTTTCCGCCATGACATGTATTTGGCAAAGCCTTCCTCGAACTCCCGGGGCGCTTGCTCGGCGGAGACCGGCTTCATTACGCCGGAGCGCCAGCGCCGCTCCTCGATAAACTGCCGGACCAGTTCGGCGGCGGGCGCCTTGCCAGCGCGGATTGTCGTCAGCCAAGCCGGCTGGTTTTGTCCGGTAGAAGGCAGGGTGGTGAGGGTGGTGCTGGTGCCGTCCTGGTAGCGGGTGGCCAGCTCGATCCAAATGCCGGCCCTGGGATGCTCATAAACGTGCGCGGCGACGCAATCCTCGGGCTTCACCAGGATGGCCACCTTGACGCCGGGCATCTTGTCCACGGTGTAGGCTCCGGCATCGGTGAATCCGGCCGCGTGCAGCGACGAAATAATTTGCCCGACGCTCGAATCCTGCCAGGCCGGGCTGGAGATGCGGCTCAGCGTGATCTGGTCGGGCTGAGCCTCGACCGCTTTCTTGCCAATGTCTTTGAGCGCGCCCCGGCCGGCGCCGCTCAACAGGAACCACGCCAGCAGCCGCTTGCCGAAAAGCTTCCAGATCGCGAGCAATGCCACCAGGGTGAGGAACATCCACATGCCGTTGGTCTCCCTTGCAATCAAGGAGACTTTGCGGCATCGGCGGGCGCGCCACAAGGTAACTTGGGTTCTGGGCCGGCTGGTGTGCCCGTCCGGGTGCTATACTCACGCCCCATTCCAACTAACCGCACGTATTTCTTCCCGGGCTGTGTAGCACTGTTGTAATCTGCGCCGCTTCGTCAAGCCGCGTGAAAATACCTGAGTGATGCGGCTCCGCACGAAGCGCGCTGTGTTCCTCCTGCTGCTGTGTGGGTTCGCCTCGGACAGACTGTCCGCACAGCAGGCGGTTCGGAACCGCGACAAGGCAGAGCCGGTCTCCGGGACTGTTCCCACTAGCGGGAAGCGGCATCAAGATCCGGCGGCGGCTCGGCTGCTGAGCCAGGACGAGGGCTTGTCGGTTCTCGGCGCCGCCCTGGAATCCCGCGTTCACCTGGGCGCCAAGTCGGATTGCTCGCACCTCGTGCATGCCATCTACGAGCGTGCCGGCTTTCCCTACCCCTATGTCAGTTCCTCGGACCTGTACGCCGGAATCAGCGAATTTCGCCGGGTCACGCGTCCGCAGCCCGGCGACCTGGTGGCCTGGCCCGGACATGTGGGGATCGCCATCAGTCCCGTCCAGCACTCCTTTTATAGTGCGCTGCATTCCGGGCTGGGTGTGGAGAAGTACGACGCCCCGTATTGGAGAGCGCGTGGACGGGCGCGCTTTTATCGCTATGTCAAAGCAGCCCCGGGGACGGTTCAGGCAGCCAACGCCCGCGCTGCGCGCTTGTCGCCTGCAACGTTTGGGAATGCTGAATCGCGCGGCGATCAGGAAAAAGCCGGGGTAAGAACGCCATCACCCGCAGCGGCGCCCGAAGTCAGCGCGGTGGTTCCCACCGTGGCGGTGGTCGATTCAGCGCGGCCCAGCGCCGGCGAAATCACAGGTGCGCTCACGCAGGCGTTCAGCGATACCGCGGAAGCGCTCCACGGAAAAGACGTATTGGCGCTGCCTCATCCCTTGATCGTGTTTGACGAATTGGAAGTCGAACAGGTGCGCATCGAACGCGGCCAGGGGTGGGCCGAGGTCAGGATCAGGCATACTTTGCCGGTTACGGCAGGACAGGTGAAGCACGGCAAACCGCCGGAGCGGCAGCGGTGGCCGCTGCGTCATCGGGATCAGAACGGTTGGGAGCTGGTGCTCCCGCAAGGAGAGATTTACCTTCCGCGCGATGCCGCCGTGCGAGTCCTGGCTCACCAGCTCACGGACATCACCGACAATCCGGAAGCGTCCAGTGGCGGGCGCGAGAAAGCACAGCTAGCCCGGCTCCTCAATGCGCTGCTCCAATGACCGCAGCCAGATGCTAGGCCGCTAATTCCCCTGGTGACATCTCCTCCACGTAGCACCACATCCAGGATTCGCCCGGTTCGATGGAGCGGATCAAGGGATGGCCGGATGACTTGAAGTGTTTGGTGGCGTGCTTGTTTTTCGAGGAATCGCAGCAGCCCACGTGTCCGCAGGACAGGCAGAGCCGCAGGTGGACCCACGTATCACCCGATTTCACACACTCTTCGCACACATGCTTATCGGTGGTCGTGACCCGGATCTGATCGGTGTGTTGGCATTTCATCGCCTACCTCCGTTGCCGCCGGTGAGCGGCTGAATCTACATTTCCGCTAATGCGCGGTGAACCAGATGGACGGCGATCGCTCCCTCGCCGACGGCGGAAGCTACACGCTTCACATTGCCCGAGCGAACATCGCCCACCGCGAACACTCCGGGAAGACTGGTTTCCAGCATTTGTGGAAGGCGGCTGAGGGGCCAAGCGGCGGTTGGAGCGGGGCCGGCAGCCGCATCCAGATCTCGTCCGGTAAGGATGAAACCTTTATCATCGAGGGCCAGGCAGCCTTTCAGCCAGTCGGTTCGTGGGGACGCGCCCGTCATCAGGAACACGTGCCGAATCTCATGGGTTGAGGTTTCGCCCGTGGCGCCGTCGCGCCAGGTGACGCGTTCGAGCCTTGTGTCACCCTCCAAATCGACGATTTCGGTCCGGTAATGCAGCTCGATGGCAGGGTTCTCCGTGATGCGCTGAATCAAATATCGCGACATCGTGTCCGACAAATTTCCGGAGCGCACCACCATATATACCTTGTGCGCGGTCTGCGAGAGGAACACGGCGGCTTGTCCGGCAGAGTTGCCGCCGCCGACCACGATGACATCTTCGTCGCCGCACAGTTGCGACTCAATGTAGGTCGCGCCGTAGTAGATTCCCTGGCCTTCGAACTTCTTCAGATTGGCCAGTTGCGGCTTCTTATATTGAGCGCCGGTCGAGATGATCACGGCGCGTGCGGGAATCACGTTGCCGTTGTCCAGGACTACCTCGTACGGCCGGCGGCCGCAGTTGAGCCGCACCACGCCGTGGCCCACCATCATCTTCGCCCCGAATTTCTGCGCTTGCGCGATAGCGCGGGCCGCCAGTTCCTCTCCAGAGACTCCGGTGGGAAACCCCAGATAGTTTTCTATCTTGGAGCTTGATCCCGCCTGCCCGCCGGGAGCGTCGGTTTCGATCACCAGAGCGTCCAAACCCTCGGACGCGGCGTAAACAGCCGCCGCCAGGCCGGAAGGCCCGGCGCCGACAATGATCACATCACGCACCTTCGAGGTATCAATGCTGACGTTGAAACCCAGGCAATCCGCCAGTTGCCGCGTCGAGGGATTGCGCAACACGGTTTGCCCGCGGCAAATGACAACCGGAACGTCGGCCAATTGGACCGCAAAACGGTCGAGCAGTTCCTGCGAGGCTTTGTCGGTATCGAGATCGATATAGGTGTAAGGATGCGCATTGCGGCTCAGAAACTCGCGCAGACGGAGCGTCTGGGCGGAGTGGCGGGAGCCCATCACGATGACGGTGCCCAGGCCGCGGCTGATGAGCGCCAGCCGGCGCAGGATGAACGCCCTCATGAAGACTTCGCTCAACTCGGCGTCTCTTGCCACCAGCGACCGTAAACCGTCCCCGCTGATTTCGAGAACCTCACCGGCTTCAGTAACGCGGCCGCGCACCAGGCAGCGCTGACCGGAGATCATGGTGATCTCGCCGGTGAACTCACCGGGGCCGTGTGTGGTTATCGGGCGCTCGCCGGCAAGATCCGGCTGCACAATCTCCATGTTTCCCGACAGCAGAACGAAAAAAGGAACTTCCGCATCCCCGGGCTGAAACAGGATCTCGCCCGGCTTGACCTTTCGCAACTTGCTGCCAGGGCGGAGACGGGCGATCTGCGCCGCGGCCAAGACGGGAAAAGCCTGGGTGCGGGCATCGAGCGCGCTGGGTACAGGCCAAGCAGACATAGTTCTTCCGGTCCCTCCTTTTCCTGACCAGAGGTCCGAAGCGTCTTATGCTGCCGGCGCTTCAGGAATGCTGACAGTCGGTGGAGAGCGCCAGCATGCGATCAACCCCAGACCCGGTTTCTTGGACGCAAATATCGGTTGCAGGTTGCAGGAAATCGCGCTCGGGACGGGCCGCGGAAAACGCCAGATCCCTCGCTTCGCTCACGCCCGCTAAACGCCTCAAGTTGACCGCTTTTCGCGCCCGCCCCTACAATCGAAAGTTCTTGCATCAGTCCTGACGCTCGATGGCGCTGCGCCTGTTCAACACGCTTTCCGCCAAGGTGGAGGAGTTCCAGCCGCAGGAAGATCACCTCGTGCGCATGTATTCCTGCGGGCCCACGGTGTACGACTACGGCCACGTGGGCAACTTCCGCACCTTCGTCTTCGTGGACATCCTGCGGCGCTTCCTCGAGCAGAGCGGCTACAAGCTGAAGCACGTGATGAACATCACCGACGTGGACGACAAGATCATCCGCAACGCCGCCCAGCAGGGGGTCACGGTCGGCGAATACACCAGGAAATATGAGCAGGCCTTCCGTGAGGACATGCAGACGCTCAGCTTGGAGACGCCCGAGCTGATCGTGCGCGCCACCGAGAACATCCCCGAGATGGCCGCGTTCATCGCCGGCCTGGTGCAGAAGGGATACGCCTACCGCGCCGACGACGGCTCCTACTACTTCCGCATCGCCAAGTTTCCCGAGTACGGCAAGCTCTCCAAGAAAGACTTCGCCGGCATGGAGGCGGGCGCGCGCGTGGACGTGGACGAGTACGACAAGGACAATGCCCGCGACTTCGCGCTGTGGAAGGCTCCCAAGCCGGGCGAGGCGTCGTGGGAGACCGAGATCGGGCCCGGGCGTCCGGGCTGGCACATCGAGTGCTCGGTGATGGCGCGCAAGTTCCTGGGCGACACCCTCGACATGCACCTGGGCGGCGAAGACCTCATCTTCCCTCACCACGAGAACGAGATTGCGCAATCGGAGGCGCTCACCGGCAAGCCCTTCTCGCGCTTCTGGGTGCACGCGCGCTTCCTGCTGGTGGAGGGCGAGAAGATGTCGAAGAGCCTGGGCAACTTCTACACTCTGCGCGACCTGGTGCTGAAGGGCCACAAGCCGTCGTCGATCCGGTATCTGCTCACCTCCGTGCCCTACCGCCGGCAGCTCAACTTCACCTTCGACGGACTGAAGCAGGCGGCCAGCTCGGTCGAGCGGCTGCGCAACTTCAAGCTGCGCCTTGAGACCGGACACTTCGAACCAGGCTCCAATCCCAAGATCGCCGCGCTGGCCCGCACTGCCAGCGAACGCTTCACCGCCGCGCTGGCCGACGACTTGAACACCGCCGAAGCGCTAGCCGCAGTCTTCGACATGGTGCGTGAAGTCAATGCTGCCGCCGACAGTGGTGAAGTGAAGCGCGACGACATTCCGCCGCTGCTCGCCGTGCTCAAGCAGTTTGACGAGATCTTCGACGTGCTGCGCGACAATGACGCGCCCAAGATTGAGCACATCATGGAATGGGCGAAGAGCGAAGGGAAAACCGCGGTGACAGCCACAGCCGAGGCGGCGCCTGGGATCAGCGATCAGGCAATCCAGGAGCTGATCGCCAAGCGCGAGGCCGCGCGCCGCGCCCGCGATTTCAAAACCTCAGACGCGATCCGCGCCCAGCTCGCCGAAGCCGGCATCATCCTCGAGGACACCAAAGACGGCGGGCGCTGGAAAAGGAAGTAGCGCCGGCGTCCCGCCGACACCGGCTATGTAGCGCCGGCGTGGTCTCACAATAGATGTACGCCGGTCTTTGAAGGGGCACGCCTTCAGGCGTGCCGTAAAGGGCAGGCAAAAAACTCGGCTTTAGCCGCCGAGGAACATCCCCCAGGGCCTAAAGGCCCGTTGATCTGCGTGCATTCGCGGCACGGCTGGAAGCCGTGCCCTTTCAAAGCCCGGCTACATCCACAATGAAACTGCTCTAGCGGTCCTGCGCTCCCACCGCCTGTGGGGCGGCGGAGACGTCCACCTCGCGCATGAATTTGGCCGCTTCCTCCGGCGGCGTGGGGTTGATGTAGAACCCGGTGCCCCACTCGAATCCTGCCGTTTTGGTCAGCTTGGGCATGAACTCGATGTGCCAGTGGTAGTGGTCGTTGATGGGATCCTGCAGCGGCGAGCTGTGCACCACCAGGTTGTAGCTGGGGTTCTCGAGCACGCGGTCGGCGCGCACCAGCATGTCCTTGATGGCCTTGGCCAGGCTCTCGTACACGTGCGATGGCGAGTTCTCGAAGGCCGACTCGTGCCGCTTGGGCAGGATCCAGGTCTCGAACGGGAAGCGCGGCGCGTACGGGCCCATGGTCACAAAATCCTTGTTCTCCGAGACCACGCGGGTGCTGTCCGAAAGCTCCTGCAGGATGATGTCGCAGAAGACGCAGCGCTCCTTATAGATGTAGTACTGCTTGGCGCCTTCCAGCTCCTCGATCACCTGCTTGGGCAGAATGGGCAGGGCGATCAGTTGCGAGTGGGCGTGCTCCAGCGACGCGCCTGCCGGCTCGCCGTGGTTCTTGAACAGCAGGATGTACTTGAAGCGCTTGTCCTGCCGCAGGTCGAGGATGCGGTCGCGCATGGCCCACAGCACGTCCTCGATGCGCTTCTCGGGCAGGGTGGCCAGGGTGGCGTTGTGGTCGGGGGTCTCGATGATGACCTCGTGCGCGCCCACCCCGTTCATCTTGTCGAACATGCCCTGCGCCTGGCGGTTCATGCCGCCTTCGATCCCCAGCGCCGGGAACTTGTTGGGCACCACGCGCACGGTCCAACCGGGGCTGTCGCGCTCGGCCGAGGGGGCGCCGTTCTTGTTGGGACGGAAGGCCAGCACCTCGGGCGGCGTCTTCGCCTCGTTGCCGTAGCAGAACGGGCAGAACCCGCCCTTCATCTTGACTTGGTCGCGGGAGAAATCGCTGGGACGCTTGGCCCGGTCGGTTGAAATAATGACCCACCGGCCGGTGATGGGGTCTTTTCTGAGTTCAGGCAAGTTGAGGAGTCCTTTCGACGGGAGCCTGCTGGTCTATCTTACGACACCGGGAAGGCATTCTTGAAGAGGGTAAATTCCGGATCGGCTCCATCAAGTATATAGATGCTCAAGATGTCAAAACGATGGGCCGGGCTGCCGGAGACCCGCCGCAAATATTCGCGGGCCATCCCCCGCAGGTCGCGCTGCTTTTCCACATCCACCGCGGCCTCGGCCGGCTTGACCTCTCGGGTGGTGCGGGTCTTGACCTCGATGAAGCAGAGCACCTCGCCGTCCCAGCCCACCAAGTCAATCTCGCTGGGGCGCCGGCGCGAGCGGTAGTTGCGGGCCACGATCACGTAACCCATCCGCCGCAGGTAGAAGTACGCCTCCTCCTCGCCCCGCCGCCCGGTCTGGAGGTGCGGCGGCTGCTCCGGCGGCTGCCGCACCAGCTTGGCGGCTTGATCCATGGCCCGCAGCGCGAGGCGTGTGAGGTTTCCGGACATGGAGGGAATTGTACCGCCACCGAGCGATAGACAGCACTGACGTAACCTGTGGAAGGCTAATTTCCGGGGGCACCTCCAGCGGACTCAGTGATGTCAATGCGTCGTGACAGCGGAGCGACGAATCTGCAACCCATGTACGGCCTTGACGCCACATTCTGCATCACCGATACTGCAAAACGAATTGGATACTGGGAGAGTTGACCCGCCATGGCTACCGCCCGCGTTCCCGATACTCCACCCGTAGATCGCCTGCCTGATGGCACTCCACTGATGAGCCTGGAGGAGGCAATGCAGGTGCTCTCAAGAGATGAACGATTCATGGCGACGATTTACGCCCTGAGAACCTTGCTGGTGGAGAAGGGGATTCTGTCGCCGGAAGAGCTCGATTACCACTTCCGCCAGTGGGCCCAGAAGCACAAGCGGAGTAGACGTTAGGATCCTTTGCCCTTTCGCAAATCGTCCCATTTGGCCCCGTGGCAGCGCGGATCGGAGCATCGCTCATGGGCTCCGATTTCGCAGTTTGCGCAGTCACACAGGCAATAATGCTGAGGTTTTGCCCTTCGTGGTTTGGTGGGCCTCTTTTTCTCGGCCATGCTTTGGCCTGCCTTGCAAAGTATTCGGCCCGCGCGGCCCTATTTCCCCTCCAGCTCCACCGTCCTCACCGGCACATCCCAATGCGCCTCGAGGATTTCGAACCGCCGCTGTTCCTCGCGCGCGAAGGTTTCCTGGTCGGGGAAGAGCTGCTTCTTCAGGGCGTCTTCGTCGGAGGGCTCATTGGCGGCGGTGGCGTTCTTGAAGACGATGGTTACGCGGAAGTCCCAGCGGCCGTCTTCGGTGGCGTGGTAGCGGGGCTGGTCCATCCAGACTTTGAGCATCCGTCCCTGCTCGACCTGCTTCTTCAGAACGGGGTAATGGTTCTTCTTGAACAGCCGCAGAAACTCGTCCGCGTGTCCCCACTTGGCCTTGTAGTAGTACTCGACGGCAAACGGCTTGCCCTCAGCGGACGCCATTTGCGCCAACCCCATCGTCGAGCCCACCGCCAGCAGAGCCAGCGCCAGCACGAACCGCTCCATTTCCGTTCTCCTTCGTCTTCGAGCTTAGTCCGATGCGAGCCCGGCGAGGCGCAAAAGACGCCGCAAGCCCCGCTCGCCAGAGGCCCCGCGTTGCGTTCCGGCGATATCTCCATCGCGGTCGATGACCACATAGATGGGAAAGGCTTTGGCCGCGTACATGGCCGCGAGATTGGTGTCCTCGTTGAGGACGATCGGGCAGGAGCGGGGATGTTCGGCGAGGTACTTACGGACCGTTTTCTTCGACTCTCCTACGTCGATGGCGAGCACCACCAGGCCCTTGCTGGCGAACTCCTGATGGATGTCGTCCACCAGCGACTGTTCGCCGCGGCAGTAGGGGCACCAGGTGGTCCAGAACTGCAACAGGACAACCTTCCCTTTGACGGATTCGTTGGTGAAGGTCTCGCCGGTGAGCGTCTTGGCCCGGAAGCGCGGCGCGGGCTCACCGTCGTCATCGCCGGCAAAAGCCCAGAGGGCCGTGAGGACTACGGCGCTGCACAGCACGCGCTTGCGGCCTGACATGCCCGCGGAATATATCACAGGCACGGCCTGGAGACGCACCCGCGAGGGCAATGACGGGGTAGTGGGCTAAGAGTGTGTTGGCGGCTGATTTTCGCCCTGCTCGATCATGCTGACTCTCCGCCATTTTCATGATTCGATCGGCGGCACCAGGAAGAATCTGGTTGTAACGCTCCAGAGCTTCGGGCGGAGGAACGGGACCAGCAGAAAAGCGAACCTGGGCAGCAACCCGGACGAGTTCGCGCTTTTCTTCGGGACTCACGAGACTGTGCTATCGCGCGGTGGGAACGAAGAGGTCGTATTGACGGACATCCGGGCTCTGCGCTGCGAGAGAAGATTCAAATACATCCATTGCATCCTGAATGTCCTGACCGACAATACACCAATCCGAGGGTAAAGCCTTGTAATCAGCCTCGGGGCCACTGCCACTGGTGTTGTAGTGGTCGTAGAGACCGTACCAATCCAACAGGCGAGCGGCCCCCGAGACAAACGAAGGTCCCACAAACAGGAGATCAGACTTGAATCTCGAACCCATAGGTGTTCCGGGCAACGGATGCTAACACACAATACCTTACTGTGGCGCGGCCGCGGCTTTCAGGTCCTTGTTCTTGAGCACCTGGATGGAGCGCCGCAACTGCTCGTCCTGTTTCTGGCGTTCCTCTTTGCGGAATTCCTGCTCGGCGCCGTTGTCCTGGTCGTCGTCCGGCAGCACGAGATCGGCCTCGTCGGCATCGGCTACCAGGATGTTGGGGGTAACGGCGGTGTCCTGGATGGCCTTGCCGCCGGGGGTGTAGTACTTGGCGATGGTGAGGATGAGCGCCGAGCCGTCGGTGATCTCGATCACCTTCTGCACTCCGCCGGTGCCGAAGGTCTTGTCGCCGACCACGTCCGCGCGCGCGTTCTCCATCACCGCGGCGGCCACGATCTCGGACGGCCCGGCGGTCCCACGATTGACCATCACCACCAGCGGCACGTCGGTGACGTCCTTCTGGGGATCGGCGTTGAAGGTTTCTTTAGAGAACTTCTGCCCCTGCAGGTAGGTGATCATGCCGTGGTTGAGGAACAGGTTGGCGGCGGCTATGCCCTCATTTTCATCGCCCACCGAGCAGTCCCGCAGGTCGAGGATGAATTTGTGCGCGCCCTGCTTCTGCAGCGCCTTGAGGTCGGCGGCGATCTCCTGCGCCCGCCCCTTGGTGAGCGCGTAGGGGCGCACGTAGCCAATGCCGTCATCCAGCATCTTCTCGCTGACCTGCGGGAGAGTGATCAGTTCGCGGGTGACGGTGAGCTTCTGCGGCTCGGCGCGCCGCGCCCGCACCACGGAGAAGCTCACGTTCGACCCCGGCTGGCCGGTGAGCAGAGCGTTGACCTCGGCCAGCGACATCTCGTGCGTGCTCTTGCCCTCGATGGCCTCGATGATGTCGGCATTCTCCATACCGGCCTTGTCCGCCGGCCCGCCCGGCACCACCGAGATCACGGCCGCGTAGCCGAAGCGCTTGGAGATGGTGGCGCCGATCTCGCCCTTGGCGTCCCCCTTGTGCTGCTTGTACATCTTGTACTCGGACGGACTCAGGTAGCTGGAGTTCGCGTCCAGCGACTCCAGCAACCCGTGCAGGGAGCCGTCAGTAACGCTCTGGATGTTGGGCTCCTCCACGTACTCGCTGCGAATGCGGGAGAGCACCTCGCTGTAAACGCCGAGCTGGCGGTAAGCGCCGTCGTTGGTGGAAGCCTTCACTCCCAGGCCGCCGGCGACGGCGAACAAAACGATTCCCAGGGATACGGTGACGATCAGGATCTTCAATGCCTTGGACATAGATGCAATCTTCTTCGGTGAGCTCACTTGGTGAGGATTTGCTCGATTATACCCCTTCGCCGGAATCCCCGGAGCGGCCGTCGACCTCACTTAAGTACTAAGACGCTACCGGAGGCGCTTTCGTTTCATCCCGTGGCGGAAATTTTCGTGCCTTGGGGCCGGCAGCTCCCTGAAATTCTGATCCCATAAATCTTGATTATGGTACCCAAATAAGTATCAATTTGACTTATCATCAATACGACGTAAGCTAAGTAC
>JBIOFT010000071.1:0-18583 GCA_044447375.1 Terriglobales bacterium | reverse complement strand
GACCAGATGCTGGCCGAGTACATCACGCTGCGCGACCACGTGCTGGAAGGACTGCGGACCATCCCCGGATTGCGCTGCGTCAAGCCGCAGGGTGCGTTTTACGTCTATCCCAACATCTCGAACTTCCTCGGGCGCAACGGGCTGAACTCGGCGTCGGATATCGCCGGGCGGCTCTTGCGGGAGGCGCACGTGGCGGTGGTGCCGGGAGAAGGCTTCGGGACGCGCGAGCACATCCGCATTTCCTACGCCACGTCACGCAAGGAACTCGACCGCGGCGTGGACCGGATGCGAAGCTTCTTCGCCGGCCTGTAATGTCCGCCTTGTATCCATTCTTATTGCGGCCGGAGTTCGTCGAGCGTCCCTGGGGCGCGCGCGACCTCTCGCCGGTCTATCCGGAGTATCGCTGCGAGAAGCCGGTAGGAGAAGTCTGGCTGACCGGAGACGGGAACCGTGTAGCCAACGGCCCGCTCGCCGGGCGGACGCTCGGCGAACTCTGCCGCGAATACGGACGCGCGCTGGTGGGCGAGTCGGCGCGCGAGACCGAGCGCTTTCCGCTGCTGATCAAGTTTCTCTTCCCGCGCGAGAAGCTCTCGGTCCAGGTGCATCCCGACGACGAGGCGGCGCGCCGCGCCGGCCAGCCTTGCGGCAAGACCGAGTGCTGGTACGTGCTGGCCGCGGATCCGGGAGCGCAGGTGGCGCTGGGGTTGAAGCCGGGCGTCACCCGCGAACAGTTGGCGCGGGCAATCCGGGAAGTGCGTGCGGAGCAACTGCTGAACTGGGTGGAGGTCCACGCCGGCGAGATGATCTACGTGGATGCCGGGACGGTCCATACCATCGGGCCAGGATCGATTCTGGTCGAAACCCAGCAGAACTCGGACACCACCTACCGGCTGTATGATTACGGGCGCCCGCGCGAGATTCACGTCGAGCAGGGTCTGGCGGCGACGAAGGAGCGCACGCGTGCGGGGAAAGTGCACCGCCAGGACGCCGCGACTACGCTGGTGGCATCGCCGAGCTTCTTGGTCGAGAAGTTCGCGCTCAAGGAGACGCGCTGCTTCGAAGCCGCGCACTCGCCGCAGATTTTTGTGACGCTCGAGGGCTCGGGCGTAGCCGAATCGCAGGGCAGTGTTCCCGTGAGCTTGGCGCGCGGCGATGCGTTGGTGGTTCCGGCCGCTGTCGCGCAGGTGGGCATCCGCGCCCAAGAGGAATTTGAAATGCTGCGGATGACACTGCCAGTAGAGGCGATGACGGAACCCGGCACTACCCTGGGGCACGGGCAAATCTGAGTGAACCAGCAACAAGTCCAGCCCGAAGGGCGGCATTTGTCTTAGCCCAGAGCGTAAGCCCTGGGTAGGATGCAAATTGGATTCCGAGTCCCGCAGGGACGGCACCAAAGTCTTGAAACCGAACTTCTATCCCGTGATCCTCGCCGGTGGCCGCGGCACTCGCTTTTGGCCGCGCAGCCGCCGCACGACCGCCAAACAGGTGCTGGCGCTCGAAGGCAAGAAGACGATGATCCAACAGACGATCGCGCGCCTCCTGCCGCTCGCGCCCGCCCGCCGCTTCTGGGTTATCACCAACCCCGACCTTCGCAATGAAATCCGCCACCAACTGCCGAAGGTCTCCGCCCGCCAGATCATCGCCGAGCCGGCAGCGCGCAACACCGCTCCGGCGATCGGCTTGGCGGCATACATCCTGCTGCGGTCGGATCCCACGGCGGTGATCGGGATGTTCCCCGCCGACCACGTGATCGCGGACGAGAAGGCCTTCCGCAAGGCGGTCGAGCACGCGGCCGAGATCGCCGCCGCCGGGGAGAACATGGTGGTGATGGGCATCAAGCCCACCCGCCCGGAGACCGGCTACGGCTACATCGAGACCGGGGAACGCACGCGCGACGGGGTCCACCGCGTGAAGCGTTTCACCGAGAAGCCGAGCGTGGAGAAGGCGCAGGAGTTCGTCGAAGCCGGCAATTATTATTGGAACAGCGGCATGTTCATCTGGAGCGCGCGCACCCTGGCCAATGCTTTGCGCGAGCACTTGTCCGAGAGCGCGCCGCAGCTGGAGAAGATCGCCGCCGCCTTCGGCTCGCGCAACTTCGACAAGGTGTTCGCGCGCGAGTACGGCAAATGCGAGAACATCAGCGTGGACTATGCCGTGCTCGAGCCGCGCTCGGCCAAGGGCGAGCATCACTCCAACCTGTTCTCGATCCCGGCGGATTTCGGCTGGAACGATCTCGGCTCGTGGGCGGCGCTCTACGAGCACCAGGCGCTGGTGAAGGGCACGTCGAGTGACGGCAACGTGATCGAAGGCTCGGGCGGATACGCTCTGGAGGCCGAGGGCAACTATATCTATGCTCCGCGGAAATTCGTGGCCGCAGTCGGAGTGAACAACCTGGTTGTGGTCGAGACCGACGACGCGCTGCTGATCACCACCCGCCAGCGCTCGCAGGATGTGGGGAAGATCGTAAAACATCTCGACGAGAAGAAGATGACGAAGTTGCTGTGAGAGCGCGGGCGGGACGCCCACGCGACAGCCGGCGAGACGCCGGCGTTACAAGCCAAGAGCTAAATGCCTTCTGACATCAAATTCGGCACTGACGGCTGGCGCGGGATCATCGCCGAGGACTTCACCTTCGAGAACGTGCGACGCGTGGGCGGAGCGATCGCGTCGTACGTCCTGAAGTACGAAGATCCGAAAAAGGGATTGGTCGTCGCCTACGACACGCGCTTCCTCTCCGGCCGCTTTGCGGAGGCGATCAGCGAAGTGCTGGCGGCGGCCGGCATCCCCATCCGCCTCGCGACCGACTACACGCCCACGCCGGCGCTCTCGTATGCAGTGAAGCACTTCGGCGCTGCCGGCGGCGTGATGATCACTTCCAGCCACAATCCCTGGCAATGGAACGGGGTGAAGTTCAAGGCGAGCTTTGGCGGCTCGGCAACGCCCGCGATCATCCGCAGAATCGAACAGGAACTGGGCGCGATGCCCAGCGGCCAGAAGGCTGCCATCGAGCCCACCGACTTTAAGAAGCCCTATGTGGCGGCCATCACCAAGTTCGCCGACCTGGACGCCATCGCGCGCGCCGGCTTCAAGTTCGGCATCGACTGCATGTACGGCGCCGGGCGCAACGTGCTCTCCGGGATCTTCGCCGAGCACCGCATCCAGCACGTGCAGATCCGCGCCAACGTCGACCCGATGTTCCCCGGCATCAATCCCGAGCCCATCGAGCCGCACGTGGCCGAGGCGCAGAAGATGGTGGTGCGCGAAAAGTGCCACGCCGGGTTCGTGACCGATGGCGACGCCGACCGCATCGGGGCCGTCGCCGAGGACGGCAGCTTTGTGGATGCGCACAAATGTTACGCCGTCCTGCTGCGCTGGCTGCTGGAGCGCAAGAAGTGGCCGGGCGTCATCACCCGCGCCTTCAACACCACCCGCATGCTGGACCGCATCGCCGCCAAATACGGGCGCGAGTTGATTGAGCACGGCATCGGCTTCAAGTACGTCTGCGACATAGTGCTTTCCGGTCGCGAGGTGCTGGTAGGCGGCGAGGAGTCGGGCGGCATCGGCATCCCGCGGCACCTGCCGGAGCGCGACGGCATCCTGAATTCGCTGTTGCTCGCCAACGTGATGGCCGACGAGAAGAAGACCATGGGCGAGCTGGTCGCCAGCCTGCAGCGCGATTTCGGCGCGCACTACTACGGCCGCCGCGACCTGCATATTCCCGAAGAGCTGAAGCAGGCGGCGCTGCGCCGGGCCGCCGCCGGCCTCGACCGCCTCGGGCGATACAAAGTGCTGCGCACGCAGGATCTCGACGGCATCAAGTTCTTCCTGGACGCGCCTACCAACGGCAACGGCGCCGAAGCCTGGATCCTGATGCGCGCCTCCGGCACCGAGCCGCTGATGCGCCTCTACTCCGAAGCCGCGAGTCCGGAGCTGGTGAGCGAGATTCTGAAGGCCTCGGAGGAATTCGTTCTCGCGAGCCAGCCGGCAGGTAACTTCTTCGCCGCGGATTTGCGCGGATAAACGCGGATAATAACCACACCAAAACACAGAGGACGTGAAGGACGCAGCGAGATACTTTGGTTTGTTTTCCTCGGCGTCCTCGGCGGTTTTCAGTTTCATCATCTGCGGCGCCTGAAGTTCAGACAATTGCGCATTCTGTTACATTTGGCGGGGGGATAATTCTCATTTCTCCACTCGCCGCCAACCTGGAAAATTCAGCGCCCGATTCTCCGGATGCGCGCGGCTACAACCGTATACGCCGCCGGCTGGGCATTGCGGATTTCCTGCTAGGCCTGGCGATGCTGGTGGTGCTGCTCGCTACGGGGTGGACGGCGCGCCTGCGCGACTTGGCCTACCTCGGCGCCGGACAGATCTATGTGCTCGCCGTGTTCTTCTACGTCTTCATGCTGATGGTGCTGAACAAGTGCCTGGGGCTCCCGCTCGACTACTACAGCTTCCGTCTCGAGCACCGCTTCCAGCTCTCCAACCAGAAGCTGCGCTCCTGGGTCAAAGACCAGGTCAAGGGAGGGCTGGTCGGCCTGGCGATCGCCTCCATCCTGGTCGAGCTGGTGTACTGGACCATCCGCTCCGAGCCGCGCTTCTGGTGGCTGATCGCGTGGGCCGTCTTCATTGCCCTGTACGTCTTTTTCGCCCAGATCGCGCCCATCGTGCTCTTCCCGCTGTTCTACAAATTCAAGCCGCTGGAGAATGACGGGCTGAAGGAACGCCTGACGCGCCTGAGCGAGCGCGCCGGCACGCGCGTGAAGGGCGTCTACGAGTGGAAGCTCTCGGAGAAGAGCCGCAAGGCCAACGCGGCGCTGGCCGGGCTGGGCGCTACGCGGCGGATCATCCTGGCCGACACGCTGCTCGCGAATTACACCGACGACGAGATCGAAGCCATCCTTGCGCACGAGCTCGGCCACCACGTGCACCGGCACATTCCCAAGGGCATCCTGGTGGAAGCGGGCATAACCCTGGCCGGCTTCTGGGCCGCCAACCACATGCTGCACTACGCCATCGAGCGGCTGCACATGTTTGAGCAGTTGTCGGACTTCGCCAACCTGCCGCTGCTGATGCTGGTCTCGGCCGTGCTCTCGTTCCTGCTCATGCCGGCGCTGAATGCCTACTCGCGCTTCAACGAGCGCCAGGCCGACCGCTATTCCTATACCGCGATCCCGTCGATCGCGCCGTTCATCTCCGGCATGAACAAGCTGGCGGACCAGAACCTGGCGGAGCGGCAGCCCTCGCGGCTGGTGGAATTGCTCTTCCACTCGCATCCCCCGATTGCCAAGCGAATCCAGGCGGCGGAAGCGTGGGCGCGGGGGCAGTCGCCGGTGGCCAGTCGCCAGTCGCCAGTGTGATGTAGTCGGGAGTGGTGGAGCGGGGCTCTTACTTTTCACTTCCCATTTTCTAAATCCCCACCGGCTCGCTGTAATCCGTTCCGGTCCGTGTTGCGCGGCGCCGTGATCGGTACACGTCGTAGGGGTGCCGCGCGGAGAGGCGTTTCTGACGCAGCATGCGCCCGGCCAGCAAGCCCGCGGTAACGACTCCGCCGGCGATGGCCGCCGCGGCGAACGCCTTGCCCGGATTGAGCGCGATGGGCTCGGCGATGCGGCTCGCAGCCAGCACGACACGCCCGCGCGCGCCTAGCGCTTCACGAAAATCCGCGAGCGACTTCTCCCCTCCGCGCTCGAGTGTCCGGTAGGAATGCACCACAGCGTAGGAAAGTGGGAATGACCGGTCCTCGCCGCCGTTCACGACAGCGTGCTCCGCTCGGCGATCGCGCTGGCGTTCGAGCAGCGCCTCAAGTGCGTCTTCGATGACGTTCGGCTGAGTCCAGAGCGCGCGGAAGGCGATGCGGCCCGATTTGTCGATGAGGAACGTGGAGTTGGGCAGCTTGCCGTACTTGCGGTGGATGGGGCCGCGCAGTTCGTCCACGATGATCGGCATACGAATCTCTTCCTGGCCGCGCAGCGCCTCGGCGGCGCGGGTCTTATCCTCCATCGAGCGGTGCGCCGGGATGCGCTCGCCGGGATGCGCCTCGCGCACGTACACGAACAGGAACTGCACGTCGGAGCGGGTGAATTTGCGCCAGAGGTCGTTCATGCCACCGATGGAGCCCGCGGTCATGGGGCAGGTCAGCGAGCCGAAAGTCAGGACCACGTTCTTCCACCCGCAATAATTGCCCAGCCGGAGGGTCTCCCCGTTGAGCGTGCGCGCCTCGAAGTCGGGTGCGTGCTCACCGGGCGCCGGGCCGGCGCTTTTGCAGGACATCTCTTGGTGAAGAAGATCGCGTGTGAATGATTCGTAGTTGTATTTCTCAAGGCCGAACATGATGGACCTCCTGCCCGTGTGTTTCGATGCCGAGCGGCGCGAGTGACGTTTCCCCTGCCGCGTAATTTCATCGTCCCTTTACTTGCCCGTAGTGGAAGCGCCGACTAGAATCGCACGTTCGTGTTTTCTGGCCGGGACCAATTGTAGTCTTAACGCGATCATCCTGGAGGATGCATGCCAGCGGTCAAAGTGGGAGACCTGGCGCCGGATTTCGAGCTGCCGGCGGTGCTGGGCGACAAGCGGCAGAAGTTCAAGCTCAGCGAACTGCGCGGCAAGAACGTGGTCCTGGCGTTCTACGTGCTGAACTGGACGCCCACCTGATCGGCGCAGATGCCGGCGTACGCGGTGGAGCGTGAGCAGTTCGCCGGCCTCGATGCCCAGGTCGTGGGCATCAGCGTGGATTCCGTGTTCAGCCACATCGCCTGGCAGAAGAAGGATATCGGCCTGCTGAACTATCCCCTGTGCAGCGATTTCTATCCCCACGCGGAGGTCATCCAGAAATACGGCCTGCTGCGCGAGGGGCTGCCGCTGCCCGGCATCAGCGAGCGGACCATCGTCATCGTCGATAAGGCGGGCAAGGTCGCCTGGCTCGAGCAGTACCGCCTGGACCAGGTGCCGGATATTGACGAGATCTTGGAGGCGCTGCGGAAGATCAATGCGCGGAGCGCGGTGTAGAAAAAAGTACCGGCCCACGGAACCGCAGAGTTCACCGAGGAAGGCGCTTGGCGAGCCGAGACGCCCCAAGTCCGACTGCCCCGGAGTCAGCCAAAGATCTGCATCAACCCTGGGGTGACACGCTCACTCGTCGGAAGCGGCAGCACTTCAAAGATGCAGTGGAAGTGCCTGAATGTCCGAACCACAAAGCCGAGCGCAGATTCCCGCTCCTGGTTGTACTCCACCAAGATTTCTTGGCCTGCTCCCAAAACCTTCATGGATGAGGGTAGGAGGAACCCTGCGCCGGCCGGCCCCACCTTCACTGCCTTCACCACTGGGACGTCAGCTGAACTCGACCGAGCCTTAACCCGTGGCGCAGAGTTGAAGTGCTTCTGGTGGTTCGCAACTTGATGGCAAATTTGCCAGTCTAGGCTTTCATCGGCTGTAAACCTCGCCACTGCCTTCCTTTGCTCGGGCGTAGTCGTCGAGTCACGCCGTATCCATTCGGGCAGCGAGTTCGCGGTCTGAACAAAGTCATCGAGGTCGTCGCGGTTGAAGTCGTTCATCAACCTGTGGAAAACCTTCTTGAGCTTCTCGTATTTCTCGTAGGCTGTAGTGTGCAGCATCGCAATCACCGTGCAGCACGATTTTACAACATCCCGGGTGGCACTCATTCTAGGACTATCGGGCCGAGCCCGGTGGTTTTAGAGTAGGAGGCGAAAGGTGGTGTCGTGTGGAATCGCTGGCTTCTTGGGCCCTGGCGACACTGGTTTCAGCGTTCGTCGGTGCGTATGTTGCGGGATACCTGAGAAAAAAGGGAGAAAATCTGGCCACGCACGAGGACGTTGACAGGCTCGTGGACCAGGTGTCTGCGGTGACGAAGGCGACGAAGGAAATCGAGACGAAAATCTCGGGCGAACTTTGGAGTTCCCAGAAGCGCTGGGAAATGAAGCGCGAAGTATTGTTCGAGGCCGCCAAAAGCATTGCGGAGATCGACAATGCGCTTCTGGATCTCGATACACTGGTGCGCGTCGCGAAGCCGGAGGACTCAACGTGGAACGAGTCGAGGCACCAGAGGGTTATGGCATGGGCCAGGGCTTCGAATAGGTTTGAGGAAGCCGCACTCCTCGCCGCTATCGTTTGCAGTAAGGAAACGACGGATTCCCTCAATGGCCTGAAGGTACTGGCACACACCCTTGCGGGGAAGATAACCAGGAACGATGCCGCTGCCTACAAGGCGACTGCTAAAGAGCTTGCGACGAAGTTATTGCATGCACAGTTTGCCATTCGGAAAGAACTCGGGGTCGATCTGCCCGTCCAATAGGCGACGGCTCACGGCTATGGCCAACGACCCCTAATCAAGCGTCAACCCCGCCCCCAACCTACTGCGTCTTGACGCGTGCGGCCGTCGCCGGCGTGGCTGGGCCGGCCTGCTCCAGCATGTCGTCAATCAACCGGTAGAGGTTAGCCCGGTCCACGACCTCGATGAACGGCTGGCCGGTAGTGCTGTTGCTGACCACATAAATGGTCGGCGTGTGCTGGATGCCGGTGGCTTGCCCGATCTGGTAGTCCGCCCTGATCTTGCGTTCCAGTTCTCCCTTGGGATCCACCACGAAGGGCAGGGCCGTCTGGTGGTCTTGGGCGAACTTCTCGGCGAAGGGGCGCAGGTTGTCCCTCGTGATCTCAGGCTGATGCTTGAAGACCTCGCGGCGGAACTCGTCGCCCAGTTTCTGCGACTTGGTATCCAGGTAGCGCGCCAGGATCGCCGCCTGGAAAGACCAGGGGTGCATCGGAAGCGGGAAGTCGTAGCGGACCAGCGGGATTTTGTAGGTACGCGCCGCTTCTTCCAGCAGGGGATTGGCCCGGGCGCAGTCGGGGCACTGCAGATCTTCAAAGACCACGATGGCGACGCGAGCGCCTTTCGGCGGGCGCAGAGCGCGGGTATCGCGGGGGGCAGCGGCAACCGCCGCAACGCCCATCAGCAACAGCAACATAAAAGCTGCGAATCGTCGGAAGTGCATGGGTGACCTTTATCAGGCGGAAGCCGCATGCCTGGCCAGCCTCGCCCTCAGGCTCCATGTTAAATGAAACCCCCGGCGCGCGTCAGGCGGTCGAGAGGGCACTTCAGTAGTGGAACTTGTAGCGCACCTCCACATAGATCTCGCGCGGGTTGTTCCAGTGGAAGCCGCCGAAGGTCAGGCTGTTGTCGAGGATCACGCGCCGATTGGCCACGTTGAGGGCGTTCACCGACGCGGAGAATCGTTCGCCGAAATCCTTCCCCAATGACAGATCGAAGGTGGTGTGCGCCGGCAGATAGGCGCCGGTATATGGCGAGCCAGGAACGCCAGCGAAACCGTTACTGAAACCCGAGCCATAGTACACGTTGGTGGAGGCGAAGCCGCGCCAGGGAAGGCTCACGTAGCCGCCGACGTTGAGCGTGTTCCGCTGGTCGTGGTCGAGCGGCGAAAGGCCCGCGGGCAGCGAAAAGTCGGTCAGGCCGCCGGTGATGGCGCCCGCGCCTTCCGCGATCTGATTGGAGTAGGCGAGGTGGATCTGGGCGCGGTTGGCGATCCGGGGGGAGCGCAACGTCAATTCCCAGCCGCGGATGACCGCTTCCTGGATGGTCAGCGGGAAGAACAGGTTGGATTCGCCGATGTTGCTGTGATCGAAAAAGTTGTGGGCGATGGTCTTGAAATTGTCGGCGTCGATCGTCCAGCCGTGGAAGGGAATGGTCACGCCGAACTGGTGTTCCTCGTCCCGCTCGCCGTGGAGCGGGAGAAAGCCAAGACCCTGGTTGGCGGCGAATTGGCATAGGGGAGACGTCGTGGTGCACGCCGTGAGCAGGGGCGGCGCCTGGTAGTAGTGTCCGTAGAAAGCGCGAAACACCCAGCGCAGGCGAGGGACGGCCAGGGACGCTCCAAACCGCGGGCTGATGGCGCTTTCCGTGATGCCGCCGGAGAAATGCGTGGGACGCATTCCCGCCATCAGGGTGAGCCAGGGGGTGACTTTGAACTTGTCGTCGATGAAGAAGGCCCCCAGCGCGCCGGAAGGCGGCTGGCGATCAGTGAAATCGGAGTTGCCACTTTTGTCATTGAAGATGACGCCGAAGAGCTGGTTGTCGTGCTGGTAGAAAGTGTAGACCCCGGCCTGCAGGTTGTTCTTCGGCAACGTTGCGCTGAAAGTGACCTGGCCGCCCGCGTAATTGGAAGCGCGATGATCGGTGGTAGCGGACGGGAGTTCATTGGGATTGGAGTCGTAGTTGGCGCTGTTGTAGTGATAGAAGGGTGAGAGCGTAAGCAGGAGCTTCGAGTTGAAGGTGTGCACCCAGGAGAGATTCAGGAGTACGTCGCCTTCATGCTGCCCGTCGCGCAGGCCGCTGCTGGGGTACTTGGAATTTCCAAAGTCATTAGGAAACGGGTCATAGGGGACCTGGTAGTAGTCTCTGCGGAGCGAGGTCACCAGGCGAAGTTGGTTCGATGCGTCGGGGTTGAAGATGAGCGAGGCGAAGCCGCCATATCCGTTCTCGGCATCGTGCACCACCTGCGGCACCGCCGGCTGCAGTCCCAGATTGCTGCGGTTGCCGTTTACGCTGGCGTAGTAGGCAAAGCGCTGGGTGTGGCTGCCGAAGCTGAACTGGTCGTTGGTCTGGTAGAAGTTGCCGAAGCTGGTGACCAGCTCGGCCTCGTTGTTGCGCTCAAATCCAGTGCGCGGGGCGATGTTGAAGACGCCGTAGGTCCGGTCGCCGAGCCCGGCGCTGTAGCTGCCACGGTCGGCCTCCAGGTAATCGAAATCCTTGGGATCGAATTGCGGGCCGAGGTTGGAGGCGATGTTGGTGTTGGGAACGGGAACGCCATCGACCAGCCAGCTCACCTGATGCCCGCCGCGAATGTGGAGCTGGTCATGCGTGATGTAGGCTCCGGGAACATAGTCGGTGATCATGGCCAGGCTGTTGCTGCGGTCGGCGCCGGGAGTGCGCTGGACATCCAGGCGGCTGACCAGGGTGGTGGGCGTCACGGTGCCGGTCGGAGCAGCATCGGGAGCGGCCGAGACGACGATGTTCTCATTCTTGCCCGCGACCTGCAGTTGAAAATGCACCACCGGCTGAGTGCCGGAAGCCACAACGATATCCTGCGCCGTCTGCACAAACCCAGGGCTCGCCACACTGACCGAGTATTCGCCGATGGGCACGGCGTTGAACTCGAACTGGCCGTTGGCATCGCTGTTCGTGGTCTTGGCCCAATCGGAAGACTTCGCCCGCAGCATCACCATGGCGCCTTGCACGGGACGATGCTGCGGATCGTGAATGATGCCGCGGACGGAACCGAAAATGGTGGCGCCAGTGCTGCCGCTGGCTGCAAGCAGAGCCAGCAGGACAAGAAGCCTTCTGGATGTCATACGACCCCCACAAAGAAGTAGAAATGTGGTCCGGAAACAGCTACTTCGCTGCAGAGGCGGGCGGCGGGCCGCGTTGTGAATGGGGCGGTTCGCGGTGCGAGATGAAGACTTCAGAGTAGAACTCGCCGAGGAAGGAATGCGCGCCGGCCAGGGCGACAGTCTGGGTAGCGCGTGGCGTCGTCGCGGACCCTGAAAGCGCCACCGGCTTGCGATAGGGACAGGAGTCTCCCTGAAACTGGGCGCCGCCTTCAGGCCCGCTGGGAACCATCCCCGAGCAGTGGTGCCGGCCTGCAGTGCGGCAGCAGGCGGGCGTCGGGGTGGTGACCGTCGCCACGGCGGCCGGGGCGAGGAACACCGCCAGCATCAGCAGCAGCAACGCAGTTGCGGTGGAGCGGCGCATGGGCGAATCGCGAGATTATAGACCGAAATCGTAAATGCGCCGCCCGCACGCCCCGCTCTTGAGCCCCGATTTTGGCGTGTGCTAGCATCGTAGGGTTCTGCCTGACTCTCCGCCGGGCCTGAGTGCCCCGACCTCGCAGGGACCGTGAAGGAGCGACCCGTGAAAGTTTATAAAGGCGCCAACGTGCGTAATGTAGCCCTGGTCGGACACGGCCATGCCGGCAAGACCTCGCTGGTCGCCGGGATGCTCTACACCGCCGGTTCGACCCAACGTTTGGGACGCGTCGATGACGGCAGCACCGTCACCGATTTCGACGAGGAAGAAGTCGCGCGCTCAATGTCCATCTCCACCGCGCTGGCCTATGCCGAGTGGGGCAAGAGCAAGGTCAATTTCCTCGATACGCCCGGATTTACGTTGTTCGCTCACGAGGCCAAGACGGCGATGGTGGCGGCTGAATCGGCACTGGTGGTGGTGGACGGCGTGAGCGGCGTCGAGGTGGTGACGGACAAGGTGTGGAACTATTGCGAGGAGTTCCAACTGCCGCGCGCCATCGTGGTGAGCCGCATGGACCGCGAGCGCGCCGATTTCGGCCGGGTGATGGAATCGCTGACCTCCGCTTTCGGGCGCACCGTGGTCCCGGTCGAGTTGCCCATCGGCAGCGAGAAGAACCTGAGTGGCGTGGTCGACCTGGTGAAGATGAAGGCCTACACCTACGACTTGGGCGGCAACGGCAAAGGCAAGGAGAGCGAGATTCCCGCCAACCTGGCCGAGCAGGCCAAGGCGGCGCACGAGAAGCTGGTGGAGTTGATCGCCGAAGGCAACGACGCGCTTATGGAGGAGTTTTTCGACAAGGGCACCATCGCGGAGGAGCACCTGGTGGGCGGATTGCGCGAGGCGGTGCGCGAGCGGCGCATTTATCCCGTGCTGTTCGCTTCCGGGCTGGGGAACATCGGCGCCGACCGCTTGCTGGACTTCATCACCGACTACCTGCCGGCGGCCACCGACCGCGTCCCGGTCGAAGGCGCGCCGACTTCCGGCAACGGCGAGCCTCCTCGGCGCAAGGTGGCGGACTCGGAGCTGCTCTCCCTGTACGTCTTCAAGACGGTTTCCGATCCCTTCTCCGGCCGCATCTCGTTCTTCAAAGTTTTCTCCGGCGTGCTCAAGAACGAAGCCACGGTGCAGAACTTCACCCGCAACAGCAGCGAGAAGCTGGCGCACGTCTCTATCATGCAGGGCAAGAACCAGGTGCCGGTGCCGGAGCTGCGCGCGGGGGACATCGGGGCGGTGGCCAAGCTGCGCGACACCCTTACCGGCGATACCCTGGGCGACAAGGCCGCGCCTATCCAGTATCCGGGGGTGAAGCTGCCGGAACCCGCCATCAGCTTCGCGGTCGAGCCCAAGACGCGCGCCGACGAGGACAAACTCTCCAATGGCATCCACAAACTGATGGAAGAGGACCCCATGCTGCGCTTCTTCCGCGATCCGCAGACCAAGGAATTCCTGGTGGCGGGCACCGGGCAGCAGCATATTGAAGTGGTGGTCTCGAAGCTGAAAAAGCGCTATCACACCGAGGTCAACCTGAAGGCGCCCAAGGTGCCCTACCGGGAGACGATCCGCGGACGCGCCGACGTGGAGGGCCGCCACAAGAAGCAGACCGGAGGCCACGGGCAGTTCGGCGTCTGCCGCATCAAGATGGAACCGCTGCCGCGTGGGGGAGAGTTCGAGTTCGTCAACGACATTTTCGGCGGGGCCATCCCCAGGAACTTTATCCCCGCTGTGGAGAAGGGGATCAAAGACGCGGCGGCGCGCGGCTATCTCGCCGGCTATCCGGTGGTGGACTTCAGGGTCGTGCTCTATGACGGGTCGTATCACGACGTGGACTCCAGCGACCTTTCCTTCCAGCTCGCCGGCCGGCTGGCATTCCGCAAAGCGATGGAGCAGGCCAAGCCCACGCTGCTGGAGCCGGTGATGAAGGTGGAAATCGAAGTGCCGGACGAGTTCGCCGGCGCCATCATGGGCGACCTCAACTCCCGCCGCGGCCGCATCCAGGGCATGGACAACAAAAGCGGCAAGACCGTGATCAAGGCGGAAGTGCCCATGGCCGAAATGCTGACCTACGGGGTCGACTTGACCTCGATGACCCAGGGCCGCGGCAGCTTCAACATGGAGATGAACCACTACGATATCGTGCCGGCGCAGTTGCAGGAGAAGATCATCACCGCGTCCAAGGCCGCCCGCGGCGTGGTGGAGGAAGAGGAAGAGTAGCGGCGCTTGGCAGGGAGGTAGCTCATGAAACATCGGCCCGGTCGTCATTTCCTGCAGATCCCAGGCCCCACCAACGTACCCGACCGCGTTCTGCGCGCCATCGACCGCCCGACTATCGACCATCGCGGGCCGGAGTTCGCGCAACTCGGAAAGGACGTCCTCGAAGGCTGTCGCTCCATCTTCCAGACCTCCGGACCGGTGGTCATCTTTCCATCCTCCGGCACCGGCGCCTGGGAAGCGGCGCTCGTCAACACGCTCTCACCCGGCGACAAGGTTCTGATGTACGAGACCGGGCAGTTCGCCGCCCTGTGGCAGATGATGGCGAAGAAGCTGGGGCTGGAGGTGGAGTTCATGCCGGGAGACTGGCGGCACGGCGTGGATCCCGCCAAGGTGGAGGCGCGGCTCGCAGCCGACCGCGATCAGGCTATCAAGGCCGTCGCCGTGGTCCACAACGAAACCTCAACCGGCGTCGCCAGCCGTATCCCCGAGATCCGCAAGGCCATCGACCATGCCCGCCATCCCGCGCTGTTCCTGGTGGATACGATCTCTTCGCTCGCCTGCATGGAGTACAAGCACGACGCTTGGGGCGTGGACGTAACCGTTGCCGGCTCGCAAAAGGGATTGATGTTGCCACCCGGGCTTGGGTTCAACGCTGTCTCCGGCAAAGCGTTGGCGGCTTCGAAGATCAACCGCATGAAGCGTTCGTACTGGGATTGGGAGGAGATGCTGAAGACGAATCCCGCCGGTTTCTTCCCCTATACGCCTGCCACCAATCTTCTCTACGGCCTGCGCGAGGCCATCGCCATGTTGCACGAAGAGGGCCTCGAGAACGTCTTTGCCCAGCATCGGCGGCATGCCGCCGCCACGCGGATGGCAGTTCAAGCCTGGGGATTGGAGGTGCTCGCGCTCGACCCCAGGGAATACTCGAGTTCGCTGACTGCGGTGGTGATGCCGGAAAGTCACGACGCTGACCACTTCCGCAACGTTACCCTGGAGGAGTATGATTTGTCCCTCGGTGCGGGCCTGGGCAAGCTCAAGGGAAAGATCTTCCGCATCGGCCACCTGGGCGACTTTAACGACCTGATGCTGATGGGCACGCTGGCTGGGATCGAGATGGGCCTGCGTGCCGCCGGAGTGCCGCACCGCCCGGGCGGCGTCCAGGCCGCCATGGACGCGCTCAGCCGGCCATCTGTGGAGTCTCGGAAGAGCGAGGCTGTGCCGGTTACCTAGCGAGGGAGTGCCGGTTACCTAAGGTTGGTCGGGCAGGCGAAACAGGAGACCCTCCGGTTCTCCGGATGCATCTAAATATCCAGTCGGGCCGTGCATCAGCCTGGATGGCGTGGGGGGTACGACTGCTGCTCACAACACACAAGTCGGTAGTGTCGGCGCTGCTGCTGGCAGGCGTCGCCCTGCTGGCGGCAAGACCTGCGGTGGGGGCGGATTCCGCAGCGCTGTCCTCCACCCTCGATGCTGGTTATCGGCAGATGTACAACCTGGATTTCGACGGCGCCCACGCGACCTTCCAGGCTTGGGAAGCCGGCCATCCTGACGATGCGGTCGGCCCCATGTCGAACGCCGCAGCTTATCTCTTTAGCGAGTTCAATCGCCTGCACATCCTGGAATCCGAGCTTTTCACGGATAACGATAAATTCGCCAAGCGCGAGAAGCTGGTGCCGGACCCGCAAACGCGGGCGGCCTTCGACCGCGAACTGGCCAAAGGCGACGAGATTGCCGGCCGCGTCCTGTCCGGTTCGCCGCAGGATGCCAACGCGCTGTTCGCCAAAGTGATGGCCAGCGGCCTGCGCGGCGACTACGCCGCCATGATCGAGAAAAGGAATATGGCCGGGCTGGGCTACATGAAGGCTGGGCGAGCGCTGGCCCAGAAGCTGCTCACGCTCGATCCCTCGTACTACGACGCCTATCTCGCGGTCGGCATCGAGAATTACCTGCTCAGCGTGAATTCCGCGCCCGTCCGCTGGCTGCTGCGCATAGGCGGGGCGGAGACCAATAAGGAGGAAGGCATTGCCAAGCTGCGCCTCACCGCGGAAAAGGGGCGCTACCTCGCTCCTTATGCCCGGCTCTTGCTGGCGGTGGCCGCCCTGCGCGACCGCGATCGCGAAACCGCGCGACGATTGCTCTCCGGCCTGGCGGTGGAATTTCCCCAGAACCAGCTCTATCGCAACGAGCTTGCCCGTCTTCAGCCGTAGAGCTGGTCAACGCTGCGCCGCGGCCGTCGTCAGTTTGCCGCTCGCGGCGATGCTTAGCTCCACCTTGTCCGCAACGTGCAAGAAGAAGGTGCTCGGGTTCTTCAATCCCCACGCGACGTAAGGGACGGTGAACTGGGCGGTTGCGCGCAGTTCACTTTCGCTCGCCTGCACCTTGAAGAGAAGAGTGATGGGGTGATCGCTCCCCTGTAATCTCAAAACTCCCTCCACCTGCACGCTGGACTCGCCTTGCGGCTGGACGACGCCGGCCACGCGTGTGGGCGTGAAGGTAATCTCGGGATAGCGCTCGCTCACCAGCACGTCTCGGTGCATGTTACGGTCGCGCCTCTGGTTCCCGGTCTCGCCGCTGGCGGCGTCGACCACCACGGCTCCGCTCGCTGCCCCGGCTGCGGGATTGAATTTGATGGCGCCATTCTTCAGCCGGAAGGAGCCGTGCACCGTGTGGAGAGTGGCTTCCAGTGTGAAGCTGACGGTGGTTTTCTCCGGATCGAGGCGAAGCGTGGCCTCCTGCGCAAACGCCGGCGATACGACGGCCCACACCGCCGCCAGGATTGCCAGCACCGGTTTCAAGAACCTCGGATTCATTGTCCCCATGGCAACGGCCGTCATCAGAGAGATGCACAGGTGTCAACGCCGGACGCAATCCCTCCACAAAATCGCGCAGCTTTCCGCCGCCTTCGGGAATCTTACCCTGAGGCATGAGGGACATCGCTGCATTGCTGGAGCAGCATGGGTACGCCGTACTAGCGCTGATCGTGTTTCTGGAGGCGGTGGGCGTGCCGGTGCCGGCGGCGCTGGCCCTCATAGCCGCCGGGGCGGCGAGCGCCTGGCACCATCTGCGCCCGGAGATGGTTCTGGTCGTCGCGCTCTCGGCGATGCTCCTGGGAGACACCGTACTCTTCTTTCTCGGACGGCAAACCGGATGGGCGCTGCTCGGCCTCCTGTGCCGGATCGCGCTCAATCCCGAGTCCTGCATCCTGCGCTCGGCGGAGTCGTTCTACCGGCGCGGCCGCACCACGCTGCTGTTCGCCAAGTTCATTCCCGGGATCAATTCGCTGGCGCCGCCGCTGGCCGGCAGCATGCGCATGGGCTTCGGCCAATTCCTGCGCTTGGACTTCATCGGCGCCTGTCTCTACACCCTCACCTACGCCGGGTTCGGCTACCTGTTCAGCGGCTTGATCGTGGCCATCACGAGACAGGTGCAAGTCGTGGGGCGGGCGGTGGAATGGCTGCTGGTCGTCGCACTCATCGGCTACGTTGTTTATCGCGCGTACCTCTACTGGCGGCATCGGAAGTATCGCGTGGTGCCGCGCGTGCAAGTGGAAGAACTGGCCAGCAGATTGTCTTCGGGCGAAGCCGGCGGGATGACCGTCGCCGACGTCCGCAGCCATGGCTACTATGATCCCGGCGCCACGCGCATCAAGGGCTCAATCCGCCTTGAGCCCAACAACCTGCTGGCCACGGTGAAGGACTGGCCGCACGACAAGCAGATCTACCTCTACTGTACTTGAGTGCGGGAAGCCACCAGCGCCCGTGTGGCGCACATCCTGCGGGAACATGGCTTCGACGCGTATGTCATCCACGGCGGGCTCCGTGCCTGGACCAAGGGCAGCTATCCCCTGGAGCCGGTACCCAGTGATGACATGGTGCTGCTGCCCACCTTCACCTGATCTTCCCGGTGCGCAGGAGTTAGCTCATGACCGGCTCAGCGGAAGATCGGCCCGCGCCGAGCCGCGCTATTTTCTTGCGCGGTCTCTTCGACGCATGCCATAGGTCGTACTGGGCCTGCATCCCTGTCCACAACTCCGGGGTGGTTCCGAGAGCATCGGACAGCCGCAGCGCCATCTCCGCCGAGATTCCCGCACTTCCGTTCAACAGGCGGGACAGTGCGACCCGGGTCACGCGCAGGTGCTTGGCGGCATCGGTGACCGATACCGGCCCCAGATACTCCCGCAAAACGCTCCCCGGATGGGGTGGGTTGTGCATCCGCATGGCCAACACCTCAGTGATAGTCCTGATAATCCACCAGCGCGGCGTCTTCACCGTCAAACGTGAAGGTTAGACGCCAGTTGCCGCTGACATCCACCGACCAATGACCTTCCAAATCACCGTGCAAAGCATGCAGCCGCCAGCCGGGCGCATTCATATCGCTCGGGGCTTTGGCGTTATCCAGCGCAAAAAGTTGTTTTCGAAGTCTTTCTGCGTGCTTTGGCTGGATGCCCGCCTTCGAGCCTGTCTTGAAGAAGCGCTCTATGCCCCTGTGCCGGAAGCTCTTTATCACTATGTATAGTGTAAAGTATCTCTATACATT
>JBIOFT010000070.1:0-18823 GCA_044447375.1 Terriglobales bacterium | reverse complement strand
CTCTAGGATTGCGGATTAGTGCGGATCTGGCCCGGAAACGAAAACTATCTATTATGAACCTTTTCCTTCGGTAACGATCTCGGAAAAATCGGCAATCGTGGAAAAACTCCGCAGCAGGTGCTGCAGCAGCGCCAGGCGGTTCGCCCTGACGCGATCATCGTCAACCATAACCATTACCTTGTCGAAGAAGTTGTCAACGGAGTCCCGAAGCGTTGAAAGCTGAATCAGGGCGTCGGCGTAATCTCTGCTCTCACGGGCAGCATCGAAGCGCGGCGCCAGCAGTTCAGCTTTCGCGCGGAGTGTTTTCTCTTCCTCTGTCGCTATTGAGTAGTCGAAATCTGCGGCGGTTTTGAAACCCTTCTCTTGTGCTTGCTTAAGAATGTTGTTGATGCGCTTAAAAGCAGCCGCAATCGATAGAAAATCGGGCAAGTCGCGCACCCTGCCGACCGCCTGCGCGCGCGCCACCGCATCCACCACGTCGTCGGCTCCGGCGGCCAGCACAGCATTCACGGTGTCGTACTCCAGGCCGAGCACGTCGCGCAGGTAGTGTTCCATACGCTCGCGGGAGAATCCGGCCAGCGCGTCGTCGAGCCCTGCCGCCGCCGAAAACGCCTTCCTGGCTTCCGAACCCTCATAGCCGGCGAGCGCGTCGGACCACAGGTGGCGCAGGCTGAGCGGCAGCTTGTGCTCGGCGATAGTCTTAACGATGCCGTTGGCTTGGCGTCGGAGCGCAAATGGATCCTTCGACCCGGTGGGCTGCAGTCCCAAGGCGAACATTCCCGCAATGGAATCGGCTTTGTCGGCGATGGAGAGCACGGCGCCCTCAACCGTGCGCGGAACACGGCCTTCCATGGACTCCGGCTTGTACTGATCGTAGATGACGGCGGCGATGGCGTTGCGCTGGTCGTCGTTCAGGTTGGCATCGACCTGCTGCGCGCGCGTGTAGAGCCCTCCGACGATCCCCTGCAGCTCGGTGAATTCCTTCACCAGCTCGGTGGTCAGGTCGGTCTTGGCCAGGAGCGCCGCCTTGTGCACGATGCCGGGGCGGACCTTCACGCCGGCATCCTCCAGGCTCTGGCAGATCAGGCTGGCCAGCTTCTGCATCCGCATGCTCTTGTCGTAATAGCTGCCCAGGTCTTTCTGAAAGGTGACTTTCTTCAGGTCGGGGACGCGCTCGCGCAGCGGACGCTTCTGGTCGGTCTGCCAGAAGAAGCGCGCGTCATTGAAGCGGGCGCGCAGCACCCGCTCGTTGCCGTGGCGGATGACGCCCGCCGGGTCGCCCTCGGTGTTGAGCACGGCCAGAAAATGCGGCGCGAGCCGGCCGCTCGCGTCCTCGACCGCGAAATATTTCTGGTGGTCGCGCATTACCGTGACCAACACTTCCTCCGGCAGCTCGAGGAATTCACGATCGAAGTTGCCCAGGATCGCCGAGGGCCACTCGGTCAGGTTGACCACCGTGTCGAGCAGTTCGGCGTCTTCGCGCCAGCGCGCGCCGGCGACCGCGCGGGTGGCGGCGTCGAGCGCTTTGCGGATGCGCTGCTCGCGCTCGCTGCGGCTCGCGATCACCTTCACTTCACGCAGCGTCTGCTCGTAGGCGCTGGCGCGAGGAATGGTGGTCGTACTGCCGAGGATGCGATGGCCGCGCGTGCCCGCCTGCGCCGTCATGCCGAACAGTTCCATGGGAATTGCGTTCTCATCGAGCAACGCAACGAGCCAGCGCAGCGGACGGACAAAGCGCTCGTTCTTCGCGCGCCAGAACATATTCTTCGGCCAGTAGAGCGCGGCGATCTCCTTGGGCAGCGCGTCGGCGAGCACCTCGCCTGCTGAACGGCCGCGATTGGTGACCTTGGCGGCCAGGTATTCGCCCTTCGGGGTGGTGACCTTCTCCAGTTTTTCGACCGGAAGCCCGACTTTCCTGGCGAAAGCCTGGGCTGCCTGGGTGGGCTGTCCATCCTTAAATGAAATCTTTAATGATGGCCCAAGAACCTGCTCATCCGCATTAGGTTGCGATGTGGCAATTCCGCGCGCCAAAAGACCCAGCCGGCGCGGCGTAGAGAAGGACTCGAGCTTGCCATCTGAAGTGAGCCGCTCACGGACCAGAACCTCGCCGACGCGACGCGCCAGTTCCGCTTGGGCCGCGTCGATCATGCGCGCCGGAACTTCTTCCAGTCCGATCTCCAGCAGAAAGTCGGGCATCAGTCGGCGGCTCCTTGCCGCTGCTTGCGCCCGGCAACTTCAGCGGCGGCAGTTCCCTGCTGGTCGAGATAGGCCTTCGAAACGCCAACCGCCAGGTTGCGCACGCGCGCGATCACCCCGACACGCTCAGTCACGGAGATGGCGCCGCGCGAATCCAGCAGGTTGAACAGGTGCGAGCACTTCAGGCAGAGATCGTAGGCGGCGAGCACCGGTAAGCGGCGCGGCGCGATCGGCTTCCCTTCCGTGCTGACGAGATTACCGAATCCCATGCGAACCAACTCATCACTCTTTCCACCCTTGGCCGCCCAATATGCTTTGATTAGCTGGTCGCATTCCCGCTCACATAGTTCGAAGTGCCGCCAGAGGAATTCGACATTCGCCATTTCGAAGTTGTACACCGAGAACTGCAGCTCGTCGGCGTGGCGCACGTCGCCGTAGGTGACCACGCGGCCGGTGTCGGGATCGCGCGCCCACACGATGTCGTACACCGAGTCCACGTCCTGCAGGAAGGCGCAGATACGCTCCAGGCCGTAGGTCAGCTCGGCGCAGATAGGGTCGAGATCGACGCCGCCGCACTGCTGGAAGTAGGTGAACTGCGTAATCTCAAGGCCATCGAGCATCACCTGCCATCCGATGCCCCAGGCGCCCAGCGTGGGCGACTCCCAGTTGTCTTCCTCGAACTTGATGTCGTGCTGGCGCAGGTCGATGCCGATGGCGGTGAGCGATTCCAGGTAGAGCTCCTGCACCGTCGCCGGCGGCGGCTTGAGGATTACCTGCAACTGCATGTGCTTGTAGAGACGGTTGGGATTGTCGCCGTAGCGGCCGTCGGCGGGACGGCGCGAGGGCTGCACATAGGCGACGCGGTACGGCTGCGGCCCCAGCACGCGCAGGAAGGTCTCCGGTGCGCTGGTTCCGGCGCCGACTTCCAGGTCATGCGGCTGCTGCACCACACAGCCGCGGTCCGCCCAGAATTTCTCTAGCGTCAGGATTAAGTCCTGGTAGGTGGGCGGCGTGTTGTGCTGTGGTTGGGTCAATCCACGGCCTCGAAGCATTCAGCACTCAGTTCCGACCGGCTGAACGCTGAGTGCTGATTGCTGAGTGCTACTCGATTTTCTCCAGCATCCCCGCGGTCACCAGCTTTTTCTCCAGGTGCCGCTCGATGCGCTGCGCCAGGAACTTGCGCAGATCGGCGGCACGCTGGCGCGGCCAGGGGGCGCCGGCAAAGCTCTCGACCGGCCGGCGGAACATCTCCTCCGCGATGGCGCGCGACTCCTTCGACATCTCCGACGAGGCCAGCCGCTTGTGCGCGGCGCACATCAGGCCGTCGGCCAGCGGATGGAACCACGCTCGATGCCCGTTCAGCGCCGTTCCGCACAGGATGCAATCTCCCAGCTCGGGCAGCAGGCCCATCAGCCGCACCGACCACAGGTCGAAATACGTCAGCGGCATCCAGATGGCGCCCGCCCGCAACTGCCCCAGCACCGACAGCGCCAGACGGAACATGGCATCGTTAGCCTCGCGGTCGGGCAGCACATCGTCCAGCACTTCGGCGATGTAACCCAGCGCCACCGCCCGCGGATAATCCACCTCGGTGGCCAGCGGCGAATCCAGCACCTCGCAGGAATCGAGCCGCACCAGTTCCTGCCGTTCGCGCTCTTCCCAGTAGAGCCGCACGTAGGTGAGCGGTTCGAGCGCGCCGCCGAAACGCTTCTTCGACCGCTTGGCCGCCTTGGCCACCCCGCGCAGCTTGCCCTCCGCGCGCGTGAACAGCGTGACCAGCAGATCAGCCTCGCGCAGCGGATAGCTGCGCAGCACGATCGCCTCGGACTGCTTCAATGCCATGAAACGCCCGGATTACCAGCGCCGCAGGAGTGCTCCGCGCAAACCTCGATTGTAATGCACGGCGCGGATTTAGGACACCACCTCCCAGGAGGTGATAAGACGACAAGGGCACCATCTGTGATCCTCCCCAAAATCGGCTAACTAAAACGGGCCACTCGGTGACCTTCGTAACGAACCAACGGCTCCGGAGAGCGCTAGAATCTCGTCTATGTCTGGCCGTTGTCGCTGGGGAATCATCGGGTTCGTATTAGCCGCCGCTCTGGCGTACTCGCAAACAGACCCGCAGTCGCTGGGGGACGCGGCACGCCAGGCCAGACTTGCGCACAAGGGGGCGCAGGCCTCCAAGGTCATCACCAACGATGATCCGGGCTTCAACGCCTCGCCGAATGCGCCCCGTCTGCTGGCCAATACGGACGTTCTGAAAATTGTCTCTACCGATCTGGGCCAGGCCATCGAACTTGATATCCGAGTTCCCGCCGACACCATCCCCATCATCAAGGTGGATGTAAACCAGAATGGCGCCATCGACAAAGGCCTCGATACCTACTATGGAGTCCACAACAATCAGAACTGCACCGGCTACCTGATTGACGATCGTCACAGCACTTTTTGCAACAGCTTTCTGTCCAAAAGCGACCTAACCGTCACTCTGGGCGCAGATGGCAAGCACTTCAAGTGGACGATTCCCAAGCATGAATTAAGCAGCCGCGCCGGCGAGGCAAGATTTATTGTTGGCTACTCTTCAAAGAACCACGGCGGGGGGTATTTCCCTTCGCCTTGGTTTTCAAATCCCATCCGCCTGATATTCTGATACGCCCTACCGCCGAGCCCGCCGCGGCGCGGGTTTCTTTTTGGGCAGCTTCGCCTTGACCAACTCGTACGAGGCGCGGATCAATTCGCGCAACTCGGCAGCAGGCAGGACGTTGAAGTCGCGGAGTCCGATCCACTGGAAGCGTCCGACGTAGGCGGCCGGGCGTGCGCCCTCCCGCTCCAGCAGCTCGGCAAAGGTTTCGGGATCGCACTTGAAAGCGATGCGATCGGTGGCGGCGGGGTTCAGGTTCACCATGACAAAAATCTTGCCGCCGACGCGGAACAGCAGGACATCCTCCCACTGGATGTTCTCGGTGGCGCCAGGGAGCGACAGGCAGTATTCGCGAATGGAGTCGAGGGCGGTCAAGGCGGAGCACTTAGCATTTGGCAATTAGCATTTAGCACCGGCGTGGGCCTCAAAGGGCTGCCGGCCAAATGCTAAGTGCCAACTGCTAACTGCTCAAAGCAAAACGCGCAGCCATCGCGAGACTGCGCGCCGGCAAAAACGAGAGTCTTGAGAGCGCCCTGAAGATACGGCGCTAGCGCCCGTAGTACTTGGCGTTGCGCTCGGTGAAGGCTTTCCACTTCTCCGGCAGGTCATCGAGGGCAAAGATGGCCGACACCGGGCACACCGGCACACAGGCGCCGCAGTCGATGCACTCCACCGGATCGATGTAGAGCATCTCCTCGGTGGCGTAGTTGGGCTCGTCCTTCTTGGGGTGGATGCAATCGACCGGGCAGGCGTCCACACATGCCGTGTCCTTGGTGTTGATGCAGGGCTCCGCGATCACATAGGCCATAAAGTTTGCTTCCCCCTCAGTCGCTTGAATGAGTGCGTTGCGAACAGATTATTTTAGCAGATGAGCCCGCCACAATCAGCAAAGCAGGTGACGGCAAGAAGCCGGGGCTGTCCTGCGCCTGCGTGCAGCGAACGGGAGTTCAAGCCGAGACCAGTTGCTCCAACGGCTGGTACTCCGCGATATACCCCGCGACCGCGCTGGCGGCGACGGTGTAGGGGCTGGCCAGGTACATTTGTCCCGGACCGCTGCGGCCTGGGAAATTGCGGTTCTGCGCCGAGATGACCACCTGGGTGGGACTGTTGGTGGCGCCCGGGCCGGCATTGATGCAGGCGCCGCAGCTCGGCTCGATCACCATCACGCCGGTCTTGTGGAAGACGTCGAGATAGCCCTTGCGCACGCAGTAGTCGCGCGTCTCCTGCGAACCGAACTGAATGTAGAACTTCACCGACTCGGCCACGCGCTTGCCCTGGCGAAGGGCGTCGGCGAGGACGGCGGCGTACATGTCCATATCTTCGTTCTTGCCGGCGGTGCAGGTGCCGCCGTAGGCGATTTCGATGGGCACGGGCGTGTTCAGTTCGCGGACGTACTTGCCGTTGCCGGGATCGCCGGGCGTCGCCACCATGGGCGTGATCTCGGCGGCATCGAGTTCGATGATGTGCGTGTACTCGGCTCCCGGATCGCTCGCGAGGCCCTCGATCATCTTCTCGGCCGCGCGGCGGTCCATGCCGCGGCGCTCCGCCAGGAAGTCCACCGCCTTGCGGTCAGGCGCGACGATGCCGGTGAAACCGCCGATCTCGGCCGCCATGTTGGTCATGGTGGCGCGCTCGTCCACGCTCAAGTCCTCGATGGCCTCGCCGGCGTACTCGATCACCTTGGCCAGCGCCTTGCCGCTGCGCACGTAGTCGAGGCTGAGGATCTTGAGGATGAAATCCTTCGCGGCCACGTTGGGATGCTTCCTGCCGCGAACGACCACGCGCACCGATTCCGGCACCTTCACGCGAACATCCTTGGTGATCCACGAATTGAAAACATCCGTCGTGCCGATGCCAAAGGCAACCGCGCCGATGGCGCCCGAGTGCGGCGTGTGCGAGTCCGAGCCCACGATCAACTGGCCGGGCAGCGCATAGCTTTCCAGCATAATGGAGTGGCAGATGCCCTCCGAACCCTTGCGATCCTTCAGCTCGCCGTGCAGCTTGATGCCGCGCTCGCGGGCAAAGTCTTCCTGCTTGAACTTGAGCTGGCCGGCGAGGTCAAGCAACCCCATCTTGCGCTTCTCCGGTGAGATCACCTCGTCGAGGAAGGTGAGGTGGTCGCGGAAGAAGAGGATCGACGCGGGATCGTTGACCGGAACGTCCTTGCCCACGAGATGATCGTAGAAGATGGCCGCCATGGGCGTGACGTACTCGTGGCTGAAGCGCTGGTCGGTGCGCGCGAAGCCGGAGTCGCCGGGTTTGACCGACGCCACGCCGACGTGTCCCTGAGCATCGACCATGTGGTGAGCAAATATCTTCTCCGCCAGCGTCATGGGGCGCGCGGGAGTGGCGATGGCCGGCAGAAAGACTTTTTTCTGCAAGCGAGCGACGTTGAACGGGAACAGGCCGCCGTGCTCGATGATCTGGCGGGTGATGTCGTCCTCGCCGCGGGTGAATTCCGCGAGCGGAATTTCTTCCCCACGGCGGAGCTTGTCGATCAGGCCGAAGTCGGTGGAGGTCAGCACGCCGAGGTTCTGGCAGTTCTGCTTGTAGATGCGCTCGATGTTCTCGGCGATCACGAGCTGGATGCCGGCGGCGCGTTCGGCGTAGGGCGATTGCTCGCGGCTGGAGCCTTTGCCGCGCCGCTTGCCGCTCACCGCACACACGAATCCGCCGCGCTTGACCTCGCCGCGCTTGATGGGCAACTCGCTGCCGCACTTCAGGCCAGTGTAGGGAAACTCGCCCAGGGTCTCGTCGAAGTAGAAGCAGATGTGCGCCGGGGTGATCTCGTCGGTGGAAATATCGTCGCGCAGCTTGGGATTGTTCTGCGGGTTGGCGGTGTCCCAGGGCAGGTCTTCGCCCCCCAGTTGCCGCTTGATCAGCTCGGGATCTTCGGTAAGAAAGAGAATGCGCCCCTTAAGGCGCACGCGGTCAGGACGCTTCTCGATCTTGCGCTCCAATAGAGGATTCCCCACGGTGCTATTCTAACAAACGGGCGTGATACATTGAGCAGATTGCCCGCCGGGTACTGGGCTAAGTTGGTGTTGCCGGTGTAACGGTGTAACGCTTATTAGGACAGCACCGCCCGCCACGAGGCGAGATGCCATCGTTCTGCCAGCCACGTCGCTTCGCGCCGATTTGCGTGTCTCTGCTGCTGCTGGTTGCCGCGACCGCCGCGCAACAACCAGGCTGCGCCGAGCTGCAGGCGCTCAAGAAGGCGACCTACGGCTTCCATCCTCCCAAGCTCAGCCAGCTACAGCAGACCGCAAAACAACAACAGATCGACCGCTTCCGAGAGCTGGCGGAATCGCAGCGCGAGCGCGGCGTCCGGTGCCTGAGGGAAATGCTGCAGTCGGAGAACAGGGATTCCTTCTTCCTGTTCGATGCCGCCAGCTTGCTGCTGCATCTGGACGATTCCCAGCCGTCGCTGGCGGTGGTGAGCGAGGCCGCCGGGCGCAGCGACATGGGAGAGATCAACACCGCCGGCTACGTCGAACTGGTGCTGGAGCTGGCGCAGCACGGCGTGGACACCGGCGCGCTGGCCGAAAAATACATGCGCTATCCCGAGGTGGATGGCGACATCCCCGAGCGCTCCCTGAGGGTGGACCGCGCGACTGGCGCTATCTTCCTCTACGGGAGCATGAGCGCGGAGCGCGCCGACAAGGATCTGGTTCCGCTGCTGGCGGCAAAGGAAGCGGACGTCCGCAGTACGGCAGCGCTCGAGCTTGCGCTCAGCATGACGCTTGAGAGTTATCGCGCCCTCGCCGGCCTGCCCGGGATCGACAGCCTGCCCGAGTATGTGCGGAAGGAGGTGGTCGAGTCGCTCGCCTACCACGCGCCGGCTGGCAACGTGATCCCAACCTACTCGCGGGGGCAGGTGCTGCTGCGCCTGCGCACACTACCGCGGACTGCAGAACAGATAGCAGCCGAGCTTAAGAAGGAGAATCCGGTGCTGGGCATTGCCGACGATGAGCCGTTCATCCGCAGCGCTATCGCCACACTCAACGCCGCCGATCTGGAGACAGTGCGCGAGGCGCGGCGGGCGGCGCTCAGGACAGTTTCCGACGACAGCCTCTATGAGTACGCGACCTACACGCGGATGATCCTGGGCGTGATCAACCGGCTGGATCTCTACAAGGAATACAGGGTGCACTAGCCGGCTCGCTGTAGCTTTCTCGGTGGGCTGTCATGCTGAGCGAGTGCGGGCCGCTTTTGCCCGCACGAGTCGAAGCACCCCTACTCATGCAAACCATCTTCCGATAGGGGTCCTTCGACTCGCGCGCCAAATTCGGGCGCGCTCGCTCAGGATGACAGGGTGGTTCCTACGAAGCATTTCTTGGAGCTGTCCCATCGCGGCAAAATTTCTGCTCACCACTTCGATTATTAACAGTCTGTCGTTTGGGGGTGAGGTAGCATGGGTTTTTTGCGCGGGGGCCCTTCCATCAGCATGGCCGAACCTCAACCAAGCTTGCACGTGGCGGCGCCGGCGCCGCCGGCTGCCGAGTCGGCCTGGAGCCCGTTGGGCGAACCGCTCTTCCGCACCCTGTGGACCGCTTCCGTCGTCTCCTACATCGGCACCTGGATGCAGAACATGGGTACGGGCTGGCTGATGGCGTCGCTCACCGCATCGCCCATGATGGTCGGCCTGGTGCAAGCCGCCACCACGCTGCCCGTTTTCCTGGTGATCCTGCCCGCGGGGGCTCTGGCCGACATGGTGGACCGCCGCCGCTTCCTGCTGCTAAGCCAGGCGTGGATGGTGGTCGCCGCCGCCGCCCTGGGCATCCTGACCGTGTTCGGCTTGGTCAGCCCGTGGGGCCTGGTGCTGCTGACCTTCGCGCTCGGGTTCGGCGCGGTGATGAACGATCCGGCGTGGCAGGCGATCACGCCGGAAACTGTCTCCGGCCAGCGGCTGGCCTCGGCCGTGGCGCTGAATTCCGCCGGCTACAACGCGGCACGCGCCGTGGGACCGGCCCTCGGCGGCCTGGTGATCGCTCTGGCGGGATCGGGATTCGCCTTCCTGCTGAACGCGGCGTCGTTCTTCGGCGTCATCATTTTTCTTTATCGCTGGAAGCGCGTGCCGCACGAAACGCCCGAACCTGCCAAGCGCCTTCGCCACGCCCTGGCGGCAGGATTCCGCTACGCGCGCAGCGCGCCCACGGTACGCGCGGTGCTGGTGCGGACGGGCGTCTTCAGCCTCTTCGCCAGCGTAATCTGGGCGCTGCTGCCGCTGCTGGCGCGCCCGCACGGCCCCGTTGGCTACGGACTGCTGCTCGGCTTCTTCGGACTGGGCGCCCTCGCCGGCGCGGTGCTGCTGCCCGGGCTCAGGCGGGCATTCTCCTGCGACATGCTGGTGGTGATGGCGACGGTGCTGTTCGCCGCCGTGACCTTCGCGGTGGCACAACTCGCGGCATTCGGCTGGCTGTGCGCTGTGCTGTTCCTGGGCGGCATGTGCTGGATCGCCATCATCGCCACCCTGAACGTCACCGCGCAGGTCATGTGCCCGGCGTGGATCCGCGCGCGGACGCTCTCCATGTACCTGCTGGTGTTGCAGGGCGGCATGGCTGCCGGCAGCACGCTGTGGGGCGCGGTCGCCTCACACCTCGGAATCCCAGCCGCCTTCCTGCTGGCGGCGGCGGGGATGGTGCTGGGGTTGGCAGCGGCAGTGCGCTATCGCCTGCCAGCGTATGAGATGGAGATGGGATGAGCAGTGGCCGGCGCCACGCCGGCGCTACGTCACGCTCTGTTCCATGCCGGGCTCGAGCAGGCCGACGGAGACGTTTTCCTCGACAGTATCGCGGAGCAGCACCTTCTCCGTGATCTTCTCGAAGTGGTAACCCATGATGGCCAGGGTGATGGCCGTGCCGAAGGCGTGCCGGTAGCGAGTGGCGGCATCGTAGACGAACTTCCAGTAGGTGCCGCGCTGCCTGCCCAGCACACCCTGCTTCAACATGGAACGCGCGAAGGCCAGGTAGTCGGAAACCTGGTGGCGCACGTGGTTGGCGGGATGATAGTCGCTGAGGAAGCGGCGCACGCGGTCGTAGTAGGCGTCGCGCTCGTAGATGCGCTTGAGAATGGAACGGTAGCCCTCAATGAGCCGCTGCGGGTCCATCTTGGGGATGAAGTTCAGCCGGGTCTCCATGTTGTCGCCGGTACCCTCGGTGACCAGGCGTTTTTCCTTGACCAGACGGCGATAGAGCTGGGTGCCAGGCAGCGCCTGCAGCAGTCCCACCATGGCCAGCGGAATGGCGCTCTTGTCGATGAATTCCACCTGGCGGTCGAAGACGTCGTCGGGATCGTTGTCGAAGCCCACGATGAACCCGGCCATCACCTCGATGCCGAAGCTCTGGATATGGTGCACGCTGTCCAGCAGGCTGCGGCGGGTGTTCTGCAGCTTTTGCGCTTCCTTCAGGCTGGCCTCGACTGGGGTCTCGATGCCGAGAAACACGCGGATAAAGCCGGCGGCCCTCATCATCTCCAGCAGCTCGGAGTCGTCGGCCAGGTTGAGCGAGGCTTCGGTGAAGAAGGTGAAGGGGCGGCCGTGCTGCGTGTTCCAGTCCCCGAGCACGGGCAGCAGCTCTTTGACTTTTTTCTTGTTGCCGATGAAATTGTCGTCCACCAGGAAAACGGAGCCACGCCATTTGCGGTCGTGGAGCAGCTCGAGTTCGGCTACCACCTGCTCCGGCGACTTGGTGCGCGGCCGGCGGCCGTAGATCTCGATGATGTCGCAGAACTCGCAGTTGAAGGGACAGCCGCGGGAATACTGGATGCCGACCGCGCTGTAGGGCTTCAGGTTGACCAGGTCGAGGTCGGGCAGCGGAGTCTTGCTCAGGTCGGGCAGCGCATGCGCCTTGTAGAACGGCTTGGCGGTGCCGGCTTCGAGGTCAGCAACCAGGATAGGCATCACTTCTTCGGCCTCGCCCACCACGACGTGATCAGCCGCCAGCGGCAGTTCGTCCACGCTGCTGGTGATGGGTCCGCCAATCACCGTGCGCAGACCGCGGGCGCGGCAGCGCGCCAGGATATCGAGAATCTCGCGGCGGTGCACCAGCATGCCGCTCAGCATCACCACGTCGGCCCATTTCAGGTCGGAGTCGGTGAGCCGCTTGACGTTGGTGTCGACGAGGCGCTTCTTCCAATGCCCGGGAAGCTGCGAGGAAATGGTCATCAGGCCGAGCGGCGGATAAGCCGAGCGCTTGCCTTCGAACGGCAGGGCGTGCTTGAAGCTCCAGTAGGTGTCAGGCCACTCTGGGTAAACCATCAGAGCATTCATCGGCTCTCCCCGCAAGAATGTCGTTGGTGAAACAGAATTTATCCCGGCCGCGCTCCGCTGGCTGGCGCAACCACCCTCACCGAGTCGGACCAGTATAGTCCCCAAACCGCGTTGTCAAACGTACAACCGTGAAAACTGCCATTATGGGCAGTGATTCCCCCGAATCGTGCAGCGAAGGGTTAGGACGCGGCCGGGAATGGATCAGCGTCCGGAAGCAGTGCGGCGGGCGGGTGCGGGACGTTCGCCGCGAGGAGGCCGGCGCAACTGGGTGCGCAGGGCGCGCGCATCCATCTTGAGGTCGTTTAGCGTGCGGCCGAGGGAGTTGCGGTGCATGCCCAGAATCTTGGCTGCCTGGCACTGGTTGCCGCGATTCTCCACCAGCACCTTGGCCAGGAAAGCCTTCTTGAACTCCCGCACCGCTTCGCCGTAGCGAATGCCGCTGCGGACCATCTGCAGAACCAGGCTTTCCAGTTGCTCCTTCACGGCCACCAAACTCCTGCACAAAACAGAAAGGGCTGCGACATTGGTTATGTTCTAGCCGCCGGCTCCTGCGAGGGAGTCAAACGGCGTGGAAACATGCACCGTCACAGCCCCTGATGCGATCACTGCTTTCGCAGTTCCAAGCCCCAGCGTTCTCTCGCAAGCTCGCCGGTTTTTTCGGGCCTGGCGGTCCGTTTGGGTCACCCCGCCGGACTGATCACCCGGCCTACTTCGGACTGGCGACTCTTTAGGAAGCCAACCCTTTCGACCGTCGACGCGAGTCACCTTAAATGCGGGGTCGGCTGCCGTCAATGCCCGTGATTAGTGCAAATGTGGAAAATCCGGGCGGTGCCTTTTCCCGCGGCGCGCATCTCGTATAATGATGCACCCGCGATTCGCAGGCGTTCCCCGGAGGATGCGGGGAGCGCATCGTCAAAGCGATAACACAACTTCAAGGAGAGATCGTATGGCTAAGGCTGTAACGCCGATACCCGAAGGTTTCCACACGGTGACGCCGCATCTGGTGATCAAGGGCGCTGCCGCAGCGATCGAGTTCTATAAGCGCGCGTTCGGCGCCGAAGTGCTGGGGCGGATGGACGGTCCGGGTGGCACGGTCGGCCACGCCGAACTGAAGATCGGCGACTCCATCATCTTCCTGGCCGATGAATTCCCCGGAGGGCCGACCAAGTCGCCGCAGTCGCTGGGCGGCACCACGAGCAGCTTGCACCTCTACGTTCCCGATGTGGACGCCACCTTCAAGCAGGCGATCTCCGCCGGGGGCCGCGAGACCATGGCTGTCACCGACATGTTCTGGGGAGACCGCTTCGGGCAACTGCACGATCCGTTCGGCCACAGTTGGTCGGTCGCCACCCGCAAGGAAATCCTGACCCCGCAGGAGACCGAAAAGAGAGCCCAGGCCTTCTGGGCCCAGATGCAAGCGCAGAAGAAATCGGCCTGAACGTAAAAAAACCGGTTCACCAGAGGGGACGATGAGTCCCCTCTTTTGTATTATGGGCCGCTTTGAATTTGTAATTGAGTAATTTGGTAATTGGGTAATTGAGGAGCGCAGGATGAGAAGCTTCGATACGCTGTCCGAGCAGGAAGTGCTGGCGCTAGCCATCTCTCTGGAGGAAGAAGACGAGCGCATCTATGCCGACTTCGCGGAAGGCCTGCGCGAGAGGTATCCGTCGACGGCCAAGGCGTTCGAGGGCATGCGGGAAGAGGAGTCCGGCCATCGGCGGCGGCTGCTCGACCTCTACCGCCAGAAATTCGGCGAGCATATTCCGCTGGTCCGGCGGCAGGACGTAAAAGGATTCGTCGAGCGGCATCCCATCTGGCTGGCGCGGCCGCTGCGGCTGAACGCCATCCGCAACCAGGCCGCGGCCATGGAGGAAGAAGTCCGCCGCTTCTACGAGAAAGCGGCGGTGCGCACCACCGACGCCAGCATCCGCCAACTGCTCGACGATTTGGCCGAGGAAGAGCGCACGCACGAGTGCCGCGCCGAGCAACTGGGAAAGACCGCGCTCGAGCCCAACACCCAGCACCAGGAAGAAGAGGCGCGCAAGAGGTTATTCCTGCTGCAGATCGTGCAGCCCGGCTTGGTGGGTCTGATGGATGGTTCGGTGTCCACGCTGGCGCCGGTGTTCGCCGCCGCCTTCGCCACGCGCAACAGTTGGACAGCATTCGCGGTGGGCCTCGCGGCCTCCTTGGGCGCCGGCATCAGTATGGGTTTCGCCGAGGCGCTCTCCGATGATGGCAGCCTCACCGGCCGCGGACATCCCTGGCTGCGCGGCCTGGCCTCCGGCGTGATGACCACCGTGGGCGGCATCGGCCACACCCTGCCCTTCCTCATCCCGTCGTTCAAGCTGGCCACCGCGGTAGCCGCGGTAGTGGTGGTGGCGGAGTTGGCCACCATCACCTGGATCCGCAATCGCTATATGGAGACCCCGGTGTTTTCCGCGGCGGTGCAAGTCGGCTTGGGAGGCGCCCTGGTCTTTCTTACCGGGGTGCTGATCGGGAACGCGTGAGCGCGGCGCTAACTCAGCGTGCGGCGCCGTAAGTCAGCAACTCCATACAGGCTGCCTGGCCAATATGTGGCGTAAGATGTCCACCACACGCAGGCGTTGCTAGGGGGTGAGGTGCTATGCCGATCTATATGGACGTGCATCGGAATCTGCAGGCGCGGCCGGAAGATATTGCCATGGCTCACTCGATGGACCTCGAGGTCCAATCCAGGTACGGCGTACGCTATACCCGCTACTGGCACAACCAGGAGAGCGGCTGCGTCTACTGCCTGGTGGAAGCGCCCAGCCTGATGGACGCGATAAGGGTGCACAAAGAGGCCCACGGCCTTGTCGCCGATCAGTTGATCGAAGTGACGATGGACCAGGTCGACGCTTTCCTGGGGGCTCAGAAGCCTTCCCACTCGGGCACCGATCCCAGCGACGGCGGCTTCCGCGTCGTGATGTTCACGGATATCGCCGGCTCGACCGCCTTGACGGGTCAACTCGGGGACCAGCGTTTCCACGACGTCCTGAAGACACACAACGCGGTGATCCGAGAAGCATTGAACCGCCACGCTGGAACCGAGATCAAGCACGTGGGCGACGGTATTCTTGCCTCGTTCCTGTCGGTCGCGCAGGGAGTCGAGTGCGCGGTGACGATCCAGAGGGGGTTTGCCGCTCACAACCTCAATACCGAGGCCCAGCCCATCATGGTCCGCGTCGGTCTGAGCGCGGGCGAGCCGGTCGCCGACGACAAGGACCTGTTCGGCGCCACGGTCAACCTCGCGGCGCGGGTGTGCGCTTTCGCCCAGCCGGGCCAGATTCTCACCTCGAATGTGATCCGGGAACTGTCTCTCGGCAAACCATTCGTCTTTTCGGATATTGGCGAGGTGGAGCTGAAGGGCTTCGCCCACGCCCTCCGCCTCCATGAGGTGAGATGGAGCGAGCAGGCCTCCGCCAGCGCTGGCGCGGGCGATTCGACAGCTCTAGGCATGAGCGCTGGCAACACTTAGGCTTGGTCAGCCGGCTGATCGCCGGCCTGAGCGGCTAGGGATGGTTCCCACTCTTCGCAGAGAACCGGCGCGCGAGCCCCTTGTCGTACATGGCGGCGTAGCCCAGGTACTGGCGCACGACGTCGTGCGGATACTCAATCGCGACACTCTTCACGTTCCCCTTAGCGTCGAAGGCCGCGTCCAGCCAGGAGTAGATCCCCGCCCAGTACGTCGGGATGTTGAGCTGCTTGTAGCGTGCCACCACCTGGTCGCGCAGCGCGGGATCGAAGTGCACGGCGTAGCGTTCGGTCAGCGCCTTGATGGCGTCGTAATCGCCCTCGGCCTTGATGCGCATGATCTCGGCCAGCAGCATGCCCACGCCTTCGTGCACCTTCTGATAGTCCTTCACCCGCAGGTAAGTCTTGCCGTCGCGGTCGAACCGCTCGATCGAGCCGGGGACCTTGTCCTGAATGTAGCGGGCGATCAGTTGCCGGTCGCGGGCGTGATCTTCTTCGATGGTGTCGCCTTTGGGGATCTTTCGAAGCTGAGTGAGCGCCACCAGCGTCTCCCGGTCATACATGGCCTTGGCGACCTCGTCCTGTTCCGAGACGAGGCCGAGTTCCTTCAGCTTCGGGTCCCAGGCGTTCCACAGCGCCATCAGGTCGGCGCGCGCCTCTTCGAGAGAGGAAAAATATTCCTTCAAGTAGGGCTCGGCGCCGCCCTTGAGCCGGTCGCTGAGCTTGCCGGAGCCGTGGCCAATGACCTCGTGCATCGCGGTGAGCAGGTCTTCGGCTTCGTCGCCGTACTTCTTGCCGCGCTCGATCTGTTCGGGTGTAGCCGCGAATTCTTCCAGCGACTTGAAACCGCCGGCGTCGTTCAGCGCCCGCGAACTGCCGGTAAACAGAAAGTTCTTGCTGCCGTATTTCTCGCGGATTTCGTTCTCGTTGGGCAGATTGTCGCCGATGGTGGTGACCTGGAAATCGCCGGTCTCGATCAGGGTTTCAACCGCCTTCACCACCGGCGGGCGGGAACTGAGCTTCTTGTATTTATCGTCCCAGGGCGCTTTCTGCTCGAAGTATTCGGCGTTCTCGGCCAGCTTCACCATGGCGTCGGTGAGCGGCTTGTCGGTGACCGAGACGAAACTCTGCGAGCTGCCCTTCGCCCCGCGCGCATCGCGGTAGATCTCGATGAAACCGTTGGCGAAGTCCACGGGCGAATTGTCCTGCACCCAGTCGGCGCCGAACTTGAGCCAGTCCTGGAAGTCGCCGGTCTGGTAGAAGCGGATCAGGTCGGCGATCACCTGCGCCTGCTTGGGTTCCGCTGCCGCGCGCGCTTTCTCCAGGCACTGGTTGGCGCGGCGCAGGTAGGTGGCATAGAGGCCGGGCGGGATGCGGCCGTCGGGCGTGCCGGCGCGATAAATCTCTTCGTGAAGCTTGCCGTCCTTGCCTTTCACCAGCCGCGACGTGAGCGGATGCTGATCCTTGAAGTCTTTCAGGTCGGCGAGGCTCACGCCGGAATAAAAGTTATTCGAGCTGGCCTGGATGATGTCCTTGCCACCTTCGGGGCTTTTGGCCGTCATCATGGGCTGGAAGGTCGGATCGAACAGCGACGCTTTCAGCTCGCCGAGTTCCCGGTTCAGTTGCGCGGGGGTGGCGAGCGGAGGCAGATCGCCGTAGGCGGTCTTCATGGCGCCGTGGCGCTGCGCCGCGAGCGCCGCCTGCTTCAGCTCGTCGAAAGTGAATGCGGGAAGAAACTTCTGCGCGGTGTTCTCGTTGTGATTGCCGCGGTTGCCCCAGAAGAGCTTGGCGAAGTCGGTGATCTTGCCCATCGCCGCCGGGTCGATGCCCTCGGGATGGGCGACGGTCTCTTCCAGCAGCCGCTTCTGCCGCAGGCCGTACGGGGACAACTGGTCATAAATGATGGGATCGATGGCGATGGAAGCCTGCGTGAGCCAATAGGCCAGGGCTTGCTGCCTGGGATCGAGCGCTTTGAAGCTCTCGGCGCGGAGCAGGACAAAGCCCGTGTTGCCGACTCGGTCCACCAAGGCGCTCGGCGCGGCGGGCTGCTCAGCGCCGGCAAGGGATGCAAGCAGAAAAATGGCCGCACAGGCGGCGAGACGAGATCTCACGTTGTCCTCCGGGCGGCCAGGGTCGGGCCGGACTGCCTATCGTAATGGACGATGGGGGAAGCGCAAAGTCATCGCGCTCCCGTTCAGCAAGCCCTTCACCAGCTCGACTACGCCCGCGCCATAGCCGGCCGAGGTCACCACATCCACCTTGCGCTTGAGCCTGGGGAGCGCATTGGCGACGGCGGCGGAGTAGCCGCAGAGGGCGAGGAAGTCTTCGTCGTTCTCGGCATCGCCGACGCCCACGGTGTCCTTGGGCGCGATGCCGATCTCGCGCAAGGCGCCCAGCAGGCCGCTGGCCTTGTTCACGCCTTGCGGCAGCACCATCACCGAGCGCTTGTTGAGGATGACTTCGAGCGGCAGCCCCAATTCGTCGATCACTTGGGAGACCACCCGCCGTTGCGCGCGCGAGGTGGCGACAATGGCGCGCCCGACCGAGAGCGGCGCCAGCCGACGCGCCCGCAGCGCCTCCACCAGCTTGCGCGATGGCCGGCGGGCCAGCAGGCGGCGCTTGCCGCTCGCAGGGTCATAGATGACGGCGCCGTTCTCCGCCACTACGCGGTCGAACAGCGAGATCAGGGGAAAGACCTCGAGCAGTTCGCCGAGTTCACGGCCGGTCACCAGCAGCAGCTTGCGGCGGGAATCCCGCACCTCACCTAGCGCTTTCAGGGTGGCCGCGCGGACGTGGCCGCCGGTGGCCAGCGTCCCATCGTAGTCACAGGCCAGCGCCGCCCAGCGCACTTTCATCGTTGGGCCGCCAGCTCCCGGGATTCTTCGCGCGTTTTTTCTCGAGGGTCGAGCCGGGTCTCGCACAGTTCTCCGATCAGGTTGGCGGCCCAGCGATACACATTGTTCTCCTTCACCGCGCGGCGCATGTGCTGCATGCGCGCCTTCTTCTCACTGGGCTCCATTTCCAAGGCGCGGAAGATGGCGTCGGCGAGTTGCTCGGTGTCGTAAGGATTCACGATCAGGGCGTCGCGCAGCTCGCGGGAAGCCCCGGTGAAAACGCTGAGCAGCAGCACGCCCTGCTCGTCGTCGCGGGCGGCGACGAATTCCTTGGCCACCAGGTTCATGCCGTCGTGCAGCGAGGTCACCAGGCAGAAATCGGCGGCG
>JBIOFT010000069.1:0-19497 GCA_044447375.1 Terriglobales bacterium | reverse complement strand
ATCATCGCCTCGCTGGCCAGCGAGATGGGCGCGCTCACCGTGGCGGTGGTCACCAAGCCGTTCGCCTTCGAAGGCAAGCGGCGCATGCAGCAGGCGGAGCGCGGTCTCGCCGAGCTGATCGATTCGGTGGATACCACCATCGTCATTCCCAACGAGAAGCTGCTGGCGGTGGCGCAGAATGCCGGGTTCTTCGAATCGTTCCGCGTGGCCGACGACATCCTGCGCCAGGCGGTGCAGGGCATCTCCGACATCATCACCATCCCCGGCATCATCAACCGCGATTTCGCCGACGTGAAGGCGATCATGGCGGGGATGGGCTACGCCGTCATGGGCACGGCCACCGCCAAGGGCGAGCGCCGCGCCATGGAAGCGGCGCAGAAGGCCATCGCCTCGCCCCTGCTCGAAGCCGGCGCTATTGACGGCGCGCGCGGCATCCTCATCAACATCACCGGCTCCAGCTCGCTGAAGCTGGCCGAAGTGAACGAGGCTTCCACCATCATCCAGAGCGCCGCCCACGAGGACGCCAACATCATCTTCGGCGCGGTGATGGACGAGAGCATGAAGGACGAGGTCAAGATCACGGTCATCGCCACCGGCTTCAAGACCGACAATCCGCAGCGCCGCGACCGCACCAAGGATGCGGCGGCTATCTCCAGCACGCGAGCCTTCGTGCCGTCCGCACCGACGCCTCCGCCCAGCGTGAGCGTTGCCACCGTCGCCCAGGACCGGGCAGCGGCCGTGGCCGCGGCCGAGCGCAATGCCCTGAGCATGATGCCGGAGATGCCACCGCCGCTCGAGGATGAGGACCTCGACGTGCCGGCCTTCATCCGCAAGCGGGGAGAGATTCAGTAGGTCTTAAGCCGGAATCATCGCCTTCAGATAAGGTGAATTCCAGAGAGTCCCTCGACGTGAGTCCAGCTTCCCCTTCCCACGCCCGTCCTGCGCTGCTTTTCATTGACTTGGCTTGAGCTGACGCCCTACCATGAGCGCTCTCGTTTCCGCGCTGCCTTCATGATCGGCCAAACCATCTCGCACTACCGCATCACCGAGAAGCTCGGCGGCGGAGGGATGGGTGTGGTCTACAAGGCCGAGGACACCGAACTTGGCCGTTTCGTTGCCCTCAAATTCCTTCCTCCGGACGTAGCTCAGGACCCGCAAACGCTGGAGCGCTTCCGCCGCGAGGCCCGTGCCGCATCTGCGCTAAATCATCCGAACATCTGCACCATCTATGAGATCGGCCAATCCCAGGGACAGCCATTCATTGCCATGGAGTTCCTGGATGGCACTACGCTGAAGCACCGCATCACCGGACGTCCGCTGGACAGCGAGACCTTGCTCGATGTCGCGATTCAGGTCGCCGATGCGCTGGATGCGGCCCACAGCCAGGGGATTATCCACCGCGACATCAAGCCGGCGAACATCTTCATCACCAAACGTGAGCAGGTGAAGGTGTTGGACTTTGGCTTGGCCAAAGTAGTCGGAGCCAAGGCGCAAGCCGTGGCTGCCGATGCCACAGCGGCGACGGCGGTGAGCGCCGAGCACCTGACCAGTCCCGGCAGCACCCTCGGCACCGTCGCTTACATGTCCCCCGAGCAAGCGCTGGGTAAAGAGTTGGATGCCCGTAGCGATCTCTTCTCCTTCGGGGTGGTGTTGTACGAGATGGCGACCGGCATTCTGCCGTTCCGAGGCGACACCTCGGCGGCGATCTTCGACGCTATTTTGCGCCGCTCGGCGGTACTCCCCATCCGCCTGAACCCCGACTTGCCGCAGGAACTTGAACGCATCATCAACCGCACCTTGGAAAAAGACCGTGATTTGCGCTACCAGCACGCCTCGGAATTGCGGGCTGAACTCAAACGGGTGAAGCGCGACACTGACTCATCGCGGGGCGTCATGGCTGCGGTCCAGGAAATACCAGAACCAACGGTTGTGGCAACCACGAGCGGCCCAACGCCGAAAGCTTCCAGCGGCAGGATCGCGGCGGCCCCGTCCTCGGCCCAGGTCGCCCCCGCGCCGGCTGCTCGACCCTGGAAAATCGTGATCGCGGCGGTGGCGTTGCTGGCGGTGTTAACCGCCGGTGGGCTGTTCTGGCGGTCACGCCGTGCGCCTGCCCTCACCGAAAAAGACTCAATCCTAATCGCTGACTTTGCGAATACTACGGGCGATGCCGTCTTCGACGGCAGCCTGAAGACCGCCCTGGCCGCCGATCTTCAGCAGTCGCCATTTTTGAACGTCGTCTCCGAGCAGAAAATCAAACAGACGTTGAAGATGATGGGCCGCCCCACCGACGAGCGCCTCTCCAGCGAAGTGGCGCGCGAGATCTGTCAGCGCGCCGGCATCAAGGCCATGCTCACCGGTTCCATCGCCAGCTTCGGCAGCCAGTACCTCATTACGATGAATGCCGTGGACGCCTCCAGCGGCGATACGCTGAGCCAGACCCAGCAACGTGCCGCAAGCAAGGAAGCGGTGCTGGACGCCCTGGGCAAGGCTGCATCCGACTTGCGGGAAAAGTTGGGCGAGTCGCTCGCCTCCGTTCATAAGTTCGACAAACCCCTGGAGCAGGTGACCACCGGCTCGCTGGACGCGCTCAAGGCGTTTACGCTCGGCGAGCAGCGGCACAGCAATGAGGAGGACCTGGCTTCTATTCCTCTTTACGAGCGGGCCATCGAACTCGACCCCAATTTCGCCGTTGCTTATACCAAGCTGGGCGTGGTTTATGGCAACACCGGTCAGGACGCGCGCGCCGAAGAACTCATGAAGAAAGCCTTCGACCTGCGCGAACGCGCCAGCGAGCGCGAAAAACTGTACATCGCTTCTCTGTACTACTTTCGGACCGGCCAGGTTGATAAGGCTGTCGAGACTTATGAGCTCTATAAACAGAGTTATCCGCGCGACGCCACTGCCTACATCAACGCGGGCGTGACCTATTCCAGCATCGGTCAGGTCGAGAAGGACCTGGAAAACACCAAAGAAGCCGTGCGGCTCAATCCGGATATGACGATTGCGTACAGCAACCAAGCGTGGAGCTACATGGCGCTGGGACGCTTCGACGAAGCCAAGGCAATCCTGGACCAGGAAGCGCAACGCAAGCTGGGTGGCGCCAGTCTGCACGCGGTGCTCTCGCAGGTGGCTCTGCTGGCGGGCGACACCGCTTCCGCCGAGCGCGAAGAGGCGCTGACCGGAAATGACACCAACTGGCAATTGTTCTTCTTACGCCGCCGGGCAGCGCGGTCCTTCGGACAAGGGAAGCTGCAACAGGGCAATGAATTCCTTGCCAGGGCTCGTGAGTTGGCCGGGCAGCACAAATACCAGGAACTAGTCGGCGATTATTGGATTGATGAGGCCGGGGTTGATTGCGTGTTTGGCCGCTCAGCGCAGTCCGTCCAGATTGCCGAGAAGGGTCTTGCCGTTTCCCGCAGCCCGGACCAGATGCTCGCGGCCGCACGCATCTTTGCGCGCTGTGGTGATGAGAAGAAAGCCGCCGCTCTGGTGGCTGAGGTTGGCAAGGATCGCCCGCTGGACACTCTGGAGCAGTCGGTTTGGATTCCCGCGGTTAAAGCTATTGTCCAAATCCGCCACGAAGACGGCGCCGCTGCCCTCGAGACCCTGAAAAGCGCTGCGACTTACGACCGGTTTGAGGACGGAATTCAACTCGTGCGCGGCCAGGCCTATCTTGCTGCCAAACGTCCCGCTGACGCCTTGCAGGAATTCCAGCGGGTTTTGTCACGGCGTGACGGGCCCCACCTGAATCAATCTTTCCCTCTTGCCCAGCTTGGCGCCGCCCGCGCCTATGCCCAGCAGGGAGATACCGCCAAGGCCAAGCTCGCGTACCAGGACGTCCTGGCCTCCTGGAAGAACGCTGACCCTGACCTGCCTATCCTGCAGCAGGCCAAGGCGGAGTACGCGAAGCTGCAGTGAGTTCATCCTCGCATTGCTGACAGTTCTCGAGCCATTCCCTCAGCCGGAACCTTCACCCTTGAACCATCCCCGCCAATTGGCGGCGGCTGAGTTCGCGCCTAAGCTCAGAGGGGGATGAGAATGCAAGCCTTGCTGGTCAGCCGCGACGCCGATGCGGTGTCCATCCTGCAGCGAGTGATGCATGAGCTGGACGTCGAGAGCGAGGTGTGCGCCGAACTGCAGCCCGCAGTGGAGCGGCTGGCGCAGGGCGCGACCTCGGCCGTGGTGGTGGACTACGACGTCGAACACGCCAGCGAGCTGCTCAAGCTGATGCGGCAGAACTACGCCGGCAGTTGCGTGGCGCTGGCCATGGTCAAGGGGCTGGCCAGCATCCAGGCGGCGTATGACATGGGCGCCAATTTCGTCCTGATCAAGCCGGTCAGCGCCGCCGCCGCCTCCCGCAGCCTGGGCGAAGCCACCGCGCTGGTGGAGCGCATGACCCATCGTCCCGCGCGCCTGGTGGTGCCCACCCTGGCTTACGTCAACTTCGAGGGTGGGCTCGATCCGGCCATCATTCTCGATGTCAGCGAGGGCGGCATGGCCATCCAGGCCTTGTCGCCACTGCAAGCCGAAGGGCCACTGCGCCTGCACTTCGATCTTCCCGGTTTGTCCGACACCATGAGCCTCACCGCCGAGATCATGTGGGCCGATTCCTCCGGGCGCGCGGGGCTGCGCTTCCTCGATCTATCGCAGGACGAACAGCGACGTTTGTGGGACTGGGTGCGGATGAATGGTTCCAGCCTGCAACCTGTGGCCAAGCCCGAGGAGCGGGCGCCGGTTTCGGTTCCAGCTCCGGTTCCGTTTCAGACGTTTGTGATCGAACCCACCCCGCCGATCCCGCTGCCCCCGACGTTCACAGCCACGGTGGCGCAGCGTTTGTTTTCGGCCCTGGTCGATACCACACTCGTGCTGCTGGCCACTTTGATGTTCTTCGGCACCTTCCTGGTCTTCGCGCGCCATCTGCCCGTTTCGCGCTGGGCCTTGCCGATCGCCCTGGCGGTACCGTTCGTGTTCTGGGTTGTCTACCTGTGCGTATTCCTCGCTCATCCCCGGGGAACGCCGGGCACGCAGATGGCGGAAAATGGGATCGCGGCCGCCGATCGGCCCGACATGTTCGCCGTGGTGCCGCCCTCGCCGCTGGTCTCGGCCAGTTCGCGAGTCCTGAACTGGCTGGAAGCCTGCTGCGGCGGCGACCCGAGAATTCACCCCGACGCCCTGGCCACCCACGCTCGTTCCATAACCTCGGGCGTGGACCCTGCGCACTCGGGCAGCCGCCTGCGCCATTCCTGAATCGGTCCAGCGCGCCGCTCATTACCAAAGGCTTGGTCCTGCCGCACCTCACCGGAAAATGCCGATATCCTTTATGCTGAGGATGAGTGACTCTAGTTAGTAACTGGAGTAACTCTTTAGTTAACCGCGCGGGTGACCGCGGAGGCTGGGAACGGCAGTTTTTGCATTGCAATCGGGGCAGTAACTCTCTTACTATTCGGTCCAGTTCCCCCCGAGAGTGACGCGGCTCCAGCTCCGGCCTGGCCCGAAGATCCGCCGGCGTGTTGGTAACCGACATCTTGGAATTCAGGTATTAGGCACAATGTTGAAACCACGCTTCGTCGCTCATCTCGTCCTGATCATATGTATCGCGGTTCTGCTGCCGGCGAGCGCCGCAACGCGCTCGGCCCGCGCCAACAAGAGCGCTTCTTCCGCGCGTATCACTGAAACCCCGCGCACGCAGAAGCACCTCGCCCGCCTCCGGCATACCCGCGCCACCCGCACCACCGCCCGCCGGCACCGCCGCTCCTACGAGCGTTTCTACACCAGCTCGTACGCCGACGACATCACTGAGGGCGACGTGATCGCGGGCGAGGACCCGGTGGTCCGCGCCGCCGCCATCGAGGCCCTGGGCAACATGAACGGCACGGTGGTGGCCGTCGATCCCGATAGTGGCCGGGTGCTGAGCATGGTCAACCAGAAGCTGGCGCTCTCCAGCGGTGCGCAGCCGTGTTCCACCATCAAGCTGACCGTAGCGCTGGCGGCTCTGAACGAACGCATCGTCGACAAGAACACCGAGGTCACGCTGGGCGGCCGCTCGCGCATGAACCTCACCGGTGCCCTGGCCCACTCCAACAACGCGTATTTCGAAGCGCTGGGACGCCGGCTCGGGTTCGAGAAGGTCAGCTACTACGCGCACGAGTTCGGGCTGGGCGAGCTGGCCGGTTACAACATCACGGGCGAGCACCTGGGCGTGTTCCCCAGCCAGGAACTGGCGTCCAATGCCGGCGGCGTGGCCAAGATGTGCTCGTTCGGGGAAAGCATCTCCGTGACCCCGCTGCAACTGGGCGCGCTGGTGGCGGCCATGGCCAATGGTGGCACGCTTTTCTACCTGCAGCATCCCACGCGGCCGGAAGAAGTCGCGGGATTTGTACCCAAAGTCAAGCGGCAACTCGATATCGCGCCGCTGGTCCCCTCGATGGCGGACGGCATGGCGGGAGCGGTCGAGTACGGCACCGCGCGCAGCGTGCGCTATAGCTTCAGCGAAGAGCCGGTGCTGGGCAAGACCGGCACCTGCTCGCACGACGGCACCCGCTTCGGCTGGTTCGCCTCCTACGCCAAGACCAACTCCGGACGCATCGTAGTGGTGGTCTTCCTGCGCGGCGGGCGTCCCACTTTCGGGCCCAAGGCGGCGGAGATCGCCGGGCGCATGTACCGCAATCTCTACGACCACAACTTCTTCGCCGCCACGCCGAGCACTCACGCCAGCAGCACGCCGGGCATGCAGACCGTCGGCGCGGCGCAGTAAGACTGAATCTCAGATTTCTTCAGCAGGCCTCCGGGAGGAGGCCTTTCTTATCCGCTCTTTTCAGTATCGATGATGAACAAGTTTCGCCGCTACCGAACCCCTTAGTGAGGACACTTCCTCAGGGGACATCTCCCATGAACAAGCAAGAACGCCTGTACATCATCCGCCGTCAGCTCGACCTGCTGACCTACCGCGCCGACCACCTCAACCCCGGCCCCCGCCGTGACGTCCTCGTCCGCCGTATCGAGGAGCAGAACGTCGAGTACGCCCTGCTGTTGGCCTAAACACGGCAAGAGCCGCACCCCTCGGTGCGGCTCTTGCCCCGCTCACGCGCGCCGTGGCCACACCCCTATTGGGGCGGAAGCAAGCGCACAAGGGTGTCCGACAATTCGTTCAACTCGTCAGGAGCATAGGCTATTAGCCACTCCGTGATCTGCACTGAGTGTTTCGACTTGACGTAGGCGACGCGCGTTTCTGAAAGCTCTTCGAAAACTTCTTGCAAGATTCCTGCCGCATCGATATCCCGTATCCAGTCCACAGGAACCTCAGTTGTTCCGGGGCAGTAGTACCGAATCTCCTGCCGTTTCTGATCAATCAAACCACGGACCTCTTCGACGGTGATGCGCTCTTGGCGAAAGCCGTCGACTTCATTGGCCACCGCGGCTATCGCTTCCGGACACAGTAAGTACGATTCGTACATGCGGCGCGGGAGGAAAAACGCTAAGTTGCTGCTGATCCTTCGAAGCTCGGTCAGTTGTTGCGCCGTTCGGCACTCCCTGTCCAGAATGAAGGCGACAGCGGGCGGCAGAAGCGTGCTGCTCTGACTGATTCGACGGTACAGCTCTAGTACCCGTGTTGCGTCACGGCCTTCTAAATCGCCCGTTTGCCTGATCCCCACTATGGCGGTGCCCATCAGAGACTTATGTGCAATCCCTTTCAGTATGCGCGGGAAACACTGTTCCTCGGTTTGGCCTTCAACCCAAAGGATGTTATCGGCGCCGAACACGTCGGAAAGGCGCGCACCTATTTCTGCAAGATAGGACTCCAACTCCTTGCTGTCCGATGGATTGATCTTTTGGAATGATGTCTCAACTCCCGTCAGGCGTGTCATGGTCAGGGTGGCTGGATCGGACGCCATGACGACAGTTGGCGAATGTGTCGCAAATATGTATTGGTGCCGCGGGTAGCGCTTCAGCACTTCGATTAACTTTCTTACCGCGCCGGGGTGCAGAAAACTTTGTGGCTCATCGACGATTATGGCTTGCGGATGAACGGCGGTCATGATGACGTACAGAATCGCCAACACCTGCCCCACCCCAGATCCACATTGGTTTAGGGGCACTGCCAAGTCCTCCCTCGTAGTGCCAGGGTCATGCGGCCACACTATGATCTGCACTTGGGTGCTTGAAAAGGCGCGTACCGACACGTGCTTGACTTGCGGAAGAATTTCACGAACCAACTCATTTAGCTGCAGAAACCTGTTCGTATTGGCTTTCAACACATTTATGACTTCGGGCAAGTTGTGAGCATCGGCAGCTAAGATGGGATTGGGCCCAAACCCGCATTGCCCAACGCTGAACCGTTCTGCCGAGAAACGGTAGATTCTCGACCTGAGAACATTTGCGAGTCGAAGCGATACGTCATCATCCGTGTTGACGAATGGTGGGTTCAGCGTAATAGGCCCCCGCTCGGGATCAACCCGCACTTGGATGTGCAAGCGAACATTTCCTTGGAGCGGTTCAGCGGGGTAAAGGCCCAAATGTGGCTCGTCTGCAACCCAAATTTCGCGCCCAGGCTCCTTGTTAACCCGTACGGAAACTTGGAATTCTGGGTGTTCAAATAACCAAGCCAAAAATGCATCAGCTTCCTGTGGAGAATTAGAACCCTGGTAGACTCCGTAGCCGGGCACGGTGAATCCTCTGCGTGGTGCGGCGAAGTGATGGTCCGCGCCAGAGAGTATACCCAGCAGTTCCTCCCGACTAATAGCAAACGTTATGCGTACCGAGGAGGCGGCAGGAGGAGGAACTCCTTCTACAGGGATCGTAATCGCGCTTCGATGGGGGTTCGGCTCGAACTGTAGGGTGAGGGCTTCGAGCAACGCAGTCTTTCCGGCGCTGTTTTGCCCCGTAATGATATTGAAGCCGGGCTTGAATTCCAGAGCCTCCGGCTCGCGAAAACTCTTGGAGTTCCTGATTTCGAAATGACTAATGTACATATTAGCCGCAGCTGAGAATCCACCTCTTGGGCTCGTCGCCGCGGATTCAGGCTCCCGTCTGGCTATCCGGTCTTGGAACCTACTGCGGGGGCGTTCTGCTCTTTTTCCCGCGTCAGTTCCTTGACCGTGTCTTCCAGCTTCTGAACCTGAAGCGCCAGCGCCGCCAGGGCATCCGACAGCGGATCACTGATTTCCTTTGGATCGGTGATGACCACTCGCTGCCCGTCGCGAAAAATGATGTGCCCGGGGACGCCCACGATGGTGGAATTGTCCGGGACATCTCGGAGCACCACGGATCCGGCGCCCACGCGGCAGTTCTCGCCGAGGGTGACGTTGCCCAGGATCTTGGCGCCGCCTCCCACGACTACGTTGTTGCCAAGCGTTGGGTGCCGCTTGCCCTTTTCCTTGCCCGTTCCGCCCAGGGTCACGCCCTGGTAGAGGGTCACGTCATCCCCGATGATGGAGGTTTCGCCGATGACCACGCCCATGCCGTGATCGATGAAGAAACGGCGGCCGATCTGCGCTCCGGGATGGATCTCGATCCCGGTCAGCAGGCGCGAGCCCTGGGAGAAAAAGCGCGCCAGCAGCCGCAGGTGGTGCGTCCACAGCCAGTGGTTTACCCGATGCGCCCACAAGGCGTGCAAGCCCGGGTAGCAGAGTAGGACTTCGACCCAGGACTTGGCCGCGGGATCCCGGTCAAAGACCGAGGCAACGTACTCGCGAGCCGACTTGATTAAGCCTGCCATAATTCAAAAGCTCAAACCAGCACAGCTTCCATCCGCTGCGCTTCCTCCCGCAGAGCCTGGAAAAGGATGCTGCTCAGGTAGCGCTCTCCGCAGTCGGGCACCACCACCACGATCAGCTTGCCGGCGTTCTCCGGCCGGCGCGCCACCGCAATCGCGGCCTGCACCGCAGCCCCGGACGAGATGCCCACCAGCAGGCCCTCTTCCTGGACCAGGCGGCGAGCCATCACAATAGCATCTTCGCTCGAAACCTGGATGATCTCGTCGATGAAATCCGTCCGCAGCACTTCGGGCACAAAGCCCCCGCCGATTCCCTGGATCTTGTGCGGACCGGGCTGTCCGCCGGAGAGCACCGGACTCTCGGTGGGCTCGACGGCAACCACTTTGAACGCCGGCTTTTTCGGCCGGATGTATTCGGTGACGCCGGTCAGCGTGCCGCCGGTCCCCACCCCGGAGACGAGGATATCGACCTTGCCATCGGTATCCTCCCAGATCTCCGGCCCGGTGGTTTCGTAGTGGATCTTCGGATTGGCGGGATTGGCGAACTGCTGCAGGATGAATCCGTCCGGAGTCTCAGCCAGGATCTGCTCGGCCTTGGTCATTGCTCCCTTCATGCCCTTCGGCCCGGGCGTCAGGACGATCTCCGCTCCGAAGGCCCGCAACAGGATGCGGCGCTCCATGCTCATGGTGTCGGGCATGGTCAGGATCAGCTTGTAGCCCTTCACCGCCGCCACAAACGCCAGGGCAATGCCGGTGTTGCCGCTGGTGGGTTCAATCAGCACGGTCTTTCCCGGGCGGATCTTGCCGGCCTGCTCGGCCGCTGCAATCATGCTGACGCCGATGCGGTCCTTGACGCTGTTACAGGGATTGAAGCTCTCCAGCTTGGCGGCCACCGTGGCCCGGCAGCCTGCGGTCACCTTGTTCAGTTGGACCAGCGGGGTGTGTCCGATCAATTCCGTGATGTCGCGGGCTATCTTCAAGGTATCGCTCCTTACGTGATCCTCTCAAAGTTGTATCCGGCGGCGGTTAGGGCCGCGCTCAGTTCGTTGGCGTGGTTGAGGTCACGGGCTTCCATGGTCAGGTCGATGAGGGTGTGGCCCAAGCGCGCGCCGTAGAAGGTGCGGTGGTACTCGGTTTCCACGATGTTGATTCGCTGTCCCGCAATCACCTGGGTCAGCCGATGCAAAGCACCGGGGTGGTCCGGGAGAGGGATACGCAGGCGAACCAGCCGGCCGTCTTTGACCAAGCCTCGTTCGATGATGCGTGAAAGCAGCGTTACGTCGAGATTCCCTCCCGAGATCACGATGGCAGCCGTCTTTCCTGCCAGGGAGATCTTGCCGTGGAGAAGCGCCGCCACCCCGCAGGCTCCCGCCCCCTCGGCCATCGTCTTCTCGCGTTCCAGAAGGAACAGGATGGCCGCGGCAATCTCCTCGTCGTCCACCACCACCAGGTCATCCACATACTTCTTGACCAGCGGCAATGTTTTCTCGCCCGCCGACCGGACTGCGATTCCGTCGGCCACTGTGGACACTGCCGGCAGGGTAACGGGATGTCCTTCGCGAGTCGCCCGGACCATGGAGGGAATCAGCGACGATTGCACGCCGATAACGCGGATCGCTGGGTTGAGCTCCTTGAGGGCCACCGCTATGCCAGAGATGAGTCCGCCACCGCCAACCGAAGTCACGACGACTTCGAGTTCCTGGATCTGTTCCAACAATTCCAGGGCGATGGTTCCCTGTCCGGCAATGACGTCCTCGTCGTCAAAGGGGTGAATAAACGTGGCCTGCCGTTCCCGGCAGCGTTCCAGGGATGCCTCGTAGGTCTCATCGAAGCTGGTTCCGTGGAGGACCACCTCGGCGCCATGGCTTTGCGTGGATGACACCTTGACCAGCGGGGTGGTGAGCGGCATCCAGATCTCGGCCCGTATGCCGAGGCGGGAGGCGTGATACGCCACCGCCTGCGCATGGTTGCCGGCCGACGCCGTGACCAGGCCGCGCTGCCTCTCGTCGGAAGTCAGGCACAGGAGCTTGTTCAGGGCGCCGCGTTCCTTGAACGCTCCCGTCCGCTGCAGGTTTTCCAGTTTGAGAAACACCGGACTGCCCGCCAGCCGTGAAAGAGCATGAGAGTGTGCACACGGTGATACGGCAATGGCCTGGTGAATGCGCTCCCGTGCCTTTTGAATGCGGGCGAGCGTTACTGGGGACGCAGTCTCACCCTGTTTCGGAGGGGGAGTGGCGTTGATGGTCTTTGGGTTCATGAGTTGATCCGCTTACTGTAACTCATTGCCACATTGAAGGTGCATCCTTTCCGTTCGCAGACCTTCTGGTTGGGTCACAAGTGAAAGACCCTGTTTGCTCCCAATACCAATACAAGCGTCAGCGACGCGATGGCCACTTCACCCAAAGCTCCGACGATGAACGGCCGGATACCCTGCTTGGTCATCTCGCGAAAGTTGGTTCGCAATCCCACTCCCGCGAAGGTGAGCAGAAAAGCCCAGCGCGAGAGATTGGCCAGGCTGGTGAGCTGTTCTTTGTTGAAGAGGTGCGCGGTCGCCAGCAGGGAGATCAGCAGGAAGCCCAGCACGAACTTGGGGAACTTCTGCCAGAGGAACGAAGCTTTGTTGGAGATGGTTTTGGCCTGTCCGGCGCCGGCCCAATGCAGCGCGTATCCCAGCACCACAAATCCGATCATCGCGTTGCGCGTCGTCTTCGCCAGGACGGCGATCTTGCCCGCGGCGTCGGAGTACAACGCGCCGGCAGCGGTGGCCTCGGCGGTGTTATCAACGGCCAGACCCGCCCACATTCCGTAGGCATGGTCGTTCATTCCCAGCCAGTGGCCAATCAGCGGAAAAGTAAACAGCGCGATCGCGCCCAACGCCAGGATGGCCGCGATAGCAAAGGAAGAGTCTTCGTCATCGGCATCGATGGCGCCTTTCGCCGCGATGATGGCCGACACCCCGCAGATGGAGGAACCGATCGCCAGCAGCGAACTCAGCTTGGGCCGTAACTTGAACAGGCGCCCCAGCCAGGTCATCAGCGCGATCGCCAGCCCCAGCTCCAGCGCCACCAGCACCAGGCTGATCGAGCCGAGCTTTACCACATCGCCCAGCACAAAGCGCGCTCCCAGCAGCACGATTCCAGCCTTGAGCCAGAATTCGTAGGTCGCAATGCCCGGCAGGAACGCATCAGGGATTTTCACCGTGTTCGAGATGGCAAGCCCGATCATGATCGCCCACAGCACGTACTCGATGTTCGGAATAACGGTGTGGTGAGCCTTGGCATAGCGGGAGATGTTCTGTTCGAGCAGCTTGCCCGCATATCCGATCGCGGCCAGCAGCGCGATTCCGGGAAGCAGTTTGACCAGGTGAAGCTGCGGACTGATGGGCCGAAGCCGGGGCAACGCGATAGAGTCAGCCATGTCGTCTCCTCAATCCTTCAATCACTTAGACAAAAATGTTCCACGTGGAACAATATCTAAAAGAAATAAAGTCAGGATTACCATGGAATGTGCTTCAGCAGGCCGGCGCGCACCAGCAGCGCGGCGGCCAGTGCGATCGCCACTGCCCAGGTGTCGAGAGAAATCCTGAAACGTGCCCGAATGGCAGAGTTCTTCTTTTCGTTGCTTCCGCTCACAGATCGTTCTCCTTTCTCGTTACGCGATATGTTGTTCGTCTTGCACTGCTGTGGTTTGGAGCTGCTTCCAAAGGTCGGCCGTAATCGTTTCCGCATCAGAGCGCGCAACCCGGCCGACGATGAGCAGGGCCGGCGCCGCGATGCCATTCAATGTCCGCAAGCCGGCAATGTCGGTCCAGCGCATCTGCTGAGATTTTCGCGCCGCGCACGAAACCACGACGCAAGGAGTCTGCGGATCGAGCCCGCTCCGAATGAGCGCGTTCCCCAGTCCCGCGTAAGCGTCGCCGGGCATATACACCACGACCGTGGTGCCGGGCGTGATGGCGCTGGTCCACTCCAGGGCCGTTTCGCCGCCCTTGCGGTGCGCGGTGGTGAACAGCACCTGAGAAGCGAATCGCCGATCCGTGAGCGACACGCGGGCCGCCGCCGCCGCGGCCAGCGCCGAGGTAATGCCGGGAACGATCTCAAACTCCACTCCGGCGCTTTGCAGCGCTTCGATCTCTTCGCCGGCGCGTCCGAAGATTAGCGGGTCACCACTCTTCAGACGCACCACGATGTCGGCCACGCTGGACGCGTGAATCAGATAGGCGTTGATCTCGTCCTGGGTCAGCAGTTTTTGTCCGCAGCGCTTGCCGACGTCGATGATGCGCGCCTTGGGCGACGCCAGTTCCAGAACCTCCTGGGTGACTAGGGCGTCGTGCAGCACGATGTCGGCGGATGCAAGAATCCGCGCCGCTTTCACCGTAAGCAGTTCCGGATCGCCCGGTCCGGCGCCGATGAGGTAGACCTTTCCCATCAGACGGAACCTCCGCTGCGGCGGCGCTCGGCGCGCAGGAAGCGTTCGTATCCTCTGCGGCTGGCGAGCCGGTGCAACAGACGCGTGCGCCGTTGCGGATCGGCTCGGCGAGCGAACGCCTTCTGCCTCAGCGCACCCAGTTCTTCGATCCAGCGCTCGTATTCGGGGCCAAACTGCGCTTCCAGTTCCTGGCGCAATCGGCCGGCCAGCGCCGGACTCAGCCCCCCGGTGGAGATCGCTATCTGTAACAGGCCACGCCGGACGATGGCCGGATAATAAAAGTGGCAGCGCTCGGGTTCATCGACCGCGTTGCAAAGAATCCCGCGAGCTTCCGCCTCGCGAAACACGAACTCGCTCACCGCAGCCACTCCCGTCGCGGCGACGACCAGGAATGCGCCTTCCAGATCGGCCGGCTGGAACCGGCGTGCGTGCCAGGTGAGACGGCCCTGATCGTTCCAGCGCGCAATCTTCTCCGTCACTTCCGGCGCCACGACAACCACGGTTGCGCCGGACGCGAGCAATCCCTCTACCTTGCCTTCTGCGATCAGCCCGCCGCCCACCACCAAGCACTTGCGTCCGGCCAGCTTGACGAACATGGGAAACAGGTTTGGCATTAAATCCACCCTCGGCATCAACCCTCGACCCCGTGCGATGCTCTTGCGGTGGGCAGATCGCGCTCCACCGCCACCATCGGAAGGCCGGCAAGAAACTCGCGAATCTGCGTTTCGCCGAATCGGCCGAAGAAGCGGCGCAGGTTCTCACCGGGCAGGCGCAGTTCCATGTACGACCGCAGCAGCCGCTCAATCGCGTCCGGAACGTCGCTGGCCAGGCAGCGGTAGCCGGTCAGCCGGCCGATGGCCTGATGTTTGCCGACCGCGCCTCCGACGCAGAAGTAGTAGGCATCCTGCAGCCGGCCATTGACCTTGATTTTCTTGCCCTCCAGGCCGATGTCCGCGATCCAGTGCTGCCCGCAACTGTTGGGGCAGCCGGTGACGTGCAGCTTCAATTGCTGATCGAACTCCGGCAGGCGCTCGTCCAACTCCTCCACCAGCCAGCGCGCGAATCCCTTGGTCTCGGTGATCGCGATCTTGCAGAATTCGGTGCCGGTGCACGCGATCGCGCCGCGCCAGAAGGGCGAGCCGTTGACGGGGAGTCCGATCGCGGTGAGTTCTTTTCCCAACTCGCTTGCCGTTGCGCTGGGCACATTAATGATCAGCAGGTTTTGCATGTTAGTGGTGCGCACGTCACCCGTGCCGAATTGCTCGGCCAGTTCCGCCGCGGCCTGCATCTGGCCGGCGGTCAGGCGGCCGCGCAACACCGCCGCGCCAACATAGCTGTAGCCTGGCTGCTTCTGCGGATGGATGCCCACATGGTCGCGGTAAACATCGTCCGGCGCTTCTTCGGGAACGGACGGGTCCAGCGGGAATCCGATCCGCTGTTCGAGTTCCCGCTGAAAAGTTTCCGGGGTCCATCCGTGCCGTAGGAACAGAAACTTGAGGCGAGCCCGCTCGCGGTGTTCGCGCAGCACGCCGGCCTCGCGGAAGATCTCGGCGATCCCCTGAACCACCGGGACTACCTGCTGCCATTGGACGAATGCGTTCAGCCGCACGCCCAGGTGGGGATCGGCGGACAAGCCGCCGCCGACGCGCAGCGAAAAACCGATCTCCGGCCTGCCGTTCCGCGCGCGTAGGACGGCCGTAAGGCCTATGTCATTGATCTCGGGATAGGAGCACCACGCCCGGCATCCGGTAATGCAGATTTTGAATTTGCGCGGCAGGTTGTAGAACTCCGGGTTGTCCACCAGGAGCCGATTCGCCTCGCGAACCAGCGGCGAGGCGTCGCAGATCTCGTCGGCATCTACTCCGGCCAGGGGACAGCCAGTGATATTGCGGGTCACGTCGCCACAGGATTCCATTGTGGTGAGGCCCGAGCGAAACAAGCGTTCCAGCAATTCCGGCAGCGCCTTGATCTCGACCCAGTGGAGCTGAATGTTCTGGCGCACGGTGATGTCGGCCACGCCACGCGCGTAATCCCGGGTAAGCTCGGAGATGGTGCGCAACTGTTGCGACGACAAGATGCCGTTGGGGATGCGGATTCGCACCATGAAGTAGGGTGTCGCCTTGCCTTCGCCATTGCTTCCGCCGATGGCGCCGGCGCCATCGCCCTGGGTGTACACACCCCACCATCGGAAGTAGGTCCCCAGCCATTCCGGCGGGATGGAAGCGTGTCCTTCGCGCGCGAAGCTGCGGATTTCGTCCAGGCTCTCCAGCGGGTTCTTCTCCCGCTTGAGGCGTTCTATCCGTTGGGCTTTGGTTTCCTGCGCTGCCTGTGTCATCGAGTCTCCCCTTGCGACCAAGCAAAAACAAAAAGGCCTACCGCCATTTGCGCTTCTGGCGGTAGGCCTTTAGAAATCGACGTTACGTACTAGATCTCTAAATCAGCTCTTCCTCCCCGCCCGAAGACAGGCCGCGACAACAACAACAAGCGCAGCAACACAGCATTCGAGTCTTCTGGCAGGGGCTGGACATAAACGCCCATTAGACTCCCAAGGGAGAGTCAGGTATTCACGATTTTTTCGATACGAGAAATCAGAAAATCCTTCGCATTCGGCTGGTGGCGCTTCCCGGAAGCAAGCGGGAAACGAGCCGGCCCGCGAGCGGCGCCACAAAGGTTGGGTCGCTCGCGGACCGGGAAGGCAATGCGGGGAACTATTTGTACGTGGCGTTGGTGCGAGCGAGATAATCCCGGTGCGCGCTGTAGTCCACCATGGAACCAAATGCCGGACCGCCCAGCGGGTTCGCCTTCATTCTCTCCCGCAGCGCCGCGTTGGCCTTATCCAGGCCTTCCGCGTTCGCCGCGATGTAAAAGACCCAAAACGTGCCCGGCGCTTCGGTGTGGATGGCTTCGGTGTCGACTTCGTACTCGTGAATGGCGCCGTCGGCGAGCAACTTCTCCATCAGCGGCACAATCAGGTTCTTGCTGAGCGTCTCCACCGCGTCGTTGGGCGCGTCCGGCTTTAATTTATAGGACGACCCGTGGGTGTACAGACCCTTCCACGATCCGGCATGCCAGTTGTAATGCCGGCTGACGTAAATGGCGTCCCAGTGTTTGGTGGCACTCTCCAGCACCGGAGTAGTAGCACTGCCGGACTTGTAGAATTGTTCCAGCACGTTGAGCAGTCCCGCCATCGACATGGCCGACCACCACTCGTCGTGAGTCTGCTGGTCGGGCTGGTGAACCATATTGACGTCGTGGCCAAATCCCACAATGGTTCCGCTGGCAATGGCCTTATCCAGGACTTCCCGGTCAGCCGCCTCTGACTTTGCCATCTCTGCCCACTGCGCGCGGGGAATATTCCAAAACCCGACGTAGGAGTACATCGGCGGTTTTTCTTTGACCTCTGACATCTGCGCGCGTGCGGGCGCGGCCCAGACGGCCGACATCGCCAGCGCGCACAGCCCTGCAAAAACTTTCCACAGTTTCCTGTTCATGCTTTCCATCCTCCGTAATCTAGTTGAAGCCGTTGTTGCAAATTAAGAATGAATTCCAGGGTGTCGCGCACGCCCATCTCTCGCTGCGGCGTCACTCTTACCGCTGACTTCAAACCAATTCAAAATCTTAGGAATGCCCACAGACGGGCCAATCAATGGTTGGTAACGCGATCGTGCGTGGAGATGCCTGCCCCGATCGAGACTCCCTTACCGCACTTGCCTGGGACTGTAAGTTGACCGGCGAATTATATGGGGAGTTGCGGTAGAAAACAACGCAAACATCGGCTTCGCGAAGAGCCTGTAGCTACTTCTTGCGTTTGCCGCCGGCGACCTTGCCGTCCTTTCTGCTAGACCCGCGTGATTTGCGGAAGGGCGTCAAAGTGACGATCTCGGTCGCACAAGGTTAGCGAATGCTGAAGCACGAGAGCCGCGATCCACATGTCGTTTGTGGGGATAGGCGTGCCCTGTTTGCGCAGTTGCCGGTAGACGGTGGCGTAATGATAGGTAGTCTGTTCGTCGGCGTAGAGGACACCGACACCTGGTTTAAGAAGAAACCGCCGCAGGACGGCTTCGTTACGCGGTCCTTGACTGCCCACGGCAAATCCCGCGCGCAACTCGCCGGCCACAATGAAGGGCAGCCAGACCTCATCGGCCGCCTCAACCGTCTCAACCACGCGCGCGCTGCCTCGGCAGAGATCGGTGTAACGATTGGTATCGAGCGCCACCTTCACTTCCACAGCTCCTCGTCGACCGCGTCCTGCGCCGCTAAGGCAGCGTCAAAGGCGGGGTCGTCGCGCCAAGTGCCGACAATGTCCCCTAAATCGCGTTGCCGGACACGATCTTCGCCGAGCCCAGATCCGCGGGCCAGCGCTTCAATCATAACTTCATTAAGACTCTTGCCCTGCTCGCGCGCCCGCCGACGGAGGGCGTGGTCTATGTTCTGCGGCACCCTGCGAATGGTGTATTGCATGCATATATTGTAGGCAGTGTAGGCACAAAATGCAAGCAATTAGATCCCTCGCTACGCTTGGGATCTCGGCGGCGGGCTCCCGCGCCGCGCGGTGCGCTTCGCTCACGCCCGCAAAGCGTCTCAACTTACTTCTTGCGCTCGTCGCCGAAGACTTTGCCATCCTTGAAGTGGATGACGCGGTGGGCGTACTCGGCGATGTCGTGCTCGTGGGTGACCAGCACGATGGTGTTGCCCTCCCGATGCAGCCGGTCGAATAGGGCCATGATCTCGGCGCCGGTCTGGGAGTCCAGATTGCCGGTGGGCTCGTCGGCCAGGATGATGGCGGGATTGTTGACCAGCGCGCGGGCGACGGCCACCCGCTGCCGCTGGCCGCCGGAGAGCTCGTTGGGCTTGTGCATCATGCGGTCGGCGAGATCGACGGCCTTCAGCGCCCCCTTGGCGCGCTCGATGCGTTCTTCCGACGCGGTGCCGTTGTAGATGAGCGGCAGCTCGACGTTGTGCAGGGCGGTAGCGCGCGCCAGCAGGTTGAAGGTCTGGAACACGAAGCCAATCTCTTTATTGCGGATGCGCGCCAGCTCGTCGTCGTCCAGTTCGCTGACCAGTTGTCCATTGAGCCAGTAGCGTCCCTTGGTGGGAGTATCCAGGCAACCGATCAGGTTCATCAGCGTGGACTTGCCCGACCCCGAGGGCCCCATGATGGCGACGTACTCGTTGCGGTCAATGCGCAAGTCCACCCCTCGTAGCGCGTGCACTTGCTGCTCCGAGCCCATGTCATAGGTCTTCCACAGGTCCTCGGTGCAGATCATGCAGTTGGAGGGCGGGGCCGTGAGTTTCTCGCTGATGGCGGCGACTTCAGTGGACATTCGGCTGTCTCCTGTACTTCAGGAGTCAGGAGT
>JBIOFT010000068.1:0-19517 GCA_044447375.1 Terriglobales bacterium | reverse complement strand
TCAAGCAGGTGGAGCGCACCGCCCACGGCGCCCTGGTCACCTCCACCATTCCCCGCGAGTTCGTCGTCCTGGCGCAGACGCCGCAGGGCTTCCGCTACGAGGTGCTGAAGAAGGCATTTGACGACGCTCAAGCCGACGGCTTCCAGGGCACCGACGAATCCTCGCTGGTGGAGCGCACCGGGCACGAAGTCGCGGTGGTGATGGGTTCGCCGCAGAACATCAAGATCACCACGCCCGCGGACCTGGAGCTGGCCGAGTTCTTCCTGTCGCAGGAGCAGCGCCGCCGATAGGAAAAAACGCCACGGATTTGCACGGATCTCGACGGATATCTTGGGGAACCTCGTGGACGAGCATAGCGTCGGACTAAAACACGCCGAACTGACCGACAAGATCATCGGCGTCTATTACGACGTGTACAACGAGCTGGGCCACGGCTTTTTGGAGTCTGTCTACGAAGAATCCATGGCAATGGCTCTGCGTGAAGCCGGATTACAGGCAGAGCGCCAAGTCGCTGTCCCGGTGTTGTTCCGGGGACACCAGGTGGGGGACTTCCGGGCAGACCTGCTCGTCGGACACAAGATTCTCCTGGAACTCAAAGCCGCACGGACTTTGGACCGGTCGCATGAAGCACAACTATTGCATTACCTGCGAGCCACGGAGATTGAAATCGGATTGTTGCTGAACTTCGGCGAGAAGCCACAGTTCCGTCGTCTGCTCTTCGACAACGAAAGAAAAAAAATCCGTACCCATCCGTGTGAATCCGTGGCCGGGGTTGGACAATGAATTTCAGAATCGGCTACGGCTGGGACTCGCACGAATTCAAGCGCGGGCTCCCGCTCAAGATCGGGGGAGTGAAGCTGCCGCACGACCGCGGCCTGGCCGGGCACTCCGACGGCGACGTCCTGCTGCATGCCCTCACCGACGCGCTGCTGGGCGCGGTGGCCGCCGGCGACATCGGGTCGCACTTCCCGCCCACCGACAAGAAATGGAAGGGCGCCGATTCCGCCACGTTCGTGCAGCACGCCTTGAAGCGGGTCGCGAATGCCGGGTACAGCGTCGCGAACGTGGATTCCACGCTGATCCTGGCCGCGCCCCGCATCGGCCCGCATGCGCGCAAGATCCAGGCGCGGGTCGCCGAGCTGCTGCGAGTTCCGCCGGCAAACGTCGGCATCAAGGCCAAGACGCCGGAGGGCATGGGCACCGACAACGCCGCCATCGCGCACGTGGTGGTGCTGCTGATGAGGAAGCGGCAGGACCCCGACCGCGTCGTGCTCGAAGCGGCGGAGGAAACTCCGCAGCCGGTGATCGATGACGTGGTGGAGAAAGTGCTGGAGGGCGCCTCCGAGCCCGAGAAGAAAAAAGCCTCCACTTCTCCCAGGATCACGTCTAAGCACAGAAAATGAAATCCATCACGGTTGTGCTTCTTCTGGTGGCGCTGGGCACAGTCGCTCCCGCGCAGAAACAAGTCCCGACATCCAGCGCCGCCGCTGATTGGCGCACGCCGGCCGAGCGCAGCGACTATCGCACCACGCCGCGCTACGAAGAGACCATGGCCTACGTGCGCCGGGTGGCGGCGGCTGCGCCGGGGCAGGTGAAGATCGAAGTCTTCGGCAAGACCGGCGAAGGCCGCGAGCTGGTGGACGTGGTGGTTTCGCGCGACGGCGTCTTCGATCCCGAGGCGCTGCATCGCGCCGGCCGCCCCATTCTGCTCATCCAGAACGCCATCCACGCCGGCGAGATGGACGGCAAAGATTCCTGCCTGGCGCTGCTGCGCGACATGGCCATCACCAGGACGCAGGCGCGGTTGCTGGAGCGCGCGGTGGTGGTCATCATCCCCATTTACAACGCCGACGGCCACGAGCGCTTCGGCCCTTACAACCGCATCAACCAGAATGGCCCCGAGGAAATGGGATGGCGGGTCAACGCCACCAACCTCAACCTCAATCGCGACTACGTGAAGGCGGAGGCTCCCGAGACCCGCGCCTGGCTCAAGCTGTGGAACCGCTGGCTGCCGGACTTCTTCGTCGATGACCATGTCACCGATGGCGCCGATTATCAGTATGACGTGACCTATTCACTCTCCACCGGCGCCGGCAATGATTCCACCATCATCGAATGGCAGCGGAAGAACGTGGCGCCGTATCTCGATAAATCCGTCGCGGCCTCCGGCCATGTGATCGGACCGCTGATCTTTCTCACCGACGATGCCGACCCGACCAAAGGCATCGAGCGCTTTCCCAGCCTCCCGCGTTTCGCCGACGGCTACGTCGTTCTGCAGAACCGCCCGGGAATGCTGGTCGAGATGCACATGCTGAAGGACTACAAGACGCGCGTGACCGGCAATTACGAGATCCTGCGCGCCCTGCTGGAGGTGATGAACCGCGACGCCGCCACGCTGGTGCGCCTGAACCGCGAAGCCGATGCTGCGGTGGCCGCCGCCGGCAAGCGTTTCGATTCCGGGGCGAAGTTCCCGCTGCGCACCGCTCCCAGCAAAGAAACCGCGCCGTTTCTGTATCACACCTTCAACTACACGCGGGAGCCGAGCGGGGTTTCAGGACAGGTCTGGATCCGCTACACGCCCGAGCCGCTGGACATCACCATCCCGCGCCCGGCGCGGCTCGAGACCACGCTGGCCATCGCACCGCCGCGCGCCTACATCGTGCCCCCGCAGTGGACGGCGGCGATCGAGGTACTCGAAGCGCAAGGGCTTCGGCTCGAGCGCACCACCCGCGCCTGGAGCGCCGCCGTCGACACCTACCGCTGCACCGACCTGAAGTGGGACGCGCAATCGTTCGAGGGGCATCACGTGATGTTCTCGCCGCAGTTCGCCGCCCGGTCTTTTTCCGGACACTGCACGCCGGTGCGCGAACAACTGTCCTTCCCGACCGGGTCGGTGGTGGTCGCCATGGACCAGCGCGCCGCCAAGGTGGCCATGGAGTGGCTGGAGCCGGAAGCGCCCGACTCCGCCGTCGCTTGGGGGTACTTCGACGCCGTCTTCGAGCAGAAGGAGTTTGCTGAGGACTACGTGGTGGAAAAACTGGCGCGCGACATGATGGCGAAAGACCCCAAGCTGCGCGAGGAATTCGAGCAACGCCTGGCGGCGGACAAGCAGTTCGCCGGCGATCCCAAGGCGCGCCTGGACTTCTTCTACCGGCGCTCGCCGTGGTGGGACCGCGAGCTGGGGCTCTATCCGGTGGGACGGCTGACCACGCTCGAGGGCGTGCCGCTGCGGTAGCGCGGCTTCGAAGAGCTATACCCTGTCATCCCGAGCGAAGCGCGACGTGAGCTTGCGAACGGAGCGCGAGTCGAGGGACCCCTACACCAAGAAAATCGTGCGAGTCGAGGTGCTTCGACTCGCGCGGGCAAAAGCGGCCCGCGCTCGCTCAGCATGACAGTCGAGTGGGTACAACTGCTCTGAAGCTGTTCCAGTTGAACTACGCCCCGACCGGCACTAGCGCCAGCAACTCGGCGACTGCGCCCAGCACGGCGTTTTCGCCCTGGCGCGAGTCGAGGACCTTATCCACGGCGTGGTGATGACCGCTGAAGTGCAGCACCAGCACGCGGGTCATCTCATCCGACCTCTTCGCCTTGTAGGGAAGATGGTGGCGGTCGTTCCGGGTGAGGGTGTGGCCGAGGATCACCAGGTCGAAGCGCTCGCGGGCGAGCTCCGCCTCGATTTCTTTGCGACCGGCGGCTTGCGTCACCGCATAGCCGGCTGTCGTCAGGCGCGCTGCTTCAGAGGCGAGGACTTCAGGATCGTTTTCCCCGTAGAGGATCTTTGCGTTGTTGGTCTTGCCCATGGACTAACGGTAGCAATGTCCGGCGGGGCCATACAGGTCACCGAAGGCCAGAGACGAACGCGCGCCAATCACCGTGAGCCAGCTATAGGGGTCCTTCGACTGCGCTCCGGCTTCGCCTCCGGCTCCGCTTCAGGATGACAACCAACAAAACGGGCAACCCATCTTTCGGGTCGCCCAACTGGCTACTGATAACTGGCAACTGACAACTGCTCAAGCGTGCGCCGGACCGGGGCTGGCACTCGGCTGGCGTCCGGGCTCGGGCTTGAGCACTTTCTGCACTTCGTCCGCGACCGGCGGCGCCACCTTGATGGGAAGTTCCTTGCCCTCGATGATCATCTGGATCTCGTTGGCATCGAGCACTTCGCGCTCCAGCAACATCTGGGCGACCTTCTCCAGGGTTTCGCGGTGGCCGCTGAGAACATCGACGGCAGCCTTGTAGCCGTCGTCGGCGATGCGGCGCACTTCCTGGTCGATCTTGATGGCGGTGTCCTCGCTGTAGTCGCGGTGCTGCGCAATCTCGCGTCCCAGGAAGATCTGTTCTTCCTTCTTGCCGAAGGTGAGGGGACCGAGCGAACTCATGCCCCACTCGCAGACCATCTTGCGGGCCAGTTCCGTGGCCTGCTCGATGTCGTTGCCGGCGCCGGTGGTCATCTGGTGCAGGAACAACTCCTCGGCCACGCGCCCGCCCATCATGATGGCGATGCGCGTCTCCAGGTAATCGCGGCTATACGTGTGCTTGTCGTCGATGGGCAACTGCATGGTGACGCCTAGCGCCATGCCGCGGGGAATGATGGTGACCTTGTGCAGCGGGTCGGAGTGCTTCATCATGGCCGCCACCAGCGCGTGTCCGGCCTCGTGATAGGCGGTCATGCGCTTCTCCTCGTCGGAGAGGATCATGGACTTGCGCTCCGCGCCCATGAGTACCTTGTCCTTGGCCAGCTCGAAGTCGAACATCATCACCGTCTTGCGGTTCTGGCGGGCGGCATTCAGCGCCGCCTCGTTGACCAGGTTGGCCAGATCGGCGCCGCTGAAGCCCGGAGTCCCGCGCGCCAGGATGCTGAGATCTACGTCATCATTGAGTGGGATCTTGCGAGTGTGGACGCGGAGAATCTCTTCGCGGCCGCGGACATCGGGACGCGGAACGACCACCCGCCGGTCGAAGCGGCCCGGCCGCAGCAGCGCGGGATCGAGCACGTCGGGACGGTTGGTGGCGGCGATAAGGATGACGCCTTCGTTCGATTCGAAGCCGTCCATTTCAACCAGTAATTGATTCAGGGTTTGTTCGCGCTCGTCGTGGCCGCCGCCCAAGCCGGCGCCGCGATGGCGGCCGACCGCGTCAATCTCGTCGATGAAGATGATGCAGGGAGCGTTCTTCTTGCCCTGCTCGAACAGGTCGCGCACCCGGCTGGCGCCCACGCCCACGAACATCTCCACAAAGTCGGAACCGGAGATGGAGAAGAACGGCACGTTGGCTTCCCCGGCCACGGCGCGGGCCAGCAAGGTCTTGCCGGTTCCCGGGGGCCCGACCAGCAGCACGCCCTTGGGGATGCGTCCGCCCAGCTTCTGGAACTTCTGCGCCTCGCGCAGGAACTCGATGATCTCGCGCAGCTCTTCCTTGGCTTCATCCACGCCGGCCACGTCTTTAAATGTGACCTTCTTCTGCTGCATGGAGAGCAGGCGGGCGCGGCTCTTGCCGAAGCTGAGCGCCTTGCTGCCGCCGGTCTGCATCTGGCGGATCATGATGAACCACAGGGCGCCGAACAGGACGAGAGGCAGGATCTGGAACAGCCAACTCGGCCAGTTGCTCTGCGGATCCTTGACCGTGATGTTGACGCCCTTATCCTGCAACTGCTTGATCATGTCGGGATAGTTGGCCGGGACCGTGGTGTGGAATCCGGTTTTGTCGTTGCGGTACTTGCCCTGGACCTCGGTGCCCATGAGGGTCGCATCGGAAACATTGCCCTGGTTCACCTGCGACATGAACTCCGAGAAGTTGATCGACTTGTCCTTGGCGCCGTTGCCGCTGGCCTTCACCACTTGCCACAACAGCACGCAGGACAGCACGATCACCAGCCAGAACAAGATCGTCTTAACGGTTGAATTCACCTGACACTCCTCCCACAATCCTCATCCCCGGCGCTAACGCCCAGGGAAGCCGACAGCCTGCCGTCGGCGCCAGTAATCGCACCTTTATTCCCAACTGGGTTAGATGCTAGAGCCGTGCTTTCGACCGCTCTATTTTAAATCCTAACAGCGCCGCGCGTCCGGTACCAAAGGTACCTTGTCCGCAACGGCTTACCCGCCGGCCCCTGCCGGGGCTTTGGCGGCCACGTAAGGCAGGTTACGCCCCAACAGGGGCGACCCTAGACCATACCCTAGCACGTACGAGGCCCCGATGGCATAGCCCCAATAGTCCACTTCGAGCGCCACCCGCCGGTCCTCCTGCTTGTCCAGCATGGTGGCCAGCTTCACCGACAAAGCTCCCCGCGCCAGCAGGTTGCGAATCAAGAACTCCTGGGTGATGCCGGACTTGACCACCCCCTCGACCAGCAGCACATGCTGGCCCTGAACGCTTACCTCGCCGTAAAAGATCTCCGCCCCGTGGGTGCGCGGCCGGGTTTCGGGCTTCAGAAAGTGGCAGACCACCGGTACCTCGATCGCTCGCACCAGGTCGGCCATAAAAACAAAGCCATTCTCCAGGACGCAGACGGCGTGCAGCGTCCGGTCGCGGTAATCGTCGGAGATCCGGCGGGCAAGCTCGCGGACACGGCCACCGATCTGCTCGGCCGTGAACATCACCTTCAAATCGCCCAGCTCAGCCTTCACCGTCACCGCTCCCGCCGAGGATGCAGAACGTGCTCCTCGATCACCACCACTTGCAGCGAGCCGCCGGTAGGCTGGAACTCGGCAGAAGCGCCGAAACCCCGCGACCATGCCAGCTTGCCGCCACTCGCCGCCACCGGCCACGACCGCCGTTCCGCCGCGGGCACGTGCCGCTGCTCGAACAACTCCTTCAACTTCTTCGGACCCTTGCCGTGCGCCGGCCACAAACGATCGCCCGGCTGCCAGTTGCGGATCACCAACTCCGGCCCCAGGGCCGCCGGATCCAGCGACTGTTCCGGATTATATCCCGAGGCTCCGGGCTGCGCGGGCCGCAAAAATGCCCGAATCACCCGCCCCACCTCCCTGATCTCCACCTCGCCCGGAATGGGCAGCCGATACTCGTAGCAGGGCGGCGGCTCGCGGCGAGGCCGCAGCTCGAAACGAAGTTCCTGCTGCTTGCGCACCACGGCCCAGCCGCCGGGAAGCTCGCAGGCCTTTGTTTTTGCCTTTCCACGTGCACCGCAATGCGTGGCGCGGAGCAACCGCGTCAGATGCTCGAAATCGAGAGTCACGTCAAGCTTCTGCGCGCACTCGCGGAGGATGCGGCGCTGCAGCGCCGGGTGCAGGCCGGCCAGGCGCGCGACGTTCACCGCCAGGCGGCAGGCGTCCGCGCCCGGAACTTGAACCACCTCCGGCATGATCTGACGGAGTTCGGCCTCCCAATAGTTCTCCTCCTCGCGCGCCACCTCGGCCAGTTGCGCCAGCGCCGCCACTGCGTTGGGCTTAAACCGCGTCTCGATCAGGGGGATCAGCCCGTGGCGGATGCGATTGCGTGTGTATTGCAAATCTACGTTGGTTGCGTCTTCCCGCCAGCACTGGTGGATGCCCCCTAAGTAGCCGAGAACCTCCGCCCGCCGAACCCCGAGCAGAGGACGCACAATGCAACCCACCGCTCCCCCGCCGCAGCCAATTACCTTCCGCTTGGGATATATCCCGGCCAGACCCCGGGTCCCGGCGCCGCGCAGCACGCGCATCAGCACCGTCTCCGCCTGGTCATCCATGGTGTGCCCGGTGGCCACCGCGTCCAATGCCTGCCGCTGGAAGAACGATTCGAAGAACTGGTAACGCGCTTCGCGGCCGGCAGCCTCCAGACTGAGCTTGTGCTCGGCCGCATACGCCGGCACATCGGCGCTCGACCCGTGGAATTCGAGGCCCTGTTGGCCAGCCAGCTCCTGGACGAAGCGCTCGTCTTCATCGGCATCCGCGCCGCGGATCTTGTGATTGAAGTGCAGCACCGAGAGGACCACCCCCAGCTCACCGCGCAGCTCAAGCAACGCCCGCAACATCGCCACCGAGTCCGCACCCCCCGATACCGCAACCCCTACCCGGTCGCCGGGCTTCAGCAGGCCATGCTCGCGGATGGAGGCCAGCACCTTCTCGCGCACCGCTTCATAGTAAATGCTTTTCCGCACGGAGACACGCAGGCAGGTTACACTCGCCGGGGTGTCTCAGTTTTGGGGTCCCACGGGGGGCACGCTAGGAGATTTTCTTGCCGGTGGCTTGGTCATGGACTGACATGAGCTGCGCGGCCAGTAGATCAGTGATCAGTTCTTCCATTCCGGAAATATCAAGCCGATCTTTGGCCCATGCAGCATCAGCCTGTTGAAGCACCTGGAGGTAGCGGTCTGGCCTGCGCTCAATCTGTTCAGGAATCGTATTGATCCCAGGGAGTTGAAACCCAAGACGTGCACAAAGAACCAGATATGAAGCGGCTCGCGAGGTGCGCCCGTTCCCGCCGAAGAATGGATGAATCCAATTGTGCCGCCACATCACGTAAGCGGACAGATGGACGGGGGATTTCCCGAAATTCTTGTTGATGTATTCGCACATCTCATTCACCAGCGGCACCACTTGCTCCCAAGGAGGGGGCTGGTGCAAAGCAGGGTCAACGATGGCGCGACTCAAGTAGACGGGACCATCTCGGAAATTTCCAGCACACGTGTAAATGTCATGAATTGCCCACCAGTGAAGCTGCTTCAGCGTTGCTGGTGTAACCTCGAATCCAGCAAATGACTCCTGCACCATTTTCGTTACGGCATCGAACTGCAAAAGGCCGTTCCGGGCTTCCAGAGCGGCCTTTTGTTCGAGAGTTTCAAAAAGCTGGTGGGGATCGCGTTGCACCGAAATGCTGCGGCTTTCTTTACGAATTTTTCTTCATGCTATCGGCGGCGCGATCCACGGTTTCCCGAGTGATGGTTTCGTTTTCTATTCTTGTATTGCCGTAAGCGAAACTACGGCGCTGTTCTTCTACCTGCTCGGGGGTCATTTCGGCGCGCTTCGCCATTTCAAGCAGACGGGCCAATTCTCCGGACATACGCCACCTCCTCCGCGAATGTCTTCCACTCCTGTGATGCAGGGACCGTTGCCAAGTCTAGGGAAAAAGCCGTGGACTCGGATGAACGATCATACCCATTACCCCAGCGCTGTCAACATTTTAGCACTGTGGAACAGTGCATAACCGGGTTCAAGCTGAAAAAGCTGAGCTTCAATCTTCCGCCGCAAGCTGCTAATACGGCAGAGGCATGGACGCTAACCAGCCGGGCTGAAAATATCTTCCAGGTCGCCTCAGCCTGCCCGCCCTCTGGCCTTGCCGCTGAGGCGCATGTAAAATTGGCGAAGGTTCCACCAGGGTTCCTGGTCATGATGAAGAAGTGGTTTTTGCCCGTTTTGTTCTTTCTGCTCGCGGCGCTGCCGGCGTGGTGCGCCGACACCGCCACGGCCAATACCGTCATCGAAGAAGTCATCGCCCGGGTCAACGGCGAGATCGTCACCAGCTCGGAGCTGCAGCACAGCAAGGACGAAGTGCGCCAGGAGTTGCGGCAGCAGAACGCCGACAAAGCCGACGCCCTGTTCGCCACGCGCGAGAAGGATGTGCTGCGCGACCTCATCGACCAGCAACTGCTGCTGCAGAAGGCCAAGGACAAGGGCATCACCGGGGACACGGAACTGATCAAGCGCCTGGACGAAATGCGCAAGCAGATGAACCTCTCTTCCATGGACGAGCTGGAGAAAGCGGCCAAGGAGCAGGGCGTCTCCTTCGAGGATTTCAAGCAGAACATGAAGAACCAGATTCTGACGCAGTTGGTCATCCGCAACGAAGTGCAGCCCAAGATCCAGGTCGCCAAGGAAGAGGAGAAGAAGTATTACGACGAGCACCAGAAGGACTTCGAGCATCCGGAGCGGGTGCGGCTGAGCGAGATCCTGGTGTCCACGGAAAAGGTGGCACCCGGCGACCAGGCGGGCGTGGCCGCCGTCGGGCAGAAAGCGCAGCAACTGCTCGAGCAGGTGCGCGGCGGCGCGGCTTTCGATGAGGCCGCCAAGAAGAGTTCAGACGGTCCGACCGCCGCCCAGGGCGGGGACCTCGGCTTCTTCAAGCGCGGCACCCTCGCCAGGGAACTCGAGGAAAAGACCTTCGCCATGAAGGCGGGCGACATCAGTGACGTGGTGCGGACCAAGCAGGGCTTCCTCATCCTGAAGGTAACCGAACACGAGCAGGCGGGCGTGCCTCCGCTCAAGGACGTGGAACCGCAAATCGGTGACACGCTTTATTACCAGAAACTCCAGCCCGCGCTGCGCGAGTATCTCACCAAGCTGCGCGAGGACGCCTACATTGATGTCAGGCCGGGATACGTGGACACCGGCGCCAGCCCCAACCAGACCCAGCCCGTCTTTACCACCACTGCCGCCCAGGGCCCGAAGAGCAAGAAGCGGCACAAGAAGCTGGGAGTCTTCTGATTTTTCCGCCGCGGACAGCCTGCCCCGAGCGGAGTCGAGGGGCGGATTTACGCGGATTTTCAAGACCCCTTCTGATCGGCGTTCATCCGCGTTGATCCGCGGCGAATGAAGTTCCTCATTCGTCCTTGATTGCCACAAGCGTTTCGCGCTCTCTGGGCTACAATACGGGCCAAGGCGCGGCATGAAGGACTTTTACATCGCGAGCGCAGCCGAGCAAGAGAACAAGGTCATCACTTCCTCGTTCGTGGTGGCGTCCAAGCAGGTGAAGGCCAAGAAAACCGGCGAGCCCTACCTGGCGCTGACGCTCTCCGACCGCACCGGGCAGCTCGAAGCCAAAATGTGGGACAACGTCGCCGCCGTGATGGAAGGCTTCGAGCAGGACGACTTCATCAAGATCAAGGGCCTGCTCAACAAGTACAACGGCCGGTTTCAGATCACCATCCACAAGCTACGGCGCCTGGAAGAGCAGGAGGTCGATCCCGCCGACTACCTGCCCAAATGCCCGCGCGATATCGAAGAGCTGTGGCGCGACCTGGGCGCATTCGTCGCCACGCTCGAGAATCCGCACCTGAAGGCGCTGATCGAGGCCTTCATGTCCGACCCGGAGATCGCGCCTGCCTACAAGACCGCGCCGGCGGCGAAGACGCTGCACCACGCCTACATCGGCGGGCTGCTGGACCACGTGATGTCGCTGTTCCGGCTGTGCGACCTGGCGGCCCGCAACTATCCCCAGATCGACCGCGACCTGCTGCTCACCGGCGCCTTCCTGCACGATATCGGCAAGATTCACGAACTCTCCTACGGGCGCTCGTTCGCCTACACCACCCGCGGACAGTTGCTGGGACACATGGTGATCGAGCTGGAGATGCTGCACGCCAAGATCGCCGAAGTTCCGGGCTTCCCCGACGGGCTGAAGACCCTGCTCGAGCACCTGATCATCAGCCACCACGGGCAGTACGAATTCGGATCGCCCAAGCTGCCCATGTTTCCGGAAGCGCTCATGCTGCACTACCTCGACGATCTCGACTCCAAGATGGAGAGCATGCGCGCCCACCTGGAGCGCGAGTCCGGTTATGACGACGACTGGACCGGCTACAACGCGTCGCTTGGCCGGCCGCTGTTGAACACCCGCAAGTTCCTCGCCCCCAAGCCGGCGCCCGCACCGGCGAACGGCGATTCCGCGCCGCAGTCGACGGCTGCCGCGGCAACTACGACGGCGGGCGCCTCGGATGGAGGCTCAGCAACCCTGCCGTTGGGCGGTCTCGAAGAACTCAAGGCAAAGTGGCACAAGTGAGCGGCAAAGACCGGCTGGCGGAATTGGAACTGGAGTGCATAAAGGTGTTGTGGAAGTATCCCGGCGCTTCGGTGGCGCAGGTGCGCGCCGGCATGCCGCGTCCGCTGGCTTACACCACGGTTATGACCGTGCTCGACCGCATGAGCGCCAAAGGACTGGTGGAGCGCCAGAAGAACGGTCGCGCTTACCTCTACACCGCCGCCCTCGATCTTGAAACTGCGCGGCGGAGCGCCGTCGGCCGCCTGGCTGCACGCTTCTTCGACAACGATCCTGCGGCGCTGGCACGTTACGCCTCGCGGCTGCGGATGAGCAGGGACGATGCCGATGAAGGTGAGGCCGCGCCGGTGCCGGTGCCGCGCCGACGTGCGCGCCCCGTTGCCCGCAGGCCCGCCGTCTTCCCCTCGCACATGGATGATTCGCTGCTGTAACGCACAGCTCTCTTGTACTATAAATAGCTTACGGGATTATGACCTTTACGCAAAAGGGTAGCAAGCGTAGCTTTTCCGTGTCAGCCCGTTATGGGATTGGCGGAGGTGCGCGCTATGGGCTTCCTTAAGGAGCAGTGGACGCAAACCAGAGGTAATATCAAATGGGATTTGCTCAAACTGGCTGGGGCTGCCATGCTGACTGGACTATACGCATTGATTGCGAGAATCAGGCACGTGCCAGCAGATGTGCTTGGCTACACGATCCTGTTTTTAGCGTCGTTTTTGGCGTTCGTCTGGCTTACACGTAAAACTGGGGAGGTTCAGCGGGCCTCATCAAAGACACAAGCGGCAGTGGGGGCTCCGGCAGCCACATTAGCCATGCCATCTAGCCCTTTCGATCCGAAACAATTCTTCGCGCAGTCATACAACAGTACACTTGCGGAAGAGGTCGCAGGTAATATCCGGACAGTTGCCAGTAACTACCAGCTCGGACAGGAACGCGACGATTTCTTCGTGAAGTTCATCACAACAGGATTGGTTGGGTATTTGTACGACACGCTATGGTGGGGCATATTCAAGAGCCAACTTCTCCTGTTGCAAGAATTAAATCGTAAAGCGCTCAGTGTCCAAGAGGTCAGAAACTTCTACGACAAGGCAGCACAACAATATCCAGCAGAATATGCAACGTATTCATTTGAGCAGTGGCTTGCTTGGATGCATTCCCAACTCTTGATTATTCAGCAGGGAAACATGGTCGGTATTACTGTCCGTGGAAGAGACTTTCTGAAATTCCTGGTGCATTGGAGTCGCTCCGCTGAGGACAGGCGGTGCTAGGCGGCGGTCGCTGTTAGATATTATAAAAAGTGAAGGCACTGGCACTTCTGGGAGACGAAGCCAAAAGAACCATGAGCGGGAGTCCTGCTACCAGACGGCGGTTGCTTCGGAGTGAAGGGGCTCGGCCACGTTTGTCCCGCAACGAAGCGGCTCGCCGAATCGCGTCTCTCCTCGACGATCACATGGATTCCCTCGGGCTTCCAGAAAAACAGAAGTCTGAAATGGTCACCAGGTTCTCTAAGGCCGTCTCTCGGGATTTAGGTGCTCGCCCCAAGCGGCCAAAATAGCCTGCCAGCGCGGATTGTCCTCCTCAGCTTGAAGCTTCGCCGCGACCTCATCCTCCGCCGGTCTGCTCCGGCACCCGGAGTGTCTGCTCCAGGCGCAATATCATGCCGGAATTGGGCGGGAGGTCGACCTCCTTGCCCTTGGCGGAGAGGACGTATCCGCCGCCGACGATGGCCCCGATCGCCAGGCCCTTCAGCGGACCGCCGAAAATCAGTCCGGCGACCGTGCCCAGGCCGGCGCCGATGCCGACGCCCTTGGCCGCGGTCTTGCCCGAAGTGCCGGATTGCACCTGCCCTTCCTCGTTGGCCTTCATGTTGTGCACCGAGATCAGCGAAGCATTCAGCGGGAGCGTGGTCCCGTCGGGCAGGATCAGGCTGCGGAAGCGCAGGTTGAGTTTGCCGCGGCCGCGCACCGCCGGCAGGGTCTTGCCCTGTTCCGACTCCACGACCTCGCCGGTGATCCTCGAACCCGCGGGGATGCCCAGCGAGCCATCGGTGGCGTTCACCGGCTGGCTGACGACGGCGGTGAACTTGTCACCGTAGCGCGAAAACTTGGTGGAGAGTTCGTCCTGCAGGGTGGCCTGGATCTCGATCCCGGCGGGCACTTCCTTGCCGCCGCGGCGGCGCGGCCGGTCCTGGCTCTCAGGGTTCTCCAGCGGACGATCGACCGGTGGAGTGGCATCGCCGGCAGCCGGCGCCGCCTGCTGGTTCGCCTGCTGGTTAAAGATGGGCTGGCCGTCCGCGGCCGCAGTCTGGAAGTTGCTCACCGCTCCGGCGGGCTGGCCTTGTCCGGTATCGAGAGCGAAGAAATAGGTGGTGGCCGGCTCCAGGCCGGAGAGGTGCACGCGATGGAAGGTGGTTCCGCTGGCCGCTTCCGCGGTCTGCGTCAGGCCGCTGCGGCGGGTACCGTAATAGACAGCGCTGGGCGCAGCGTCGCTGGTGGTCCAGGAAATCACCGCCGAGCGGTCGTCCGCAAACTCGATGGTCGGCCCGCGAGTGATGGTCACGCCCGGCGCCGGCTCCGGTGGCGCGCTGGCGGCTGGCGCGGGCTGCTGGCGATGCAGCGGAGCGCCATTGGCCGCCACGGTGCGGAACTGCTGCACCGGGGCATCGGTGGCTCCGCCGGTATCGAGCTGGAAGTAATAGGTGGTGTCCGGCTTCAGGCCGCGGAGATCGACACGGTGCGCCGTGGCCGCCTTCGATTCCGCCACCCGGTTCAGGTCGTCAGCGTCGGTGCCGTAGAACACACGGCTTTCGGTGGGAGCGTTGGTGGTCCAGGCAACCACCGCGAACTGGTCATCCACGTAGGTGACGGTCGGGCCTTCGGTCACCTGGAGCCTGGCCACCTGCTGCGGGGCCTGCGCCGCCGCCACGCACGTCAGCACCAGCAAGAGCACGAAGCCGAATGTCCTGTATGCGGGGATGCTCATTCCTTCACCTCTCTTCTCTGAAACCGGCAAACATTTTAGATGCAACTCCGCTCGCTGGCGGCGAAGTTTCCCGCGTTTGCCACCCAGCGAGCAGTTCTGATACAACGGCTGCAATGAAGTCAAGGGAGGCGTTTTATGCGCATCAAGTCAGCAGCGATTGCCGTGGCCATCTGGCTGTTGGTCGCGGCAGCCGGATGCAGCAAGAAGCCGGAGGAAACGTCAGGAACGACGCCAACCGGGACCACCTCAAGCCCGACGGATTCCGCCAAGGCTCCCGGGATCATGGAGCATCTGGCTCCCCAACCGGTCACCCTGCCCGAAGGCACGGTGCTGACGGTGCGGCTGAATGAGACCGTCAGCTCGAAGAAGAACAGCGCCGGCGACAGGTTCACCGCCACCGTCGCGGAGCCCGTGGAAATGGACGGCAAGGTGGTGATCCCGAAAGGCGCGTCCGTCACGGGAACCGTGACCGCAGCCAAATCGCTGGGCAAAATCAAAGGGTCCGCGACCCTGCGCCTGGTGCTGGATTCGGTGACCATCAACGATTCCAAATATGATATCCGGACCAGCGCCGTGGCCCGCCACGAGAAGGGCAAAGGCAAGCGCACGGCGGAGTTCGGCGGAGGCGGCGCCGGGGCCGGCGCTCTGCTCGGAGCCCTGGCCGGCGGAGGCAAAGGCGCCGGCATCGGGGCCCTGGTGGGCGGCGGCGCGGGCGTCGCGGGCGGAGCCTTCACCGGCAACAAGGACATCGTGCTGCCGGCCGAGACCATGCTCAGCTTCAAGCTGCTGCAGCCGGTGGAAGTCAAGATGTAGAAGTACCGAGTACCAAGTACCGAGTACCCAGTACCAAGTAGCGAGGTTCACGGAGCTGGCTTGCGCGGTATTCGCAACTCGATACTCGGTACTAGGTACTGGGTACTTGGTACCGGGTACTGGAGACAACGTTGTTGGTTTTTGATTCCTTCCAGGCCATCACCTTCGACTGCTATGGCACCCTGATCGACTGGGAGTCGGGAATCCTGCGCGTGTTGCGGCCGCTGCTGGCCGAGCACGGCAAGCCGGTGACCCCCAACGAGATCCTGGAAGTCTACGCCGAGCTGGAGCCCGCCCTGCAGGCCGGCCCGTTCCGCCCGTACCGCTCCGTGCTGGAGGAAGTGATGCGGGCATTCGGCCAGCGCTTCGGCTTCTCGGTCTCGACCGATGAAGCCCGCAGCCTGGCGGCGTCGATCAAGAACTGGATCCCGTTCGCCGACACCGTGGGGGCGCTGTGCGCGCTCAAGAGCAAATTTCGGCTGGGCATCATCTCCAACATCGACGACGACCTGTTCAAAGACACCGTGCCGCAACTGCACGTCGATTTCACCTGGGTGGTCACCGCCGGCCAGGCCCGCGCCTACAAGCCGGCGCGCGCCATCTTCGAGTTCGCTCTGCAGAAGATCGGCCTGCCGCCCCGGAGAGTGCTGCACGCCGGGCAAAGCGTTTTTCACGACGTGATCCCGGCCAAGCAGATGGGGATGTCCACCGTGCTGGTGACGCGCCGCGGCCCGGGCGCCGTGAAGCGCGTCTCCGCCAAGCCCGATCTGGAAGTCCCCGACCTGAAGACGCTGGCGGAGATGGCCGTTGGCAAGGGCTCGGCCACCAGGGCAGGGTGAGCCAGGAGCACAGCGCGCGCCGCGCCATGGTGTAAAATCACGTTTACCCCACACCGCCCTACCACCCCAGCAAACCAAAATCGGGTTTGCCGGGGACCCCGGGCTCGGCGGTGATGTATGTCGGGACGTGGCTCAGCCTGGTAGAGCACTCGCTTGGGGTGCGAGGGGTCGGCAGTTCAAATCTGCCCGTCCCGACCAGTTTTTCATTTTGTGCCGCGCCAAAGGTCTGGATGAGAACTTTCGTCTTTGGAGCTGGGGCATCGCTTCATGCCGGTTATCCCCTCGCGTCAGAGTTCTGGCAGAAGTTGGAGGCGTTCAGCGCCACTGCTGAAGGCGAGCCCTATCGCCCTCTGATACAGCTGGTTAAGGAATCGTTCGATACCTCGAAGAACTTTGAAATAGTTATGAGCGAGGTCGATGAAGCGCCAGCTACTGTCCTTGGACAGCTCAAATTCAAATTTCCCGATTTGATTTGCCACTACTTCAGAAGCGTTCGCCAACATGACGCTCCCGCATATCGCGCGCTTGTGCACCGGTTGGTTGAGCCCGGCGATGTTCTCGTAACATTCAATTATGATCTCGCGCTTGATCGAGAGTTACGAAAGGAGGGGAAATGGGCGGTTCACGATGGCTACGGCTTCGGGATTGAGCTGCCTGACGAACGGTCACCGACGAAGCTGCTGAAACTGCATGGAAGCTCGAACTGGATAACTTTGTTGTTTGGTGGTGTGACCAGCGGTGTCATGCACGTCGCCGCCGGGGCGCTGAGTGACCGCCCAGTGATCGCACCTGACGACTTTACGTATTTGGGTTATGAGGGATATCGTGATCCGCTGTTCCGGGGCGGTGGGTACGTGCGACCCATGATACTGCCGACCGCAAACAAACGATTCTATGTGGACACATCATTTTGCCGAGAGATGGAAGCGTTTTGGGACAGCATATGGGATCAAGCAACGGCGGCGCTAGCATCATCAACGCAGATATGGATTGTCGGATATAGCCTGCCTAGATTTGATGAGCGTGCGCGCAATATGCTGCTCACCGCGCCTGAGAGGAGCGCTCGAATACAAGTCTGTTGCCACAGGGACAGCAGCAGAATTTGTGATGAATTTCGTCGTGCTGGCTACTCAGATGTCGCCGTGGTTGCTGGAGGCTCGTTCGAGGACTTAGTTTTGAGGAGTTGATGCAAGCTCCCCTTGAAACGGACAGGCGTAAGATTCGTTTCTGCGGAGGTCCTATGGTGCCTAATGAAACTACTGGCTACAGGGGTGACTACGGCACGCTGTCCATTCCTCCATCCGATGAAGCGAAGACGATCCTGTCCTCGATGACCGAGGAAGAGAAACTCAATTTCAATGATCTTCTGGGTCGCTTGCAAGGATGGCACGAGTCCGTCGCAGAGACGCATCCGCTCCATTTTCATCCAGCAGCCCGCGCATCTCTATGGGGAGCGGCCCTTGCTAAACTTGCAGACCACTACCGAGAGGTTGGCGAAAACGACAGGGCCTTGTTCATGACCGCAGCGTGGACTCTTTCCCAGTACCCGATTTTCGCCTTCAACACAGCCCTGTTGTTGTTGTCGGTTGATGCCGGAGACGTTATCCATGCAGGGGCCTTGCTCCAGACTTATCTCGCTGAATATCGAAAGGTGCTGACAAGCCCAGTCCTCAGGCTCGTCAATCCCGAGATGACCGAAGAAGAGCTCGAGGACATCGCGAAATCTGCACGGGCGCGGCTTGCGGCGCTGGGCGGGTGGTCCACCACTTAACGCCGCGGAGCGCCGGATCTCCGCGTGCAGTCCGCATGTAGGACCTGGGAGGACATTCATCGCACGACAATTTCGAGCCGGCGAACCGGCGCTGCGATGGGCCTCGGATCAACTGCTCTCATTTTCGCATTAAGTGAGAGGTGGCAAAATGGCTGACACGCGGGTGCAACTTGAGGTGGAGGATTGGGTACGTTGCGAGTGGATGCCGAGCAGGTTCTCTCAGCAATTCTTCCGCGAACGGGTCAGGCTCTCACCAGGTGGTGTTTGCGATTTTGACGCCGTGAGCGGCGACCGCAAGATCGTCGCAGCTATCTCGACAAGTGGTGCCCGGACCGCCGCGAGCAAGTACGCCGTTGGCAAGATACTCAAGATTCGGTCTGATATGTATTTTCTGCTACTTGCGGATACCGAGCGTCGAGTGGTCGTTTTGACCGAAAGAGACATGTACGATCAGTGCATGAAAGAGGTCGCCGGCGGCAGAGTCCCTCCCTTAATCGAGTTCGTACACGCGCAGATTCCGGCGGAACTTGATAAGCGGCTTCGAGCCTCGCGACGGGTTGCGTCCAGTGAGGTGCTACCCAGGTCCGAGAAAATTTGATGGAGGCCCCTCGCTGCGCTCGGGATTTCGCCTGCGGGCTCCCGCTCAGCCTGCCCCGAGCGAAGTCGAGGGGCTCACGCCCGCTAAGCGCCTCAAGTTCCCTCTTGACTCGCCATCAACCTCGCAGGCAGAATGTCGCTCCCAAGCCCCGCAGCGACGATTTTGCAGCCCGCTTCTGCGAGGCGACTCCCCCGAACCAGCGGTAGTGTCCCGGCCGAACGAACCCGCGTGTAAAAAGTGAACTTGACCGTGTGGATAGGGGAACATGAAACGCCTGCTCTCTGCTACCGCTTTGCTGCTCGCATCTCTGTGTGCAACCGCACAAACGCCGGATCTTATCCATACACCTTACGGGACAGTCCGTAGGGCGCCTGTCCCGGAATGCAAGGCGGGCAAGCACATCAATGTGTTCTTGCGGTATGACAACACGCCCACGTGGGCGATCGATGCCAGCGGCCGCAAAACCGATAAGTTTGTCTATGCCACGCTCGCCGAGCAGTTTGTGAAGGACTTGGAATACGTCCTGCAAACCAGAGGCTTCTGCGTGTTTCATTCTTTGCTTTACTTGAACCCAACGGCTGACGATGTGGCCCCGGATTCCAGTTTGGCCACCAACCCGGCGGAGGACCCAAGTTTGGAAGGTGAACCTCCGTATGTCCTGGTTTCAGCAAGCCCCACCGCCTTGTTTACTTCCTGCAAGACGAAGAGCCTGTCCGCGTGTGCAGCAGCCGGCGTAGACAATGAAGTCATATTCGGCTTCCGCAACCGTTGGATAAGTTACACCCCGGAACATGTGCATGTGTACCTC
>JBIOFT010000067.1:0-19614 GCA_044447375.1 Terriglobales bacterium | reverse complement strand
CCCCATCCCCTCGAAGCTGTGGAGAAGAAACTGTCAGGGATGTGCCCGGTCTAAAATGTCAGGGATGCCCCCGGCCGTACACGAGAGATCACGTGTCAGGGCACGACTTCAGTCGTGCCATAGATCACTTTATTGATTGTCATCCCGAGTGAAGCGCGAGGCGAGCTTGCGAGCCAAGCGCGATCGAGGGATCTTGGTTTTTCGGCGGGGCAATCACAAACCGAGATTCCTCGCCGCGCCCGTACTCGCAAAGCTCGCGCGGGCTTGCCCGGAATGACAGTTGATTAGCCTGCTACGGCACCACTGAAGTCGTACCCTGACACGTATCCCGCCTCTAAACAACCTACTTCAGTGCGCTCAGGCGGGCGCCGAGGCGCGACTTGTAGCGGGCGGCGGCGTTGGCGTGGAGCGCGCCCTTCTGGATGGCCTTGTCGATGGCCGAGACCGTCTGCCCAAACATCTGCTGCGCGGCGGTCTTGTCGCCCTTGGCCAGTGCGTCGCGGAAATGCCGCAGGGCGGTGCGGATACGGGACCGATTGTTGCGATTGCGCACGGTGCGCTTCGCGGTCTGCCGGGCGCGCTTGAGCGCGGAGAAATGATTCGCCATAACTTGCTGGGTGTCCTCTAAGAGAAATCGTCCGACGACGGAAACATTCATTCTACGCAAGCTGCGCGAGGGGGTCAAACCGCGGGACGGCTGCATGGTCGGTGCGTTTCCGGTTCAGCCGTGGCACGGCTCTTGGGGATCACTTGTGTAAAAGTGATTTCTCAACAACAAACCCACCTCGCCAGGCAGGTCTGAGCTACGCGGTGCGTTTGTCGAGAACAGGTACGACGTTCAGCACGATCCTGCATTTTCAACTCATCCAGCTTCAATCCAGAATTGCTGTTCTTGCCACTCGCTGTTACGATCTCTCCCGGCAAAGGAGCCAGCATGAACTGCACCAGGATTGATTACGCCAAATTTGCAAGATCGGCAATCGCCGCCTTCACGCTGGGCGTGGTTCTGATGTTTGTCGCCGTGCCACGTTCACACGCGGATGATCGGGAAAAGTGCCAGCAGCGAATTGAACAGACGGAGGCCCGGCTCCAGCAGGAGATCCGTGAGCATGGCGAGCATAGCCCACAGGCTGATAACCAACGCCGCGAACTAAATGAGGAGCGAGAGCGCTGCTGGAACGAGCACCATGGATGGTGGAACGGTAGCGAACATCAATGGCATAACGAGCGCGATTGGGATCGTGAGCGCGACAACCCGATCTACCAGAGAGGATACAACGAAGGCCTGAAATTTGGCCGCTACGACCTGAGCAAATACCGCCCCTACCAACCGGAAAAGTACAAAGCTTACAAAAACGGCGACGAGGTCTATCGCAGAGGATTCATAGCCGGCTACGACGAGGGCTGTGGACGGCGACGGTAATAAACGCACTGGTCCGCCGCATGAACTGCGAGGGAGAGAGGCGGAACGCCCTGATAAGTTGTCGAGAACAGGGTTTTACACAACCGACCCGGATTGCGCTGGAGTCTCACGTCCAAAAGCGCTGTGTGGGTTGGCTTTTCGGAAACGGCCCACTGCCCACGGCTACCATCTGAAACCACGGCATTATCCCGCGTAGCCTTTTCCGCCGAGCTTCGGATCCCTTGACCGTTATTGACTCTCGGCCACCCCCGGGGTACCCTACTGGCAATGGTAGTTGCCCTCACGCTGTGGCACAGACGCCCAGCCGATCCTTTTCAATCTAACAACATTCGCAGTGCGCGCGGGCGCTGCAGGAGGTTAGCTTTCACGCTTCAATGAAGAAGAACGTCGAGATCACTCCGCACATTGAGACTCTCTTCGGTCCCCGCGACGAGAACCTGCACCTCATCGAAAATGGCCTGAAAGTCACCATCGACCTGAAAGCTGATTCCGTGGTCATTGAAGGCGCGGCGGCGGACGTAGCGCGCGCCGAGCAGGTGTTCACGGATTACCACCACCTGCTGCGTACCGGCGTCACCTTTTCTAACGGCGACCTGGGTTCGATGTTGCGGGTGGTGGCCACTGATCCGACGGTATCGCTGCGCACCCTGGCGGAAGCTGGCCGCGCGCGCTCCTTCGGCAAGCGCCCCATCACCCCCAAGAGCATGAACCAGCGGCGTTACATGGAAGCCATGGAGCGCAACGACATGGTTTTCGGCATCGGGCCGGCGGGCACCGGGAAGACCTATCTGGCGGTGGCGATGGCGGTCTCCGCGCTGCTGGCTAAGAAGGTGAACCGCATCATCCTGGCGCGTCCGGCGGTGGAAGCGGGCGAGCGCCTCGGGTTCCTGCCGGGGACGCTGCAGGAGAAGATCGATCCTTACCTGCGGCCGCTCTACGACGCGCTCTACGACATGATGGACCCGGAGAAGGTGGACCGTTACCTGGAGAAGAACATCATCGAGATCGCGCCCATCGCCTTCATGCGCGGGCGCACGCTGAACGATTCCTTTATCATTCTCGATGAAGCGCAGAACACCACCTCGGAGCAGATGAAGATGTTCGTCACCCGCCTGGGGTTCGCCTCCAAGGCGGTGATCACCGGCGACATCACCCAGATCGATCTGCCCGGTGGCGCGCGGCGCAGCGGCCTGCTGGAGGCCATCGACATCCTGAGGAACACCGAGGGCGTGATCTTTACCTACTTCGACGAGACCGACGTGGTTCGGCACCAGCTCGTACAGCGCATCATCCGCGCCTACGACGAGTTCAGGACGCGCGAGAACCAGACCCCGCTGGTCCTGCAGAATGGCTACGCGAGGATCAATGGCAAGAAAGATGTTCCCAAGACGGAAGCAAAGGGAGACGCGGCGGCCGGCGAGGACTAAGAACTTGCGAACCTGGCGGGGAGGGCTGCATCATTGGCCCTCCCGTTCATTTTGGGGTGGAGGTTGGTGATCGTTCACAGCACGGTGCAAGGGGTGAGCGCGCGGGCGCTGGAGCAGTTTGCCGCCCGGGCACAGCGCGCGGCCGGCGTTCGCGGAGAAGTGGATGTGCTGGTCACATCCAGCGCCGAGCTTCGCCGGCTGAACCGCCGCTTTCGCGGGAAGAACGCTGCTACGGACGTGCTCTCATTTCCTTCGGCTGACGGGACTGCCGGCGACGTCGCCATTTCGGCCGAGGTCGGCGTACACAACGCTCGCCGCCTGGGACACAGCGCCTCCGACGAGCTGAAGATCCTGATCCTGCACGGGCTACTGCACTTGGCCGGCTACGATCATGAAACCGACGGCGGAGAGATGGCGCGCAAGGAAGCGCGCCTGCGGCGAGCGCTCGGGCTTCCCGTGGCGCTGATCGAGCGCGCCGGCAAGAGGCGACGATCATGAGCATCGCTGCCATCATCGCCCTGGTCGTGCTGATCTCCATTCTGACGCTGATTTCTTATGTCGACAGTCTTTACGCGGAGATGGGCAAGTTCCTCTCCCGCGAATTCCAGGAGAACATCGAAGTCTATGAGCAGGAGATCGAGCCGCGGCTGACAGTGAGCCGCGGGCGGGCGTCGCTCTCCATGGCCGTGCTGGTGCCCATCACCATGGCGGGCATCGCGCTGGTGATCGGGGTGGTCACCTTCATGGACCGCGCTTGGACGGCGTCGGAGATCGCGCAAGCGGCGGTCTCGATCGTGCTCATCGTGATCGTCTTCAACCGCCTGCTCCCGTTCGTGTTCTTCACCCGGACCAAGGGCGAGTGGTTGCGGCATTTCGTGTGGCCGCTGCGCATCCTGATTTACCTCACCTTGCCGGTCACGCTGGTGCTGGGATTCTGCCTCTCGGTGGCGGCGCTGGCCGAGGAGCGCCCGCCGGAGCAGCCCGAGCATCCTTCCGAAGCCGTGGACGCGCTGATCGAGGCGGGAAGGGAAGAGGGCATTCTTGAAGAGAGCGACCGCGAACTGATCCAGTCGGTGGTCGAGTTTGGCGACAAGACGGTGCGCGAGGTGATGACCCCGCGGCCGGAGATCGTGGCCGTGCCCATCGACACCACGGTCGAGCAGTTCACCGAACTGCTGCGCACCAAGCCCTATTCCCGCGTGCCGGTGTACGAGGGCACGATCGACCACGTCAAGGGGATCGTCTTCGCGCACGATGTGCTCCAGGTGCGGGACTCCGAGGCGCGCCACCACACCGTCGGCGAACTGATGAGGCCGATGGTCTTCGTCCCCGAGAGCAAGCGGGTAAGCGCGCTGCTGCGCGAGATGCAGAAAGAAGGCCAGCACATGGCCATCGTCATCGACGAGTACGGCGGCACGGCGGGGGTGGTCACCATCGAAGACCTGGTGGAGGAGATCGTCGGCGAGATCCGCGACGAGCACGAGGCCGAGGCCGACATCATCCGCGAAAACGAGAATTCCTATGTCGTTCCCGGCAACATGGACGTTGACCGCCTGGACGAGCTGTTCCACATACGGCCGAACGGCCACGAAGCCGCCACCGTTGCCGGACTGGTGAGCGAGATCCTGGGGCGTATCCCCGAGCAGGGCGAGGTGGTCGAGGAGAACGGCCTGCGCTTCGAAGTGCTGGAATCCACCGACCGGCGCGTCGAGCGGCTCAGGATCAGCGCTATGCCCAAGGCAGCGAGTAGGGAGTAGGAAGTAGGAAGTAGGGAGTACCAAGTACCGAGTACCAAGTACCGAGAGCGTCGCGCCCACTTGAAACTTGAAACCTGAAACGGGAAACTTCTCCCATGTCCTTTCGCTCTGGCTTCGTCTCCATCATCGGACGGCCCAACGCTGGCAAGTCCACGCTGCTGAACAAGCTGGTGGGCAAGAAGGTGGCCATCGTCACGCCCAAGCCGCAGACCACGCGCAATCGCATCCTCGGCATGGTGAACGTTCCCGCGCGCAAAGGCCGGCCCGCGGGGCAGATCGTGCTCATCGACACTCCCGGCGTGCACAAGCCCGCGAGCTCGCTGAACAAGAAGATGATGCGCGAAGTGCACGCGGCGCTGGAAAGCCGCGATGCCATCTTGCTCATCGTGGACGCCACCCAGAGGTTCGGCCCCGGCGACCGCTTTACGCTCGACCTGGTCAAGAAGGCGGGCGGGACGGTGTTCCTGCTGCTGAACAAGATCGACCGTCTGGAGAAAGCTCGCCTGCTGCCCATGATCGCCGAGTACAGCCGGCTCCACGACTTCCGCGAGATCATTCCCATCTCTGCCCTGAAGGGCGACGGGCTGGAGCTGCTGCTGGACCGCGTCATGGCCGTGCTGCCCGAGGGCCCGCGCTATTTCCCCAAGGACCAGATCACGGACCAGCCCGAGCGCTTCCTGGCGGCGGAGATCGTGCGCGAGAAGGTGCTGCTGGAGACCGCGCAGGAAGTACCGTACGCCAGCACCGTGATGGTCGAGCGCTGGGACGAGTCGCCGCATTTGACGTCGATCGCCGCCGTCATCTACTGCGAGCGCGACGGGCAGAAGAAGATCATCATCGGCCGGGGCGGCGAGATGCTGAAGAAGATCGGCACCGCCGCACGGCATGAGATCGAGCGCATTCTGGGGACCAGGGTGTTCCTGGAGCTGTTCGTGAAGGTGCGGCCGGGGTGGCGCGAATCCAGGGAGTTCGTCGAAGAACTGGACTGGCGCAAGCAGTTGGAGGATCTCGGGGAGAACTAGCGTGAGTGACGGCGGTCACAGTCGGGCCAGGGCTCCATTCCCTAGAATGCCAATGCTGAGGTCCATTCGTTTCGAGTGGCCCCGGCGGATGTGTTAGCTGGCTCTAGTAATCTACGGAGGTCGAGTGAAGAACGTCCATCGATTGATTATCGCCCTCGTGGTCATGGCATTTCTGCTGGCTGGCGTCAGCGCGGTGTTCGCCGCCGACAAGACGGCGCCGGATTCCGTCGTGCTGACAGGCTCGCCCATGGGAGGAGTCAAGTTCCCCCATAAGGCGCACGCCGTCGGCCAGAAGCTCAAGTGCGACACCTGCCATCACGCGTCGAAGCCGGAAAAACCGCTGACTTCGCCGCAGCAGGCCTGCACCGATTGCCATACCAAGACCGCAACCGCACCGATGAAGACCAAACTGCAGGCGGCCTTCCATAACCCGACCGCACAAGCCGGGCTGTGCATCGATTGCCACAAGGCGGAAGACGCCAAAGGCAAGAAAGCACCGGTGAAGTGCATGGATTGCCACAAGAAAGAGAACGTTTAGGCCAACCCTGGAATGCGCCGCGCTCGCTTGGGCGTCGGCGCATTTCGTTTTCCAAGCCCACACCCACCTGTTCCCGGAAAGGGAACGCCCCGAAGTGGTGATTCAGTTACAGAGAGCTGCAGCTTCTATTCCCTGCAACATTGCCGAGGAAGGGAGGAAAGTTGTCTGCGGGAGGGAGCCATGCAGCTTGGTGACCGGAATAACACAACTTCGCGTGCGGCGGTGGTGGCAATCGTTGTCCTCTTGCTGGTGGCGTTTGCCGGTTTGTCGGGATGCAGCACCAACGGCGGCAATCTTCACACGACGAGTTTTCTTTTCGTTTCCGACAGTGGCAACAACCGTGTGCTTATTTACGACACTCCGTTCAGCACCGGCGAGAGCGCCAGCGTGGTGTTGGGGCAGGGCGAGTTCACCACGGCAGGGACGGCTCTGACCGCGGCCACCTTTGACGAGCCCGCGAATATCGCCGAGGACAGTGCCGGCAACATCTACGTCGCTGACACCCTCAACAACCGGGTTCTGCAATTCCAACCGCCGTTCAGCAACGGCATGACCGCCAGCCTGGTGATCGGCCAGCCGGACTTCGTGACTGGCACTCCTAACACCACCCAGAGCGGTCTTGGCGCTCTAGCGCCGTTGAACGGTGGGCCCGTCGGCTTGGCCTTTGACGGCAGCGGCAATCTCTGGGTCGCGGATTTCGGCAACAGCCGCATCCTCCAATACAAGCCGCCGTTCGCCACTGGCATGAATGCAAGCCTGGTTCTCGGCCAGGCAGACTTCACTTCGGGTGCGGGGGCGACCACGAACTCCGGACTGCGGGGTCCGGAGTCCATCGCCTTTGACGCCAGAGGCGATCTCTGGGTCTCGGACACCTACAACAACCGAGTGCTGGAATTCCAGCCGCCCTTTGCCAACGGAATGACCGCCAGCTTGGTGATTGGCCAAGCCGACTTCGTCTCCAGCGGAACCGCCACTACCGCCAGCGGCTTAAGCTTCCCCACGGGCCTCGCATTAGACAGTTCCGGTAATCTGTGGATAGGAGATACCGACAATAGCCGGGTCTTGCAGTTCCAACCGCCGTTTGCGAGCAGCATGAGCGCCAGCCTGGCGCTGGGACAGGCCAGCTTCACGACTAACACCGCGGCTACGACTCAGAACGGCTTGTCGAGGCCGTTTGGGCTCACCTTTGACAGTAGTGGCAACCTTGGGGTCGCGGATTTCGCCAACAACCGGACGCTGGGGTTCACCCCTCCGTTCAGCACCAACCAGAACGCAAGCCTGGTGGTTGGCCAGCCCGATTTCACCACCGCCTCGGCAACCACGACGGCAACGGGCGAAACTACGCCCTTTGCCGTAAGTGCGGGGTTCCCTAAGCAGGCTTCATTCTTCTGAACCGCCCGGCCCGCAAGCCGGGCCCGTTCCTACTTGGCGTTGGGGGCCGAGCAGGACTTCGCGGGGGGACCCACGCTGAAGGAGTTCTTCGTCTTTTCCCAATTGGCGGTCAGCCCTGCCAGATAACCGGAATCGTCCGTCCCCGCCGGCAGGACGGTCTCTACCTTCGAGGCATGAAACGGAAGCCTATGGGAATGCATCGGAGCCTCCGAAACCAGCGTCCGGTAAGGTGTATTGGTGCCGTCAATGCTGTTTTCCCAGCGTGTCTTCCAGCTTCCCTCGTTGCCGCTGAAGAGGACGATGTGGACACCCGCGCTCCGGGCAGCCTCGATGTTGGTCTGCTTCGGGCCGGACCAGTACTCGTCGTGGCCGGCGGAAATATACGTTTTGTGCTGCGTGATCAGGCTGCCGCTGCGTGCCGCGTCGACGCTGGTGAAATAACTGACGTCGTAGCCGTTGGCCTCCAGAAATTGGACCATCGGATAATCCTCAAAAAACACAAAAGCGGTGCGGGCGGGACGGTTGTAACTGATTTTGTAGGTGCGGTTGGCAAGGTCCAGCGTGCTGCTTTGGCCACGGAAGCGGGATCCGCCGTAGTCGTTGTGGGCCTGCCAGGTTTCATCCGACGTCTGGAACAGGATGTTTGACTTGCTGGCATCGTTCCGGACCACGAAGACGATGAGGCTGGCTCCGCCGGTGTCCGCCCGCGCCACCCTGGCGAAGTAGATGCCGGAGACGGCATTCGAGGGCACGGCCCAGGATGCCGATACCGCCCAGTCGCCGCAATCGACCAGACCGGCGCCCGCGTCCGTCAGGCAGGCTGGCTGGGTTTGAGGAAGCCGCGCCGAGGGCTGGATGGTGGTGATCAGCCTTGCCCCGTTCCCCTGGTAATACCCCATGCGGTAGATGTCGAGATGGTACGCGGTGGCGTTGGTGTCGATCTTGAAGGAAATGCTTTGGCCGGCATTTACGCTGATGTCGGTGGCAAAGCCCTGGATGGTGGAATCGCCCGCTCCCCCGCAAACGCCCCAGGTGCTTGGAGCGGTCCCGGCGAGGCAGTTCTCCGCTTCAATCGGGTTGGCTGGGGCTGAGCAACCCGCTTTTGCCGGCGCACTGAAGGCCAACACAAGCGCGGCGATGACACCCGCAAGCAGTAACGGCCGATAACGCGTCAAGAACGCTCCATGGCTCGAGTTCGACACCCCGATCGCGGCATCTGGCGGGCCAAAGCTGATGCTGCCACGCTCTTCCCATATTCTAGTATCCCATTCACAATCAGTGGGAAAATGACGCAACCCAGCCAGAAGGAGAGGCTCTGCTCAGCGCGATCTTGGACTTGATGTGCAAAAAGTTGCACCTGGTTGCAAAATTCTGCCAAGCTCATCGGTGTCGCCGAAGAAATTGACCAATCCGTGCCCTCAGATGTCTCGGATCATAAACTAAAGCACCTAAGAATCAGCAACTTACAACGACGGCCGAGCAAGCCGGTTTGCCCAAGCTGGCTTCTCCGCAAGTGGAAAAATTTGTTTCGTGGCAACTTGCATGCTCTTCAAACAGGCATGTACCAGACCGATTTGTCCGTTAGGCTTCGCGACCGGGAACCTGCAACGGAAGCGGTTTCCGGTGTTCGTGGGATAGAGCCGAACGTCTGGAAGCTGGGTTTCACGAGTTTGTTTACCGACGTATCGGCGGAAATGATCAGCAGCATTCTTCCGCTTTATTTTGTTATTTATCTGGGATTCAGCCCGCTGCAGTTCGGGGTTTTGGACGGCATTTATCAGGGCGCGGCAGTAGCATCACTGAGCCTGGTGGCGGGCATTGCCGCGGATCGCTGGCGCCGCCAGAAGGAAGTTGCGGTAGGCGGCTACGCCTTCTCGGCGATCAGCAAGCTGGGCCTGCTGTTGGTGGGAGGCAGTTGGGCGATGACCGCCGTCATCATCGGCCTCGACCGCGTCGGGAAGAGCGTTCGCACCGCGCCCCGGGACGCCATGATTTCGCTCAGCAGCAATCCTCGTACTATGGCCACGGCGTTCGCGGTCCATCGTGCGCTCGATACCGGCGGATCGGTTCTTGGACCCATTATCGCCTTTCTGCTGCTGGAGATCATCCCTGGCGGTTTCACTTTCGTCCTGCTGGTCAGCTTCTGCATCGCGCTGATCGGTTTGGGCCTGATTACGCTGCTGGTGGACAAACCACAGACGGCTGCCGCCGACCCCGGTCAACCCGTTGCCTCGATACGGCTTTCTCTCGGCTTGTGGATGGAGCCGGCGTTTCGCACCATCATGTTGGCCGGCGGCATTCTCGCGCTGATGACCGCCAGTGACGCTTTCATCTACCTGGTCGTGCAAAAAAACACCGGTTGCTCAACCACGGCGTTTCCCCTGTTCGCCTTGATTACCGCGGCGGCCTACCTGCTCCTGGCGGTGCCCTTGGGAAAGCTGGCGGACGCGTGGGGACGGCGCAAGGTGTTCTTGGGCGGTTTTATCCTGGTATTCCTCGTTTACATAATTCTGCTCATGCCGGGATTGGGCAAGGGAGTCCAGTTCGCCAGCCTGGGGTTGCTGGGCGCCTATTACGCCGCTACCAACGGTGTGCTGGCGGCGGTGGCAAGCTCCGCTCTGGCGCCGAATCTTCGTACCAGCGGATTGGCCTTCTTAAATACCATCCTGGGTGTTTGTAAGCTGTTTTCTTCAGTTCTCTTCGGATTGCTGTGGACCACGGGAGCCATGAAGACGCCCGTCTGGATCTTTTCCTTCGGGCTGATGGCCGCGTTTGTGGTTTCTGGCTGGATCTTGAATGACAAGAAGATCGCGTGGTCAGCCTGCAAGGGATGCTTCGGTTGCAAGCGATGCGGGAAGCGCTACTGAGCGCAGCGCGGCCTGTCGGCACGGGAAGAGCCCGACGGCATAGTGTTTTTCGAAGAAGCATCCCCTGTCATCCCGAGCGAGTCGAGGGACCCCTATACGAAGAAAATCGTGCGAGCAGGGGTGCTTCGACTCGCGCGGGCAAAGCTTGCCCTGAGCGAAGTCGAAAGGGGCGGCCCGCGCTCGCTCAGCATGGCAGTCGAATGGGTACAACTACTCCGAAGCCGCTCTACCGTTGCGTCAGCGCCCACTGGGTCTAACCACTGCCGGGGAGAAGCCACCTTTCAGCAGCAATTCCGGCGTGCCGTTGGCCGTTGCCGGCAGCACCCAGACATCCGTACTCGCGCTGGAGCCCTGCTCACTTTCCGACAGGGCATACAGAATGTGATCGTTATCCAGCCATTCCACCTGGTCGTCAACGCTGCGATTTTCCCCCAAAGGAGTCTCGATCCCGGTCTTGAGATCCAGCACGGTGAGGTGCCAGGTGATCCGCCGGCCTTCCAGCAGCCCGCCCACCCTTCGCTGCTTGAAAGCAATGCGGGTGTTGTCGGGAGAGAGCGCGGGACACTCGACATTATCGTGGACCACCTGCGCCGTTCGCTGGGCGAGATCGCCGGCGACAAGGTATGTATTTCCTGCAGTCCACAGGGTTGCGTAAAAGCGGTTTTCATCCTGCGCGAAAGTGACGCCCCAGAAGTTGAAGTCCTTGGCTTTGAACTCCGCCCCATTGCGGGTTACCGAAAAAGTTTCGAGGTTGTCGACCAGGACTTGTCCGGTCGCCGCATTCACAATCATGGTCTGGGTGGCGAAGTTCAGGGAGGTGTACGACTGCCCGATCAGAAAAATCGTGATGGCAGCGAGCCGGCCGCTGGGTGAGAGACGTACGCGGCTGGGCAGGCCATTCAACTTGAAGGACCACATCCGCTGCATCTGGTCATTGAACCCAATGGCATAGTGCGTGGTGAGACTGCCGCGATCGGCATGCAGGCAAACGCCGTTTCCGCTGGAGAAGTCAACGCGGTCACAGAACAGGTCGGCCGCATATTGGCGCTGTTCAAGGTTATGGAGCGGCGCCACCGCGACTTTTCCGTAGTTCTCCCCGAGAGCATTGGCCCGGAAATACAGCAGGGCAGGTTTCGCCTCTGCTTTCGGCGGAACCGCTGCGGCCTTCCCTGACCCGGCGGTGCTTTCAGATTTACTGGAAGGCTGTGCCATAGGCGTCGCCGCCGAATGATCCTGGGATGCGGCGGGCGCGGGCACGCTCGGACTAGGCGCAGCAGTCTCAACCGAGGGTGCGCGATGTGATCGCAACGTCCACCAGCCATAGATGGCGATGGCGGCAATGCACACGATACACAGAACCAGGAAGGCAGCCTTGCGCCGATCGGGCGTCCGGTTCATGAGATCAGTTCCTACTCCCTGACGGCTATCCCCAGTGTCTTCATCTTGCGGTAGAGGTGAGAGCGTTCCAGGCCCAGGACCTCGGCGGTGCGGCTGATGTTGCCGTGGTTCTCATCCAGCTTCTTGAGGATGTAATCGCGCTCATAGGAGGCGCGGGCCTGGTGCAGAGTGGAGAACTCGCCCATGGCCCGGCGGCCGCCATCGCGATATACCAGGGGAGGCAGGTGTTTGCGCTCCAGCTTGGTGGCGGTAGGATTCATGATCACCACGCGCTCGATCACGTTGCGCAACTCCCGCACGTTGCCGGGCCAGGCGTAGCGCATCAGGGTGTCGATGGCGTCGTCGGTCAGCTCCCGAGCGCGGCGGCTGTAGGCGACCGAGAACTCCTTGACGAAATGGCGGGCGAGCTGCGGGATGTCTTCATGCCGTTCCCGCAGCGGCGGCACGTGGAAGGGAATCACGTTCAGGCGATAGAACAGGTCTTCCCGGAAGTTTCCTTTCGAAATCTCTTCTTCAAGGTCTTTATTGGTGGCGGCGATGACGCGCACGTCCACGCTCACCGGCTCGTCGCCGCCCACGGGCGTGAAGCGCTGCTCGTCCAGCGTGCGCAGCACTTTGGACTGCGTCTTCAGGCTCATGTCGCCGACCTCATCGAGAAACAGCGTGCCGCCGTCCGCCTTCTGGAATTTGCCGACCTTATCGTGCTCGGCGCCGGCGAAGGAGCCTTTGCGATGTCCGAAGAGTTCGCTCTCGATCAGGTCTTCGGGAATAGCGGCGCAGTTGACCTCGACGAACATGGCGTCCTTGCGCAGGCTCTGGGCATGGATGGCCAGCGCCACCCGCTCCTTGCCGGTGCCGGATTCGCCATAGATAAGCACGCGGCCGTTGGTGGGCGCCATGAGCGGGATCTGCTGCCGCAGCGCCTTCATGGGAATGCTGTCGCCGACCAGGACCCCTTTGGCCTGGAACTGCTTCTTGAGGTCGCGATTCTCGCCGCGCAGCTTGCGCGCGTCGATCGCGTTCTTGAGCAGGATAAGCGTCTTTTCCAGCGACAGCGGTTTTTCCAGGAAGTCGAAGGCGCCCAGCTTGGTGGCGCGCACCGCGGTCTCGATGGTGCCGTGGCCGGAGATCATGATGACCTCGGGCCCGTCTTCCGCCTGTTTGATCTTTTCCAGCGCCTCCAGCCCGTCCATGCCGGGCAGCCAGATGTCAAGCAGCACCACGTCGAAGCCGTGCTTCTCCAGGGCTTCGAGGCAGGCCTCGCCGCTCCCGACCGCCACCGTCTTGTAGCCCTCGTCCTCCAGCACGTCCTTCAGCGACTGGCGGATGCCGGGCTCATCGTCCACGATGAGAATGTTATGCATGCTGGGCGGCAGCCAGCTCTCCCATGGCCACCGGCAATTCCACTATAAACCGCGCCCCCACGGGAGAATTCTCCTCCACCCGAATGGAGCCATGATGGTCCTCGACAATGCGGCTGACGATGGCCAGGCCCAGCCCGGTGCCGCGGCCCTTGGTGGAGAAGTAGGGAAGGAAAAGCTTCTCCTTCAGCTCCGGGGTGACGCCGTGGCCGCTGTCGGCGATCACCACTTCCACCGAGTCGCGCGCATCGGCCAGGGCGGTGGAGATCTGCACTTCCTTCACCATGGCGTCCTGCATGGCTTCGGCGGCGTTGTCCACCAGGTTGGCCAGGGCGCGCTTCATGGCCTCGGGGTCGGCCATCACCGGCGGCAGGCCGGGAGCCAGCAGGGTGGTGATCTGGATGCCGTCCAGCCGTCCGTTGAACATGCCCAGCGCGTCCTGCACGATGGCGTTGATGTTGGCGGGCTGGGGCCGCGAGGCCGGGAAGCGGGCCAGGGTGGAGAACTCATCCACCAGGGTGCGCACCGTCTCCACCGCGCCGGCGATGGTCTGGGCGCAGCCCGCGATCACCGCCAGCGAATCCGCATCGGGCTGTTCGCCCCGCTCCAGATGCCGGCGGATGCGCTCGGCGGAGAGCGCGATAGGGGTGAGCGGGTTCTTGATCTCGTGCGCCACCCGCCGCGCAACCTCGCGCCACGCCGCCTGCTTCTGTGCGTGCAGCAGATCGGAGAGATCCTCGAACACCACCACGTATCCCTGGCGCTCCCCGCGGTGGTGGAGCGAGGCGGCGGTTACCGCCAGCGTGAGTACGGTGTGGGTCACCGTGGCCTCCATCTGGCTGGTGGTGGCGCCCATGCGATCGGCCTTGCGCAGCAGGTGGAGCAGGTCGGCCACCACGTCGGCATGGAAAATGTCGCGTAATGTGGCGCCGGGGCTGGGGGGATGATGCTCGTCGGTGCGGCCAAAGATGCGGGAGAAGGCATCGTTGCTGTGGGTGGCGCGGCGGTTGGCATCGAGCGAAAGCACGCCGGTGGGAATGCTTTCCAGGATGGTCTCCATGTGCCGGCGCCGTTGTTCCAGGGCCACGTTAGCATCGGCCACTTCGCGGCTGGAGGCTTCGAGCTGGCGGCGGCTGGCTTCCAGCTCCGCCGCCATGCGGTTAAAGGAAGCCACCAGTTGTCCCAGTTCGTCGCGCGCCATCACTTCCAGCCGGTAGTCCAGCCGGCCGCGGGAGACTTCCTGCATGGCCTCAGCCAGCGCCGCTACCGGACGGGTGACCTGCTTGGAGAGGAACAGCGCCGACCAGGTGGCGGCAAACAGCACCAGCACCGTCAACAGCAGCAGCAGGCCCATGTAGTAGAAGCGCAGCGCCTTGCGCTGCCGGGCCAGCTCGAAGTACATGCGCTGGTGAGCCTCCATCTGGCGCAGGGTGGCGGAGAACTGCGGCGGCAAGGGCATAGCCACCAGAATGCTGCCGTGGTCGCCGATGCGCGCGCTGCCCAGCATGTACTCCCGCCCGCCCAGCGTCAGCGACTGCGGGCGCGCCGGGTCCAACTGCGCCGGCGACGGAAGTTTCGGACGCAGGAAGACCCAGGCGTCCGGCGCGTGGAAGGTGGCCACGGCCGCATCATCCACCAGCGCCAGCGCGAACCCGCCCTGCAAGGTGCCTTCCCGGCGGCGAAACTCGGTGATGACGCTCGAGAAATTTCCCGTGGTGAAGGCGTGCTGCGTCTCCGGAATGGCCGCGATTGAGGCCGCTTCGGAGCGGGCATTCTCGGCAGCGTAGGCCGAAAGTTGGCGCGCGATCTCCCCGGAATCCTCCCGCAGCTCCTCCACCGGGCGCGAGAACCACTTGTCGATGGAACGGTTCATCAGCCCGAAGGCGAAGAGGAAGAGGAAAATCACGGGGGTGAGTGACAAGGCCAGCGCGCCCACCACCATGCGGGTGCGGAACTTCGATCCCAGCTTGCCGGTGCGCCGCTCGGCATAGAGCTTCAGCAGATTGCGCACCAGCACGAAGGTCAGCGTGATCAGCAGCAGGAAGATCAGCGTTGACAGGGCAACGAAGAGCTGCACCTGTTCCGAGGTGGTGGGACGCAGCGCCAGGTTAAACGCCTGCTGCGAGAACACCAGCGCGAACAGCAGGAAGATGGCGATGCCCAGAATCAGGATCAGGGTACGGCGGTGCCCGCCGCGGCGGGCGGGCTCTCGCTTTTTGGACTCAGAAGACACGCGTGACCGAAGGCACTCCGCGGACTCTTAACCCCTCTCGTACGTGAAAGTTTTGCGGGGAGTGCAAACCAACATTATAAAGCTGCTAACGGCTTGGCGCGGCGCTGATCGCCTGCGCCTGCCGCGCCTCCAGACGCTCCAGGATTTGCGGACCGAGCTGCGACACGCTGCCCGCTCCCAGCGTCAGGATCATGTCGCCTGGCCGCGCGGCGGCGGTCGCCATCTCGATGGCCTGGTCGAAGGAAGCTGCGTGGGTCGCGGGGCTCTTGCCCAGACTGGCAATGTGCTGCGCCAGGCGCTCGCCGGTGACGCCTTCGATGGGCGGCTCGCTGGCAGCATAGATATCGAGCACGAACAGCGAGTCGGCGTCGGCGAAGGCGGTGGCAAACTGGTCGGCCAGGTCTTTGGTGCGGGTGTAGCGGTGAGGCTGGAAGACCACGTGGATGCGCTTATATCCGCACTGGCGGGCGGCAGCCAGCGTGGCGCGGATCTCCGTGGGATGGTGGCCGTAGTCGTCAATCACGCTGATCTCGCCCACGCGGCCGCGCAACTGGAAGCGGCGGTCCACGCCGCGAAACTCCGCCAGCCCGCGGCGGATGGCGTCCGGAGCCACATCCAGGCCCACGCCCACCGCAATGGCCGCAGTGGCGTTCAGCATGTTGTGCCGCCCCGGCACGTGGAGATGAAACTCGCCCAGCGACTGCTTCCGATAGTCCACGCGGAAGCGGCTCATGGGCTGCTCTTGGCCGTCCACGTGGGGCGTCACCGAGTCCGACACGAGGAAATCGGAGTCCGGACGCGAGCCGTAGGTCATCACCCGGCGGCGGAGCTGGGGCAGGAGCGCGCGCAGGCGGTCATCGTCGTTGCATGCAACGGTCAGGCCATAAAACGGGACGCGATCCATGAACTCGACGAAGGCCTGCTCAATGTCGGCCATGTCGCGATAGCAGTCCATGTGCTCGCGGTCGATGTTGGTCACCACCGCCAGGATGGGCGAGAGCTTGAGAAACGAGCGGTCGCTTTCATCGGCTTCGGCGACCAGGTAGTGCGATTTGCCGAGGCGCGCGTTCGAGCCCATGGCGTCCACGCGCCCGCCGACCACCACTGTGGGATCGAGCCCGCCGGCCGCCAGCACCGCGGCGATCATCGAGGTGGTCGTGGTTTTGCCGTGCATGCCGGCCACGGCGATGCCGTACTTCAGCCGCATCAGCTCGGCCAGCATCTCGGCGCGCTGAATCACCGGGATGTGCCGCCGGCCCGCTTCCGCAACTTCCGGGTTGTCGCGCGTAACGGCGGAGCTGGTGACCACCACTTCCGCACCCAGGACGTTCTCCGCGCGATGGCCTTTACAAATGATTGCGCCCAGCGTGGCCAGGCGGTCGGTCACCAGCGAGGGCTTCAGGTCCGAGCCGGAGATCTTGTAGCCGAGGTTCAGCAGCACCTCGGCGATGCCGCTCATGCCGATGCCGCCGATGCCGACAAAATGCACGCGTTGGATCTTGGCAAACATAGTTGGTAGCCACGGATTTACACGGATGAACGCGGATCAGAATCAATAAAGAACAGATCCGCACAAATCCGTGGCGTTTTTACGCAGGCACCCCCGCCAATTTTCCCGCCATCAGCGCGATCTGGCGCGCGGCGTCGGGGTGCGACAGCTTGCGCGACGCCTCCGACATGCGCGCCAGCCGGGCCGGATCACCCAACAGCTCACGCACTACGTCCACCAACCGCTCACTGCTCAAATCCTTCTCCGCGATCAGCACCGCCGCTCCGGCGCGCTCAAGCGCTTCAGCGTTGCGCAACTGGTGATCGTCCGCCGCGTGCGGAAAGGGAATGAAGATCGCCGGCTTCCCGGCCGCGGTCACCTCGGCCACGGTACTGGCTCCCGAGCGGCACACGATCAGGTCGGCACGCGCAAACATCCCCGGCATGTCCTCGATGAACGGGAAAACCTCTGCGTGGGCCTGGGAGCGCAGGTACGCCGCCTGGGCGTCATTATAGTCGCGCTCTCCGGTCTGGTGGACGAGCTGGATTCCCGGAACCTGCTCGCTAAGCGCTGCGAGCGCGTTCATCACGGCTGCATTGATGGCGTGTGCGCCCTGGCTGCCGCCGAAGACCAGCAGCGTCGGCGGACTGCCCGCCGGCTTGGACGGCAGATTGAAAAACGCGCGGCGCACGGGAACGCCCGTCACCTGGCAGCGGCGGAAGTAGCGGCGAGTCTCCTCGAAATGGACCGCGGCGGACGAGACAATCGGCGCCATGATGCGGTTGGCCAGTCCGGGCACGACGTTTGGCTCGAATGCTAGTGTGGGTATGCGGGAGATCGCCGCCGCCAGCATCGCCGGTCCGGAGGCGTATCCACCCACGCCGATCACCACGTCGGGCCGGAACTCGCTGAGGATCTTCCGCGAGCGAAAGATCGCAGCGGGCAAAGCTGTCATGGTCCGGAAGCGCCGGACGATGCTGACCTTCTTCAGCGCTCCGACCTCCACCAGGCGGAGTCCGAACCCGGCAGCGGGGACCAGGCGGTTCTCGATGCCGCGCGACGTGCCAATGAACATCACTTCGGCTGAATAGAGGTCGCGCAGTTCGTGGGCGATGGCCAGCGCCGGGATGACGTGGCCGCCGGTGCCGCCTCCGGCCAGGACGGCGCGCATATCAGTCGGTGCTCTGCGTGATGTTCAGCAGCACGCCCACGCACGCCAGCATCACGAACAGCGACGACCCGCCGTAGGAGATGAACGGCAGCGGGATCCCCTTCGTGGGCATCAGGCCCAGCACCACGCTGATGTTGAACACCGCCTGCACCACGATCATCGAGGTGATGCCGGTGGCCAGATAGCGCGCAAAGATGTCCTCGGTGGCCAGCGCGGTGCGCATGCCGCGGTAGAGAAAGATGGCGAACAGCGACACCACGGCCAGCGCGCCCAGCAGTCCCATCTCCTCGGAAATCACGGCGAAGATAAAGTCGGTGTGCGGCTCGGGAAGATAGAAGAGCTTTTGCTTGCCTTCCATCAGCCCCTGGCCGGTGAACCCGCCGGTGCCCACGGCGATGAGCGATTGAATGATGTGGAAGCCGCGCCCCTGCGGGTCTTTCCACGGATCGAGAAACGCGAGGATGCGCTCGTAACGCCACTTCACGCGGAAGATGGTCAAGTACAGCACCGGGATTGATGCGACCAGCGCGTAGCCCAGGTAGCGCATCCTCATGCCGGCGACGAACAGGATGATGGCGCTGATGGCGAGACAAACCACCGATGTGCCCAGGTCAGGTTGCTTGAGGATCAGCCCGGCACAGACCACGATGGGTACGGCGGCAGGAAGCAGCGTCTGCCGCCAGTCGTCCATCGCTTTGGTGCGGTTCTCCAGGAAATAGGCGAGAAACAGGATCAGCGCGGGTTTCGCCAGCTCCGACGGCTGGAAGGACAGCAGCCCGAGCCGAATCCAGCGGTGCGTATTATGCGAGCGGTCGAGAAAAAACACTGCAACCAGCAGGGTAAGCGTGACGCCTAGCAGCGAGAACACGATTGCCGGGTGCTTGTAGCGGCGGTAGTCCACGTTCATGGCGATGACCATCGCGATCAGGCCGGCGACCGCCCACACCATCTGCTTAAAGAGGAAGGTGTAGGCCGAGCCGAAGCGCTCCTTCGCCATGACCGCCGAGGCGCTGAACACCATCACCAGCCCGATGAACACCAGCAGCAGGGTGACGATGAACAGCGTCTTGTCCACGCTGACGCGCTTAGCCATCGACGCTCTCTGAACTTCCACCACCGAGGCACGAAATCGGAAGCCGAGCCCTGGTTTGAAGGGGCGCGGCTTTTAGCCGCGCCGCGATTGGTCTCAATTACTCAAGGCAGGGCTGGAAGCCGTGCCCTCTCGCGGCTCCAGACGCCCAGGAGTTCCCCGCAATCTATGAAACCCACGTTCGGTCCCCCGAGGCGTCCGGGGCTACGTGGCCTTTGGTTCACAACTTTCTTAGCAACTTCTTGAGGACACGTACGCCTTTGTCCACATGCTTCTGTTGAAGCAGGAACGGGGGAAGAAATCGCAGAACCGTGTCCTGCGTGCTGTTGAACAGTACGCCTTCCGCGAGTGCTTGCTCGACGATGGGACGAGCGGGAACGTCGAGCTGCAAACCCTGAATCAGGCCACGGCCGCGAACTTCGCGAGCGACTGAATAGCGCTCAGTG
>JBIOFT010000066.1:0-19882 GCA_044447375.1 Terriglobales bacterium | reverse complement strand
GGATGCCCCCGGTCTGTACCTAGGTAATTACCACCCCCTCCCACCGCCCCCGTGCAGAATCAATACTTTGCGGACAGAGATCCCATGAGCGGAATTATCCCTTTGACAAACCCTGCCCTAAAAGTGGGCCGGATCGAGCATGCCCATCAGAGCTGGGCTATCGAAAATCCGCTTCTTGAAGCAGGCTGCGTGACAGAACCAGACTTGCCATTTCCCCTGTGAAGTTGTCACTTCGAGACGGCACGGGTCCGTATCTGACTGCGGAATGTCTTCGCCGCAGAAACAGCAGGGGCCCCACTCGACCTTCTTGATGGGTTGCGTCACTAGCGTGTTGCCTTAGCCTTTACGGCCTTCTTCTTCCGCTTTGGTGGCGGCTTCACCTTCAGGAACTCGTCCACCGCTTCCTCGAACTTCAGGGGGATGTGAGGCACGGGTTTGCTCTTGTTCGCCATTTCCAGTTCCAACCTCTTTTGCCTTTCGCTCGCGCTCTTCTTGGCCCGGAAACTTCGCGTGCGACACGTGGCTACGGGATTCCCTAGCAATCGTCGCGAAGAATGGGCCTTCATTCTTCCTAGCGACTGTTTCTATTTTTGTGCGACCCACGATAACGGCTGCGGCCCATTCTTCGGGAAGACTATTTGTGTCCGTCAGAATGAACACTTTGCCTTTAGCGTCAATCACTGCCTGCCTGTTAACCACGTTGTTTCGGAGTTTTTTGTCGCCGCTAATAGCAATCCATCCCTCTTTCGCGCATCGCACTATCCACTCCGGGTCTTTGACGTTCTCATGTTTTTTCTTCGGGTACACCTGCCGAATGCTTCTTACTTCAAACCCGACCTTACGCAGCAGTGCTGCCATTGCCTTGCCGTGAGTCCGGTCGAGGAACACAGTGTAGGGAAACTTACGCGGCGATTTGTTCTCGGTTTTCAACGTATTCGATTGCACGCTTCACTTTCGCTACCGGAATCCCGAAGTCTTTTGCGATGGAAATCGGGCTCTCTCCCCGTTCTTTGCGTCCGTGAATAATCCAAACGGGTACCCCAGTACCGTCAATAATTGGTGCGCCAGATGCGACGCCATGAACGATGGAGATAACTTTATCTTGCGGCTGGCCCTTGATGATCGGGAATATCCGCTCAGCAAGTTTGTCCTTGTCGCGACCCACGTGTACCAAGAATGCGGTCATTATTTCGCGCAGATTGGTCTGTTCAGGCGTGGACAAATTCTCGTTCTCAATTGCCGTTTTGAAGAACAAATCCTTCCCATTCGTGAAGAAGTCCCTGGAAATCAACGGATGTTTGGAGGGATACCTCGCCGCCACCGTGTCCAGCGCCTTGCGAATGGCAGGAAATTTGACGCGGTGTTCGTAACGAAACGCCGCGAGGACATGAGCCTCGGCGAGATTGAAGAAGGACAGCAGGCGATTATCTGGGTCGGCAATGTTAATGACGGGCGCGAAGAAGCGCACGTCCGCCGCTGTCTTATAGTTCCGTCCGTGTATCCAAGTTGCAAGCGTAGACGGATGTATCCCTAGGTAGCGAGCGGCATCGGCTGGCGTGTAGATCGCCAGTTCGCGCTCGTCCACCTCACGCCGATACCTAGCAGCTCTCAGCTTGTGCATATCGGTTCCATCGTGGATAGATAGTGCGAGCATACCATTCCCTCACCGTGCTAGAATCAACCAGCAAGGTTCGGAACTGGCGTGCCAGCGCCATCCCGGAACAGCGACATTTTATACTGCTCAAGCTCTACATCCGCCGCTTTCGGCGGATGTTCTGTTTTTGGAACAAGCTCAGTTGAATTGGCGGCCCTACTAGCTGGCCTTCTGCTCGCTTGAGTCCCGGAGCATCAGCCTCTTGTCTGCAACCTGATTCAGCGCGAGCAGCGTCCTCTCGTCGTCCTTGATCTTCCGGCTGTTGAATCGAAAATCGAATTCTGCCAAGTACCGATGCAGGTGATGCTGCCCGACTTGGTGGTACACGCCAGTCAGGCCGCGCTTCAGGATTGCGAACACACCCTCCGCAGTGTTGACGTGGATGTAGCCACGGCTGTACTCGCCTTCGCTGTGGTTCACCGTGCCGTGCACGGCGAACATGTGGCCGATGTCGGTGTAAGAGGCAAACTGGTCAGTGCAAAGATGGGCACAACGGTCAACGTTTTTGCGAATGATCTCGCTCAGATTTTCACCCGTGACGCGCGTGACCGGAAAGCTGCGAACTTCCCCGCCGCGCTTCACCAAAGACACAACCGCAGTCCGGGTCTTGCCGGTTGCACGCCCCTTGAACTGAGTTTTCCCCTTGCCGCCGACATAAGTTTCGTCGCACTCAACAACCCCCTTCAGTTTGGCGATGAATGATGGTTGGCCCATCGCGTAGCGAATGCGATGAGCCATGAACCACGCAGTCTTGTACGTCACGCCCAACATGCGGTGAAGCTGATGGGCGCTCATCCCCTTCTTGGACGCACAGAGAAGATGGAAAGCTAGCAGCCATTTGTGCAGGGGGATGTGGCTGTCCTCGAAGATTGTGTTGACGGTAACGGTGAACTGTTCCTGGCACGCCTTGCACTTGTACACGCCCGGACGCACGGGCTTCTTGCTCCCCGGCTTCGCGGTGATCTTCCACGCTTCCCGACTGTCGCAGTGCGGGCAGACGGGGCCATTTGGCCAGCGACGCTTTTCAAGGAATTCGCGCGCCTTCCCTGCATCCGTGAAGTGCTCACAAGCGGTGATGTCGAACATGGGCCACCTCAACTAAGCCCAACTGTACGCTTTTTGTTCGGGTTTGTCAAGTATATAATTCCGCCCATGAGAATCCGACGAGATCCCATGAAACAAAGGACTTACACGCAAGATCTCATCGCGAAAGGACATAACCCGCCGCCAAGGGCATTTTGTTGTCAAAGAGCAAAAGCCGCGCGGAGGCGGCATATTAACCAGATGATAATAGGTCTGTGGAAAAGTACCCCCCGAGGCGCTTCCCAGCAGGTACGGATGGGGCGCATGAAATCAAAGAAGCCAAATGGAAAATCTCGAACCGCGAAAACTTAGCTTATTGTGATTAGGTGTAAGCAACGAATATCATACTGGGTTACAGCTTGTCAAACAGAATTTCACGTGGGGACGCCTGCCCCGAGCGAAGTCGAGGGGCGGATGACCGCGGATGAAAAGCAAACCGCCGAGACGCCGAGGCCGGTAGGGCCGACAGAAAATAGCCCAGGGCGGAAGCCCTGGGTATGCGGGAAAAATGGACCCGAGTCCCGTAGGGACGGCACAGCCCGCGTGCTTAGCTCTGGGCTTGTTTTGCTACGCAGGCTGAGTGGATGTATTAGAACTCAAATCAGCGGCACCGCATCCCAAGAAATACGCGGCGGTGCAGTCCAGTTCCGCATGGAGTCGGCTGGGGTCAAGCGCGGATGGTTGTGGTACATAGACGATCATTCCCTGGCGTGCACGCGTCAGGAGCACCCGGTACGCGTTGATACGGAACTGGTGTTTCCGGAGATCAGCGTCCGTTTTCATTCTTCGAGGGGCCCAATGCTTGTTGTTGAATCTGTTACTCACCCAACAGGCGCCATTCCATACGAAGTCATCGGCCCAACAAACACCCACCCAATCGAGTTCGAGGCCCTGCACTTCGAACTGAGTGGCGAAAACCTCCAGACGCGATGAGCAACGCACGTCGTCCTCGTCGTCTAGAAACCAGTTCTCCCAGTCGAAACGGCGATGGAAGTCGAACGAGGGCTCGAGTCCGTCGGCCCGTAACCGGCTAGCCGCTGCCGAGCCGACCAAGCCGGCACGGGTAAATCCACGCCGTTTTTCGGTAAGCCACGCCTTCGCTATGTCCAGACGACGGGTTAATCGTGGGCGCTCGGCCAGTTTCTCCGCGATCGTGCGCGCCGCGTCTTGTTCGCCATTTAGGACAGCGTTAACCCAATCCGAAATCCTCTGAGCGCGGATGGATCGAAGCGCAACCTTCAGGTGCAGCGACTCATCCGCATGCACGCGCTGGGGATTTGGATCTGCTTCTTCAAACAGCCTGAAGCCGGCAACCGCTGCCGTACCGTGCAGCACCTCCGGTGAGGCCACGACGTGCCACTCGGGAAAGTGGGCAAGCGCGCGACCCCACTCTGCTAACCCCGCTTCACCGCGATTGATCTCCTGGCCGCCTCCGACAAGCGCCGCAATGACCGCCCAATCCCGATGGCGATCCATGATCTCCAGAATCATTTGTGGTTCTGACAATTCACGACCGGCGCGTTGCGATTCGATGAGGTCCCACGCTCGCTGCGCTTCATCGAAAACGACTACGTGTGGGTTTGGAATCTTGTCGTTCTTCTGGAATTCATCCGCGAAACGATGGACGTTCTGAATGAACGTCTGTACTGTCAGGCTGGCTTCCGCTCGCGTCACATGCATTCGTTTCGTTACGTCGCGGATCAAAGCTTCGCGAATGATTCTCACCAGTGGGCCATTGCCGGACAAGAACGAGCCGCTCTCTCGAATTTCAGGTTCATGAACGGCATTTAGCCCGACCAGGGTTTTCCCTGCTCCGGGAACGCCGGTGACAAAACAGATCGTCTTACTGCCATTTTGGCGAGCCGCTGATACGGTGTTGACCAGCGTCTTGGTTGTTCGCTCAAGATCCTCGTGGGCCGCACACGAATGCCCAATCTCGAAGACGTTCATGTTCGAATACAGGGCGACTGCGGCATCGATAATCGGCGGAATCGGTTTGAATTGTGCTTCGTCCCAAGCATGAGCATCGAGCTGGGTGTCCTGCTTCGCGTAGCTGGACACAACTTGCTGGAGGGCCGGTCCGATCTCCGAGAATGTGGCGAACATGCAAGGCTCGATCAAATGGTCGAAGGCCGTTCGCTCGCTTCGCCTGTAGACTCGAGCATTGGCGACGACCAGTGGGATGATGAGTCGGTGAGCACTTCCTTCATGAAAGCAAGCAAGGTTCAGTGCGTAATCGTCGACTTGTCTGACCGCCGATGTAGGCGCAGCGCCCGTCTTACTTTCAATAACGATGATGATGTCGCGCGCTAGTACAACCGCATCGATTCGCTTACCCACGCGGGGAATAGGGTATTCGAGAAGCATCGACCAGAATGGCGAGTCAGGCACCTCTTGGAGGAGCCAACGGGCGGCATTTTGAAGTTCCGGCAGTTGGGCCTTCCACGCAAACAATGCCTCCGGTTCCAGCGGAAATGCCGCTCTTGCATTCTGCTCAGCAAGAGTCGCCTCAACCTCTGATTGTGACGCGCGTGCGAACTCCTGTAAGGATGCACGGTAGTAGGCCGGCATAAGCGGGCCAGGATACCTGGTCCTTGGTTACGGGTCCAGACGAGAGCCGAGCGCGGCCCGCGGGCAGGCAAGCTTAGCTCGCCCAGCGCACGGGATGACATTGCCACGAAGGGTCCAGTTACAGCGCGGCTGAAAGCCGCGCCCCTTCAAAGAATCTGTCGCCCCTCCGGGGCTCAAAACGTATTTTGATCGCTACCCAGGACTGGAAGTCCTGGGCTAATTTCGATCGGCCCTACGGGCCTTGGCCCTGGCGGGTGGGGGCGCCCGCCCCACATGAGCCCGGCTGGCCATTTTGAGATACAATGTATCTCGGAGGTTTTCGGCATGGCAACGACGATGGTTCATATCCGCGTGGACGACAAGGTGAAGGCAAAGGCCGCGAAAACCCTGGCGGAAATGGGCCTGTCGGTCTCCGACGCCGTCCGCATGTTGCTGGTACGCGTGGCTGCGGAGAAGGCGCTCCCGTTTGAGGTGAAGGTCCCAAACCCAACCACCGTTAAAGCAATGAAGGCGGCGGACCGGCGCCGAGGTAAGCGCTTCAAGACTGCCGGCGCGCTGTTCAAGGACCTGGGAATCTAGGCCGTGAGGAACCTAATTCGCGGTGCGCAGTTTCGACGTGATGTGAAACTGGCTCAGCGACGCGGCAAGGATCTATCGAAGTTGCGCGAGTTGATCCTGCTCCTGGCAGCAGGCCAGCCCTTGCCGCCCCGATACAAAGACCATCCACTCAGTGGGGACTGGAAGCATTACCGGGATTGCCACATAGAATCGGATTGGCTCCTGATCTACAAAATCGAGGGCGACGATCTGTACCTGGTCCGCACCGGAACGCACTCCGATTTATTCTAACGATCGCTCGGTCTGGAGCCCCCGCCGCGGTTACCTCGGCCCCGGAATCGATGCTCCTGCCCCACGCATCGTATAATCCAGAATTCGGCCATCATCTCCATCGTGGCAGGTGCCCTTTGAGCTCTCATCCGCATCAAGATTTTGGACAGCCGGTTGGGCCGCAACCTTTGCCCGGCGTGAAGACCATCGTCGCCATTGGGTCAGGCAAGGGCGGTGTCGGCAAGACCACCATTGCGGTCAACCTGGCGCTGGCGTTGGCCAAGCTGGGACATCGCACCGGCCTGCTCGACGCCGACGTTTACGGTCCTAACGTTCCGCTGATGATGGGCACCACGGCCACGCCGCGCGTGGTGGGCGAGAACCGCATCGAGCCGCTGGAAGCTTTCGGCGTCAGGGTGCTCTCGGTGGGAATGCTCAATCCCGGCGACAAGCCTCTGGTATGGCGCGGGCCCATGCTGCACTCCATCATCAAGCAGTTCCTGCAGCAGGTGGAGTGGGGCGAGCTGGACTACCTGGTGATTGACCTGCCGCCCGGGACCGGCGACGTGGCCATTTCGCTGATCCAGACGGTGCCGCTCACGGGCGCGATCGTGGTCTCGACGCCCTCCGATGTTTCTCTCCAGGACGCGCGCAAGGCCATCGAAATGTTTCGCCAAGTGAAGGTCGAGATCGCTGGCATTGTGGAGAATATGAGCTTCTTCACGTGTCCGCATTGCGGGAAGCAGATCGACATCTTCTCGACCGGCGGCGTGGAACGCACCGCAAAGCAGTTCGGCATCCCTTATCTCGGCGCGGTGGAACTCGATCCGGAGATTCGCAAGGGCGGCGATACCGGGCATCCGGTCGCCCTGGGCGGCGAGGATTATCCGCACGCCAAGTCCTTCTACCAGTTCGCCCGCCGGGTCATCGCCGGCCTGGAAGACTTGCGCACTAGCACCCCGGAGCCCGTGATCCGAATCCAATAGTAAGGAGGGAGCCAGGGGTTTGGCACTCCGAAGCCGAGAGCGCCAAACTTGACAGCTCCCGACTCACATCCTAGAATCTAAGCAAGGGTAAGGCTGCGAGCCTTGAATGTAAGTAATTGTGAGGCAAAGGTTTAGAGCACATTCATGGTTGGAGTGCCCACGAAGAGGACCCAGATCCTTCGACTCGGGTTTCCCGCGCTGGACAAAACGCGCGGGAGCCTCCCTCGCTCAGGATGACAGGGGCTACATCAACTAGGGTAGTGCTTTAGCAGCTTTTGGTGCATGGCAAAAATGGCGCAGGCGGGGCCCAGCGGACAGCGTGAACGCGAGATCCTGACGGCCATCGTGGAGACGTTCATTGCCACGGGCGAGCCGGTGGGGTCGCGGACATTGTCTCGCGCAAGTAAGGAAGGGATCAGTCCGGCCACCATCCGCAACGTGATGGCCGACCTGTCCGACGCTGGCTACCTGGAGCAGCCGCACACCTCGGCCGGCCGGGTGCCGACGGCGCAGGCCTATCGTTATTATGTGGAGCAGCTCACCGGGCAAGCGCACATTTCCCAGGCCGACGAAGGCGCCATCCAGAAGTATTTCCACGGGGTCGGCGATGTGCAGGAGTTCATGGAACGCACTTCGCACGTGCTGTCGCTGCTTTCGAGCGGCGTGGGCGTGGCGGTGACGGCCACCGGCCCGCGCAACGCGCTGGATCACGTGTACTTCTCGCGGCTGGCGGCGAACAAGGTGCTGGCGGTGGTGGTCGCGAGGTCGGGACTTGTGCGCGACCGGGTGCTGCGCACGGCCTGCGATTTTTCGCAGTTGGAGCTGGAGACCGCGGCCCGCTACATCAACGAGAATTTTCGGGGATGGACCATCGATGCGGTGCGGGCGGAGATCGACCGCCGTTTGCAGAGCGAACGCAGCGAGTACGACCGGCTGATGCAGTCCATCGAGGAACTGCAGCGCAGCGGCGCTCTCGGCCTGGAGCCGGCGGCGCAGACCGTGTTCGTGGAAGGCGTGGCCAATCTGGTGGCCAGCAAGGAGGACAGGGAGCGCGTGCGCGAAATGCTGTGCCTGTTGGAAGAGAAGGAGCGGGTGGTCGAACTGCTCTCCGCCTACGTTGATGCGCGGCAGGAAGCGGTGCGGGTGGTGATCGGCCTGGAAGAAGCGGAGCCGCAGATGCGCAACTTCGTGCTCATCGGCGCGCCGGCGCACGTGGGCGACGAAGTGGTGGGGTCGCTGGCGGTGATTGGTCCGACGCGCATGGATTACCAGCACAGCATCACTGCCGTGTCGTACATCGCGCAGCTTTTCGACAAGATTCTGAACGAGAAGGAATAGTGGTTGTCATGGCAAAAGGGAACGGAAAGACGGACGTGCAAAACCTCGACGCGGAGCACGAACTGCCCGCGGCCGAGGAAGACGGTTTCGAGGAAAAAACCGCGGATCGGCCGGCGGCGGCCGGCGCGGAAGACGAGCTCAAGACGCTGCGCGAGGAGCGTAACGTCCTCCTGGACCGCCTGGCGCGCCTGCAGGCGGAATTCGATAATGCGCGCAAGCGCGCCGCCCGCGAGCAGTCGGAGTTTCGCGAGTACGCTGTCGCCGACGCCATCAAGGCGCTGCTGCCCATGCTGGACAGCTTTGACCGCGCGCTCGAGGCCCACGCCGGCGACGAGAACTTCCGCGGCATCGAACTCATCAACCGGCAGTTCCACGACGCGCTGGCGAAACTGGGCGTGCGTCCCATCCCCGCGGCCGGGGAGCCTTTCGATCCGCACCTGCACCAGGCGGTCGAGGTGGTCGATACTTCAGACGCCGCCGACAACACCGTGCTCGAGGAACTGCAGCGCGGATACAAGCTCAAGGATCGCCTGCTGCGTCCGGCGATGGTGCGCGTCGCCCGCAATCCCAACAAGTAAACCGGGAAGAACACTCTGGCCACTAACGCAAAACGCGACTACTACGAAGTGCTGGGCGTCGCCCGCGACGCCAGCGAGCAGGAGATCAAGAGCGCCTACCGCAAGCTCGCGCTCGCGCACCATCCGGACCGCAATCCCGGCGATCCCGCCGCGGAGGATCGCTTCAAGGAAGCCAGTGAGGCCTACTCGGTGCTGGCCGACGCGCAGAAGCGGGCGCAGTACGACCGCTTTGGCCACGCCGGCGTCGGCGGGCTAGGGGGCGGGGCCGGCTTCGATGCCGACGTTATCTTCCGCGACTTCGGCGAGGTGTTCGGCGATTTCTTTGGCTTCGGCGACATCTTCGGCCAGGGCGGCGGACGCCGCCGCAGCCGGGCCCAGCGCGGCGCCGATCTGCGCGCCGACCTCAGCCTGGAGTTCGAAGAAGCCGTCTTTGGCGCCAAAGGCACGGTCAAGTATCGCCGCCAGGAGGCCTGCGAACAGTGCCGGGGGACGGGCGCAGCCGCGGGGAAAGCTCCGAGCACGTGCGCGACCTGCGCCGGGCGCGGGCAGGTGCGCTATCAGCAGGGATTCTTCAGCGTCTCGCGGACGTGTCCGGCCTGCCACGGCGCCGGGAGCGTGATCAGCGATCCCTGCCTGCACTGCAAAGGCCAGGCCTTTGTGACTCGCGAGCGCGTGCAGGAGGTGAAAGTTCCGGCAGGCGTGGAAGACGGTACCCGCATCCGCTACTCCGAATTCGGCGATGCCGGAGTGCACGGTGGCCCGCCGGGCGACCTGTACGTGGTGCTGCATGTGAAGGAGCACCAGTTTTTCCTGCGCGACGGCAAGGACCTCTACTGCGTGCTGCCTATCTCATTTCCGCAGGCGGCGCTGGGCGTCGAACTGAAGGTGCCGACGCTCGACGGCGAACACCTGCTCAAGATTCCCGAAGGCACACAGTCGGGCAGGGAACTGCGCATCCGCGGCAAAGGCGTCCCTGTGCTCAACGGGCACGGAAAAGGCGACCTGATAGTGCGCATCGTGGTGCAGACTCCCACCCGCCTCACCAAACGCGAGCGTGAACTGCTGGCGGAGATCGATGCCATCACCCGCGTCGAAAACAAGCCCGAACGCCCCAGCCTGCTCAGCAAGGTCAAAGACATCTTTGGATAGCGGTTCCGATGACGCGCCGCCGCTGGATTGCTGACGAGGTCTCCGGCAGCCGCGCTGTGCTGGTCGGCACCCAGGCCGAGCACTTGGCCCGCGTTCTGCGGGCGCGCGTCGGCGAGGAATTCGATATCGCGGCCGAGGGGCGGGTGCGGCGTGGCCGCATCATTTCCGTCACGCCGGAGAAAGTCGAGTTTGAACTCGGCGAGGAACTGCCGGCAGCCGCGCTCCCCGACATCACGCTGCTGCTGGCGATCTTCAAGTTCGATCGCATGGAGTGGGCGATCGAGAAGGCCACAGAGCTGGGCGTCGCGCGCGTGGTGCCGCTGATCGCCAAGCGGACGGACTCGCATCTTGCGTCGGCAGCGGTGAAACGCGTCGAACGCTGGCGCCGAATCGCCCGCGAAGCGGCTCAGCAGTCGCGCCGCGCCGCGCCGCCGGAGATCGCCGCGCCGGCGCGGTTCGAGGAAGTCTTGTCGGTCCCGGCGGAACGCCGCATCATCCTCTCAGAAGCCGAAGAGCAAGTCGCGCTCAAGCAGGCGGTCGCGGGCTTTAAGGGATCGGTCGCGCTTGCGGTCGGTCCGGAGGGCGGCTGGACTGGCGAAGAAGAGCGCGCGTTCTGCGAGCACGGGTGGATCGCAGCCTCGCTAGGACCCACCATCCTGCGCGCTGAGACCGCGGCCATCGCGGCGGTGAGCATAGTCATTGCAGAACTGCTGTAGGAAGGTACCGCGGCGCTACTTTGCGTTCAGACTGGTGACTCTTGCGTCACCGAGACGCGGCCAGTTCTGCGTAATGGTAAGGCTTGCGCTTCTGAGGGGCCAATACCCTCGGCTCCATCCCTAACAGCTCAGCGTAGATCAGCAGTTTTTCGATGCTGACTTTGGCGATCTTCCCGTTCAACAGCTCACTTATTCTCGGCTGCGGCTCTTCGAGGATCACCACCAGTTGTTTTTGTGAGTAGCGGCGCGCACACCTGAGGATCGCGTCGTAGAGGTCTGCCTTCACCTTCAACGCCGCCGCCTTCTGGGGCGGGAACAGATCGTCGAAAACGTTCCCCCGGGTTACGTGGGTCGGTCTATTGGCGTTTCGCATGCTTTCTCTCGACTGCACAGCCTTCATGGATGGTGTGCATCGAATGGGGCAGCTTTGAAAGGGCGCGGCTTCCAGCCGCGCCGTGGCAGCCTTCCTGAATTGTCATCCCGAGCTAGCGTGAGCCGAGGCTCCGCGAGGCGAGCCCGACGCGAGGGATATGCAGTTGTAAAAAGAAAAAATCCAGATCCCTCGACTCGCGCTCCGTTCGCAAGCTCACGTCGCGCGTCCGCTCGGGACGACAATTGGTAAAGAGCAGTGACGGTGCGGCTGAAGCCGCACCCTTTCAAATCAATCGTTCGGGGTCCCTATACAACATCTTGTATAGAAGACACCAGTTTTGGGGATGCTGAACCGCTGCCCCCGCCCTTTTCCACAGACTTCGCAGTTGCCGCTCGCCGGATACTCTCCGATAATGAATTGCTCCAGGCGATTCACCTCACAAATCTGTGTCTGTCACCTTCAACCAGCGGCAGCTCCAGGCCATCGAACACGTCCACGGACCCATGCTGGTGGTGGCGGGCGCCGGCACCGGCAAAACCAGCGTGCTGGTAGAGCGTATCGCGCGCCTGATCCGCGACCGGCACGCGCGTCCGGACGAGATCCTCGCCCTCACCTTTGCCGACAACGCCGCCAACGAGATGAGCGCGCGTGTGCGCCAGGCGCTGGCGGGCATGAATTGCGCCGGGCTGCGCTCCATGACCTTCCATGCCTACTGCAACGATTTGCTGAAGCGCGCAGGAAAGGACTTCCGCCTGCTCATGCCGGAGGACCTTTGGATCTACTTGCGGCAGCGCATCTCCGATCTCGGTCTGAGCTGGTATATCCGCGCCGCCAGCCCGGGCCAGTTTCTCGATGCCCTGCTCGAGTTCTTCGACCGCTGCCACGACGAAGTCGTGAGTCCAGCCGATTACCGGAAATACGTGGCCGGCCTGAGTATGGCGAATGCGGCGCTGCCGCGCGTCGTAAGCTCGAAGCAAGCCGAGGGCATGCCGCGCGACGAGGTGCTGGCTCGCTGCAACGAGATCGCCGGCGCCTTCCAGAAGGTCGAGGAGATGCTTGCGGACGAGAACCTCGGCGCCTTCGCCCACATGATCACGCGCGCGCTGGAATTGTTGCGGAATGACGAACCGTTGCGAACAGCGGAGCAGCGCCGCACGCGCTTCCTGCTGCTCGACGAATTCCAGGACGTTAACCTGGCGCAGATCGAACTGGCGCAGCTTCTGGCCGGTACCGAGCAGAATCTTTTCGCGGTCGGAGATCCCGACCAGGCGATCTACCGCTTCCGCGGCGCCTCCTCGGCGGCGTTCCAGGAATTCGCGCACCGGTTCCCCAAAACCAAGCGCGTCACACTGATTGAGAATCAGCGCTCACGAACTCCGATACTGAAATGCGCGCACGCCGTGATCCGCTGCAATCCCTCGGTCGCGCCCGCCGGCGTCGAGCGCGAGCGGTTGGAATCCGCGCGCGACCTGCGCGACCAACAGCAGGGAGAGCTGCTTCCCAAGTTCCCGGTGGAGATCGTTGCCGCAAAGAGCGACGAGCAGGAAGCGTTCGATGTAGCCGGCCGCATCGAGGAGTTGCATCGCGCGCCCGGCAAGCGGCGCGATGGCGCGAAGGAACCGCGGAGCCCGCGCATTGCCGTTCTCTATCGCCAGCATGCTCACCGCAACCTGTTGGTACGCGAGCTGGTGGCACGCCATACCCCATTCGTAGTGGTCGGGCTAAACGCGCTGGAGACGCCCGAGGTGCGCGACCTGCTGGCCTGCCTGCGGGTGCTGGCTTCCATGGCTGACAGCGGCAGCTTGTTCCGGGTGGCCGCCCTCCCGATGTTCCACGTGGATGCCGAAGCCTTGCGCCAGGCGCTCAAGAATGCGGGGAAGGATGCCGACTTCGTCAGCGTCCTGGAGGCGGTCCCGGGCGGCAGCGAGGTGGTGGCCACCGTGGAGGAAGCTTGGGCGACAGCGCGCATGAAGGGCATGAACACCGCCGCGGTTCTGATGTTCGTGCTCGAGCGTTTTGCTTTTGACCGGAACGCGCCGCCGGTGCTTGCATTCGCGAAGTTCGTCCTCGACTGGACCAAGAAGCCAGTGGCGGGCAACGGCGAGCTGTCCCACTTCCTCTCGTACATGGACCACTATCCCGAGGCCGGCGGCATTGTCGCCGTCCCGACTGACGATGAGGGTTCGGACCCAAGCGTGGTGCAGCTTATGACCGCGCACGCCGCCAAAGGACTGGAGTTCGACCACGTCTTCATGTTGCGCGCAAACCAGAATTCGTTTCCCACCAGCTTCCGCGAAAAGCTCTTCGAGTTTCCCCAGCAGCTTCGGCGCGGGCTGGTTGCCGAAGGCGACGACAAGGAGATCCACAAACAAGAGGAGCGGCGGCTGTTCTACGTCGGCATGACGCGGGCGCGGGAGACGCTGACGCTGTGCGCGCGTCCCAGCCGCGCCCGCATTCCTCGTCCCACCGGCTTCGTGCGCGACCTGATGGACGATCGCGACGCGCGTCCTTACTGGTCGAAGAGGGAAGCCGCTCCCTTCACCATCGATCTCGCCGCGGCAGCGGTCGCGGCCGGCCCGGGCGTGGGCGCGTGGCTGCTCAATCCGCCACCGTCGCCATACGTTTTTGACGGCGCGTTGAGCGCCACCGCCATCGAGAAATACGAGACGTGCCCGCTGCGGTTCAAGATCGAGCGTTTCTGGAACCTTCCCGGCGAGGTCGCGGCGCAGATGCAGTACGGCCACCTGATCCACACTCTGCTGCGCGATTACTACGAGTCGCTGCGCGCCGGTCGCCCCAAGAACGGAGACGAGGTGCTCGCGTTGCTGCGCGAGGGACTGGCGGATGCCGGGTTCGCCGATCCGGTGCAGCGCGAGCTTTACGAGAAGGAAGGGACAAAGCAGTTGCGCGAGTTCGTACGCCTGCAACAGGCCGCTCCGCCGGCCGATGTCGTCGGAACCGAGCGCAGCTTCGAAATTACGCTCGGAGGAGTGCGCGTGAAGGGACGCCTGGACCGCATCGACCGCATCGCCGGCAACCGCGTCGCGATCATTGATTACAAGACCGGCAAGCCGCGCACCGAGGACCACGCCAGGAGGAGCTTGCAGCTTTCCATCTACGCGCTCGCGGCGCGCGAGAAGTGGGATTACGACGCCGAGCGGCTCGTGTTCTACAACCTGGCCGACAACACCGAGGTTGCGTGCAAACGCGACCCGCGGCAACTCGCGGAGGCGTGCCAGCGCGTCGCCGAGGTGGCCGCCGAGATCGCTTCCGGCAACTTCGATCCCAAGCCCGGCTTCCACTGCGGATGGTGCGCTTATCGCAACCTCTGCCCTGCGACCGAGGAGAGGCTTTACCAGATCCAGGTGCAGGCCGCGGGGGTGAACTGATGCTGGCTGTCGTACTGACGTTCGCCGCCGTGCTTCTCGCGCTGATCGCTGTGGTAGCGGTGGTCCTGGTATTGCGGCGTCCGGCGCCCTCCGACCCGCAAGCACTCGAGGCCCTGCGCAACGACTTCCATGTCCTGCGCGAGAGCACGGATCGATCCGTCTCCCACGTGGTCGACGTGTTCAGCAAGCAGATCGAGGGCATGGGCGACAACGTGCAGAAGGCGCTGGGGGCCGTCAACTGCAACGTCGCCGAGCGCCTGGAAGCGATGAACCGCCAGCTTGGCGATCGTCTGAACGAGAACGTGAAGGCGATGAGTGGGACGTCCAAGGAAGTGAACGACCGCATGGCGAGCGTGCAGGACATCTTCGCCGCATTGCAGAAGCAGGTGGGCGGCATGAGCGAGCAGGCGCGGCATCTGGCGGAGCTGTCGAAGTCCATTGCCGATCTGCAGCACATCCTCACCGCGCCCAAGCTGCGCGGGGGCTTCGGCGAAGAGCAACTCGAGAACCTGCTGGCCATGGTGTTCGCGCGTGAGCAGTACCGGATGCAGTATGCGTTCTCTTCCGGCGAGAAGGTGGACGCGGTGCTGCTGTTCCCGCAGGGAATGGTGGCCATCGATTCCAAGTTCTCGCTGGAGAGTTTCCGGCGGATCGCCGCCGCCGGGACCGATGACGAGAAAAAAGTTGCGCGCCGCGAGTTCCTGAAAGATGTCCGCAAGCGCGTGGACGAGACCAGCAAGTACATCCAGCCCGCCGAAGGCACGCTGCCCTTCGCGCTCATGTACATCCCCGCGGAAAACGTCTACTACGAAGCCATCATCCGCGACGAAGACGACAATGGACTCTACGAATACTGCGCGCAGAAACGCGTCATGCCGGTATCGCCCAACTCGCTCTACGCCTACCTGCACACCATCGTGGTCGGACTCAAGAGCCTGCACGTGAGCCAGCAGGCGGAATCGATCCTGCGGCAGATGGAATCGCTGCGCTTCGAGCTGGAAAAGTTCACCGACGTCTACGACAAGCTGGGCACGCACCTGAAGAACGCGGGCAAGAGTTACGACGACAGCACGCGCGCGCTGGCCAAACTGGAAAACCGCGTACACAACCTTGCGGGTGCGGGGATGAGCCAGCCGGAACTGCCGCTGGACGGGGAAAAGCGGGCGCTGGGCGCGGCGGAGGGTTGAAAACGATCGCCCAAAAAAATCGGGGACGCTTGCCGGGCGTCCCCTTCTTACCGAATCGGGCTGGGCGACTAGTGCTTCTTCTTGCCGCCCTTTTTCTTGCCACCCTTCTTCGTTGCCATGGTTCTATTCTCCCTTCCATTCTTCATGGAATGCAACTGACGTGCCGTTGCTCTTGATTGAATGTATAGAGTCAATGAAAAACGATGTCAAGAGAAAAATCGGAACGCGCCGGTACCTTCGCGCGATGTACGTCGAGAGCGACGATGCTCTCACGGCGATCGCGACCAGGGCGACGGAATTTCACCGCCGAGACGCCGAGTGCGCTGAGAATCATAATTTGATTTCGCTATCTCAGCGTCCTCGGCGGCTCGGAGGTGGATCTGATGTCGCGGACGCAATCTATTCGAAGTCGCGACTAAGGGGATAAAATCCACTGAACCTTTCGAGGATTCTTTTCGTAAAGCAGATAGGGGAGTCACCATGTCCTTTCTCTCCCGGCGTGCGCTGCTGCGCGCTTCGGTACTGGGCCTCGTGGCCGGGTGTGCGCCAGCGATGTGGCCGCAGTCGGAGCGCGGCGGGTATCCCCGTCCCGGATTGCGGCGCGGTCCCACCGCCGATTCCGTCTCTGAGTTCATGGATGAGATCAGCCTGGCGCGCGCCTGCGCCGTGGAGTGCGCCGAGGCGATGCCGGAGCAGCTTTACAGCTTTCGGCCCGTGGCCGAGGAGCGCACCTTCGGGCAGCAGATGGTGCACATCGCCGAGTCGGTGCGCAGCCTGTTCGAGGTCTTCGTGCAGGACAAGACGCAACCCACCGTCATGTTCAGCGAAGCCGGCAAAGAAACGGTAAAGTCCCGGGCGGACGTGGTGGCGCTCATGCGCGAGTCGTTTACCTACGTGCACCGCGGCGCCGCTGACCTGACCGACGTTGACCTCGATCTGCGGGTGCAGTTCCTGGAGAACCGTCCGTTCTCGAAGGGCCGGGTGGTTCGCTTTCTCCTCGATCACGCCACGTATCATCGCGGAGAGAGCGCCGTGTACATGCGCCTGAACGGCATCCGGCCGCCGCGCTATAGGGCGTGACCACGTCGCATCCCTGTGAACCACCGCCGAGACGCCAAGCGCGCCGAGGTTGTTCCTTTCCATGGGTCTCTCGGCGTTCTCTGCGTCTCGGCGGTTAAGAATACATAGAGTAGAACAGCCTCTTGCGGCCTGGGCGGTCGTCGGTATACTCGGCGGCTCCCCATGCTGTTCAAGACACTCAGCGCTGCCGTCTACGGCATCGATGCCAACATCATCGAGGTCGAGGTGGATGTCTCCGGCGTCCGACTGAACGACGGCGACCACTTCATGACCGTCGGGCTGCCCGATGCGGCGGTGCGCGAGAGCCGGGAGCGCATCCGCGCGGCGCTGAAGAACTGCGGCTACGACATCCCGCCCACGCACATCACCGTCAACCTCGCTCCCGCCGACATTAAGAAGGAAGGCTCGGGCTTCGACCTGCCCATGGCCATGGGCATCCTGGGAGCGTACGGCGCGCTCACGCGCAAGGAAGTGGTGGACTACCTGCTGGTGGGCGAACTGTCGCTCGATGGCGGGGTGCGCGGCATCCGCGGCGCGCTGCCCATCGCGGTGGAGGCGCGCGCCAGGAAGATTCGCAACCTCATCGTCCCCGAGGTCAACGCCCGCGAAGCTGCGGTGGTCAGCGGCGTGGACGTCTTCCCGGTGCGGTCGCTGCTGGACGTGGTCAACCTGCTCAACGCGGGCGAAGGCAATGGCGCTGCTCCGCTGCGCGTCCAGACCGATGCCCTGCTGAACGAGGCGCAGCAGTTCACCGTGGACTTCAAAGACGTGCGCGGACAGCAGACCGCCAAACGCGCGCTCGAGGTGGCCTCTGCCGGCGGACACAACATCCTCATGATCGGCCCGCCGGGTTCGGGCAAGACCATGCTCGCCAAGCGCATTCCCACCATCCTGCCGCCGCTGACGTTCGAGGAGGCGATTGAGACCACCAAGATCCACAGCGTGGCCGGGGTGCTCGATTCCGGCGCCGGGCTGGTGGGGACGCGTCCGTATCGCGCGCCGCACCACACCATCTCTGACGCCGGTCTGATCGGCGGAGGCGCGGTGCCGCGTCCGGGCGAGGTCTCGATCGCGCACAACGGCGTGCTGTTCCTCGACGAACTGCCCGAGTTCCCGCGCAACGTGCTCGAAGTCCTGCGGCAGCCGCTCGAAGACGGAACCGTTTCGATCGCGCGCGCCGCCATGTCGCTCACCTTCCCGGCCCGCTTCATGCTGGCGGCGGCCATGAACGCTTGCCCGTGCGGGTATCTCAACGACCCCTCGCGCGATTGCCACTGCACCCAGCCGATGATCCAGCGCTACGTGTCCAAGATCTCGGGGCCGCTGCTCGACCGCATCGACATCCACATCGACGTGCCGGCAGTGAGGTACAAAGAGCTGCGCGGCGTAGCTTCGCCCGAGGGCTCCGGCCACATCCGCGAACGGGTGATACGCGCCCGTGAGCGGCAACTGCAGCGCTTCAAGACGGCCAGCGAGCCCATCTACTGCAACGCGCAGATGTCGCCGCGGCAGATTCGGGCCCACTGCGACCTCACTCCCGACTGCGAACGTATGCTGGAGCGCGCCATGGCCCAGCAGGGCCTGAGCGCCCGCGCCCACGACCGGATCCTGAAGGTCGCGCGGACAATCGCCGACCTGGACGGCGTGGAGGCGTTGGACTCGCGGCATATCGCAGAAGCGATCCAGTACCGGACGCTGGATCGGACGTACTGGACCTAGATAGCCGCAGAGACACAAGGATCTGGTGATCTGGAGATCGGGTCATCGGGTGATCTCAGACCCGTACCGAGGAAGGTCACAAACTAATGACCCGATGATCCGATCAGCCGATGGCCAAATCCCTTCTGTGCCTCTGTGGCAATCAATGTGTTACCCCCCTGGCCAAGAATCTTCTTGACCAGCAAAGTGATTCTTTGTATGTTGAGATGAAGTTGGGTCGGATCGAACCGGCTCAGGGGTAGCTGGCAAGCTTGGTTGTAAAGTTGAGTAAAGAAGCAACTTTGAGCCTGCCGCAGGCATCTATCTAGTGTCGCCGAGACTCATTCTCCAGGAATAAAGCCAGCTTTAACAATCAGTTAGCTGTCGGAGTGGTTGCGCGGTGAGCGTCTGGAATTGGGGTTAGGTGCCCGGCTGGTAAACAGGGAACCAGGGTCCCGAGGAGAGGAATCAAGGAAATGCGCTCTGAACTGATCTACGATGCACTGCGTACGGTGCAGAACCGGTATCTTTTGTGCCAGGTTGCGTCCAAAGCTACGCGCAAGTTCCACAAGCCGAACACACGAATCCAGGACACCATGAACGAGGTCTTTGAGCGCTTCGCCGACAGCGAGTCGCCCACCCGCCTCGTGGCGCAATCCGGAAGGGTTGCCGAGGCACAGCGGCGCGCTGCATAATAGAAGGTCCGCGGCGCGCCCGCGCCCGCTGAACTGATTCCCTTATTTGGTACTGATTCCCTAAATTTTGCATCGCCAGGTCGAACTGACCCCTCCTCAAAATCAATCTACTTCCCGTAGGTGAACATGACTATCGCGGAGCTTAAAGAAAAGAACATCCAGGAACTTACCCGCATCGCGCGCGCGCTCGATCTGCCCGGCGCCAGCGGGCTGCGCAAGCAGGACCTCATTTTCAAGATCCTGCAGGCGCAAAGCGAGAAGGAAGGCCACATCTTCGCCGAGGGCGTGCTGGAGATCCTGCCCGACGGCTACGGCTTCCTGCGCTCCCCTGACTACAACTACCTTCCGGGGCCGGACGACATCTACGTCTCCCCCTCGCAGATCCGCAAGTTCGACCTGAAGACCGGCGACACCATCAGCGGACAGGTGCGGCCGCCGCACGAGGGTGAGAAGTACTTCGCCCTGGTCAAGATCGAGGCGGTCAACTTCGAGTCTCCGGACGAGGCACGCAACAAGATCCTGTTCGACAACCTGACGCCGCTCTATCCGCAGGAGCG